>NZ_VWVR01000006.1:624285-936428 GCF_015712685.1 Exiguobacterium sp. SRB7LM | reverse complement strand
CAAAGTGACGGTCATTCGTGAAACACGTTCCGTCGATTATGCGAAGTAAACGAAGCGGAGAATTTCTCCGCTTTTTCTGTTTGAGGGAGGACTTTATATGAAAATTTTATTTATCGGTGATGTGGTCGGGAAACCAGGTCGTGATATATTGACGAAACAAATCGGACGCTTGAAAGACAAATACAACCCGACGTTCATGCTCGTCAACGGTGAGAATGCAGCAAATGGACGTGGTCTTACGAAAAAGATTTACCAACAGTTTTTGGAGCTCGGCTTTCATGGGGTAACGATGGGAAACCACACGTGGGACAATCGTGACATCTTTGATTGGATCGACGACGCCGACCGGATCGTCCGTCCGGCCAACTATCCGGACGGGACACCTGGGTTTGGCATGATGAAGTTGAAACAAAATGGGAAGAAATTGGCCGTGATCAATGTCATGGGAAATGTCTTCTTGCCGTCTCTTGACTGTCCGTTCCGTACCGTCGACCGTCTCGTCGAAGAAGTGCGCGATGAGGTCGATGCGATTTTTGTGGATGTCCATGCTGAGGCGACAAGCGAGAAAATCGCTATGGGCTATCATCTCGACGGTCGTGCTCAAGCCGTTGTCGGGACACATACACACGTGCAGACAGCGGACGAGCGTGTCCTACCGAACGGCACGGCCTACATTACAGACGTCGGCATGACCGGTCCACTAGACGGGGTACTCGGAATGGATGCGTCGACTGTTTTAAAAAAATTTATGACACAACTCCCAGTTCGGTTTGAAGTTGCCGAGGGACGGGAACAACTTAATGGAGTTTTCATTACAATCGATGATCAGACGAAACGAGCGACAAAAATCGAACGAATACACCTAGATGATCAGACCGTCTGGTTTGATTGAACAACCTACCCGAGGGGGAAACAAGAATGGACGTACTCAAAGTTTCGGCAAAATCGAACCCTAACTCCGTTGCGGGTGCTTTAGCGGGTGTGCTACGTGAAAAAGGAACGTGTGAGATACAGGCGATCGGGGCAGGTGCACTGAATCAGTCCATCAAAGCCGTCGCGATTGCCCGAGGCTTCGTCGCGCCAAGCGGTCTCGATTTGATTTGCATTCCGGCCTTTACCGATATTATGATTGACGGAGAGGAACGTACTGCCATCAAGCTCATCATTGAGCCGCGATGAGCGGTCGGGACATAGGTCCTATTCTTGTGAAGAGGAGCCATCGGCGCGGATGGCTCCTCTTTTTTTGTGTAAATCGGACGTTCTATCTTCTCAGTTTCGTCATTTTATGACAAGATGATAAAGAACGTATCGTTCGATTATAAGAGACAAGAGGGGGGCGTTTTCAATGGAACAACTTGTGTCAACCAAAGAGACGGAATCAACGACACCAGTAATGAAAGCGATTCAAAAACACACGGCCGGGTTTGGGGCAAAACTGGTCGACGTACCAGTTCCGACACCAGGACCTGGAGAAGTGCTCATTCAAGTCAAAGCGACATCGATTTGCGGGACCGATGTCCACATCTATGAGTGGGATGAATGGTCACAGAGCCGCGTCAAACCACCATACGTATTTGGTCATGAATTTTCGGGGGAAGTTGTGGCGCTCGGAGAAGGGACGAAGCGGATCAAAGTCGGACAGACGGTGTCTGCTGAAACGCATATCGTCTGTCATCAGTGTAAACAATGTTTGCGCGGGCAGTACCACATCTGTAAGAACACAAAAATCATCGGGGTGGACACGCAAGGCTGCTTCGCAGAATACGTCGTCATGCCCGAAGAGAACCTATGGGTGAACCCGGAGTCGATGCCAGCGAAACTGGCATCGATTCAAGAACCGCTCGGGAATGCGGTGCACACGGTGTTGGCGAGTGATGTGTCAGCTAAATCGGTCGCCATCGTCGGTTGTGGCCCAATCGGACTCATGGCGGTCGGTGTCGCCAAAGCAGCAGGGGCGAGTCGTGTCTATGCGATTGACGTCAATCCATATCGCTTACAACTTGCCGAAAAGATGGGGGCCGATGTCGTCATCAACAGTTTAGAGGAGAATCCGCTCGAATTGATTGAACGTGAGACCGACGGGGACGGAATCGATGTCGTCTGCGAGATGAGCGGTCATCCGATTGCCATCGATCAAGCGTTTAAGATGGTCACGGCAGGCGGGGACGTCAACGTCTTGTCACTCCCGGCCCGTCCGGTCGCCATCGATCTCACACGGGACGTCGTCTTTAAAGGGGTCCGCGTCCAAGGGATCACAGGACGTAAGATGTATGAGACGTGGGGCCAGGTCTCGACGATGCTCGCGACGGGTCAGCTGAACGTCGAACCGATCATCACACACGTCTTCAAGCTCGAGGAGTTCGAAAAAGGATTCGAACTCATGCGGGCAGGGAAATGTGGGAAGGTCGTCTTAATACCATAAAGGGGGAAACAACATGGCATTTGAACATATTACAGAAGCAATCAATGAGATGAAAGAACAAGGGACGTTCCGTAAGCTCGTCCCACTCGAATCAGCACAAGGGAATGAAGTGACAATCGATGGAAAGTCACTCGTCCAACTGTCGTCAAATAACTATCTCGGACTTGCGAACCACCCGCGCCTGAAACAGGCAGCCATTGAAGCGGTCGAGCAATACGGCGCAGGAACGGGATCAGTCCGTACGATTGCCGGAACGTTCGAGATGCATGAAGCATTTGAGCGCGAACTCGCGGAGTTCAAACATACGGAGGCCTCACTCGTCTTCCAATCAGGATTCGCGACGAACCTCGGGGTATTGTCTGCACTGCTTGGACCGGAGGATGTCGTCATCAGTGACGCCCTCAACCATGCGTCAATCATCGATGGGATTCGCCTCACGAAAGCGGCTCGACGTATCTATAAACACGTCGACCTCGAAGACTTGGAGAAGGCGTTGAAAGAGACACAAGATTATCGCACACGTCTTGTCGTGACGGACGGTGTGTTCTCGATGGACGGGAACATCGCACCGCTTCCGGCCATCGTCGAACTCGCCGAGAAGTATGACGCTGCGGTCATGGTCGATGATGCTCACGCATCTGGCGTTCTCGGGAAGAACGGTCGCGGAACGGTCAACCACTTCGGTTTGGACGGTCGTGTCGCGCTTCAGGTCGGGACGCTCTCAAAAGCGATCGGTGTCCTCGGTGGCTATGTCGCCTGTTCACAAGATATTCGGGATTACTTGATCCACAAAGGTCGCCCGTTCCTCTTCTCGACATCACATCCACCGGCAGTCGTGGCGGCGAACCGTGAAGCGATCCGTGTGATGAAAGAGGAAGAAGAGCTGTTCGACAAGCTATGGGCGAACACCGAGTTCTTCAAAAACGGTTTACGTGACCTTGGTTTCGATATCGGACATGCGACGACACCGATCACACCGGTCATGCTCGGCGAAGAGACGCTTGCGCATACATTCTCTGACAAGTTGAAAGAGCATGGTGTATTCGCACAGAGTATCGCTTTCCCGACGGTCGAACGCGGGAAAGCCCGTATCCGGACCATCGTCACAGCGGAACATACACGTGATGACCTCGAACGGGCACTCGAAGCGTTTAAAACGGTCGCGGAAGAGTTGAATGTGACACTACACGCATAATTGAGAACTGCAGACGATCTGTCTGCAGTTTTTTGGTGGATTTGTATATGAAATCGAGTATATTCAAATAGGGCACGGATGAAGTAAATCGAAATATAGCGTATTTCTTAATATTTCAATTACCGTATTTTAATTAATCAGTACATATTAGAAGAGAGGAAAGGCTATGTTTCAGCAAGGGATCTTTCAAGTGGGAATGGTATTAGATCGAGAGACGTTTTCGATTCTGACGATTTCACCACCATTCATAATAAATGTGATATTTAGTGTCCTGATTTTGATTGGCGTCTTGTACTTTCGGAGTGAGAGTTGGAAAGGGAAATTGTGGAACGTTGTACTGATGTGTTACGCGCTCTTATTCATCTTTGTCTATATAGGAGCCTGGTTTGTGAGGCTGAAATACAACCTTACACCGAGTTTCAACGAGTCGTTCGCCCTCGAACCCTTTCCTGGATGGAAGATTTTTTTCAAGCAATGGATTGAGAACGGTATAGAAGAACCGAATTTGACAGCAAATGCGATTGCGTTTGGTGCGTTGCTGCTCTACTTCAGGAAGTTCAAGGGTAAATATACGTGGATATTAAGGCTTTTCGCAGTGATTCCTGTCAGCTTATTTTTCATCATATATATTCCGAAAGTCTTTAGTTGGTTATTGCAATAAAAAAGAAGCAAGGCGCAATGCCTTGCTTAAATCGTGATCATTCCTCTAAATCCTCGAGCGGCATAATAAGAATCTGCACCATTGTGGTAGACGAAGATGTGATCATAGCGACGGTCGCAGAACAGGGCGCCACCTTTTTGACGAATGGTGTCCGGTGTCTGAATCCAACTTGACGTCTTCAAATCAAATGCACCGAGCGTTTGTAAGTGTCGGTATGTTTCTTCATCGAGAAGGGTTATGCCCAGCTGTTCAGATAGGGCGACCGCGCTTCCGGCAGGCTTATTCTTTTTACGTGCCTCAAGAGCTGGTTCGTCATAACAGAGACTTCGTCGACCACTCGGACTCTCGACTGAACAGTCGCAAAAAGCGAGGTCTCCGTTAGGGAGACGAATCACGTCCGGTTCTCCACCAGTCTCTTCCATCAAAGCGAGTATGGTCAACTTGTCCTGATTAATTTGAATTCGTTCCAATACGTCAGACCAGACAGCGTCAGGATGACGTTCAACATTTTCGGTAAAACGAGACTCTAAGGTATTTAGTAACTCGAGGGTTTCTTCCTGTGAAAGTTTCGACATGAAAATCACTCCGATCATTTGTTTCTTTTAGTATACGATAAGAATCGCTACAGGTTGTCTTTTCAATTGTGAGAATGGAGAATCTACCAGTTAGAAAATCATTTAAATAAGGCGCCCTCTTATAGAGAAGGCGCCTCTTGTTTATACAGATGATACGGTCAACATAGACTGTTCAGTCGATCGTCCGATCCAAATCAACGGAAGGGTCAAAAATGCACCGAGAAGGTATACCGAATCAATCGGTAGCCCATCCGCAAGAAGACCGAACAATAAGCTTCCCACACTGAATGCGAGGGCATATCCCGTTTGTTGCACACTGTACACATAAGGAAGTTGTGTAGTCGGGATCTCTTTTTGAATGACGGTGTTCGTCTGAATGATGCGGATTTGTGTGGCTGCGCCTTGAATGACTAACGCCAAAATCGCAAACGCGAGATGCTCGGTCACGCCGAACAACAGAGCGGCAACAATGGATAAGACGGCAGTCGACGGTAGCGATGGTGCTCGTCGAGACCGATAAAGATAAGCACTCGCCGCAATCATACTGATCAAAAATGATGCGTTAAGCGTTCCCCACCAGCCTGTATCGACTTGCAGATATCGCTCGAGATAGACGAGAAGCAACGCTGAAATCCAAAGCGTGCTGACAAATGATTCATACGTCACAAACCCAGTCACTCGACGAGCGAATGGTGACGTTCTTACATAAGTAAGACTATCGCGTAAGGTGATCGAGTCCTCCGTTCCATCATCGACGATGTCTTCTGTAAGCGATCGATAGAAGTAAATCGTCACAATCGTAGAAAGGCTGAAGAGAACGAGTGACACGATTAATGTAAAGGCGCTCGACGTAAGAGAGACGAGCATCGTCCCGAGCGGCCACATCGCGAGTTGGATGAACTGATTGGAACCTTGAACTAGGCTGTTCGCTTGTTGACGATTCGTCGCCAAACTTGGGATGAACGAGGCTTGAATCGGACGTGCGAATCCATCGAGAAATGCAATCCACATGACGGGTCCGAGAACAAGAATCGAATCCGTGAAGAGAACGAGAACAAGGGTGACCGTCTTCATCAGTTGTGACAGGACGAGCGTTTTCCCGAGCGAGAAGCGACTGAGGATGCGGGCGAAAAAGAATCCGCTGAGCGTCATACCAGCAGTCACGGCAATCGGGAAGCTGGCTGCCATCAGAGCGGACCCAGTTTGTTGATACAGCAAGGCAATGAGCGCGACGATGTATAGGACATCGCCAATGTTTGCGAGCCATTGGCTAACGAGCAGTATGTAAAAGGATTTCATCACAAATCTCCTCCGAATCTATTCAATTTGGTGGGTTGGACGAATCGTTTTTACACATTTTCACCTCTTCATAAAATGATATAAAAATAATTATACAAAATTTGATTAATTCTGTAAACTTGTCATATGGGTGAACTTGTCATAGTAGGAGGATGGAATGATTCAACAAGCTTTGAAACTCGTAGGTAAAAAGAAGTTGGAGTGGGTTACAACACGAATACCTGCTCTTGAGGCTGATCAGGTTTTGATTAAAACCATTGCCACCGCCATTAGTGTTGGAGCAGAGCTTCCTCAATATGACGAAACGGATTTGACTGACTCGAGTCCGGTTTATCCCCGAAAAGTGGGATATGAGAGTTATGGGATCATTGTGGATAGAGGAGAAAGTGTGACTTCGCTCAATATCGGGGATCGGGTGCTCGCCTTCTATGGACAACAAACATATGGGATTGTCTCTGAACAAAAAGCGTTTTACGTTCCGCCGGAAGTGGATTATAAAACAGCGTTGTTAGCGATTTTGTCTTGCGATGCAGCAAAAGGGGTTAGAAAGTTAGCACCATCCTCTACCGATTCGGTCATTGTTTCCGGTCTAGGAACGATGGGGTTACTCGCAATCTATTATCTACGAACCTATTATGGTGTGACGATGATTGATGCGATCGATCCGGATTCGAATCGGAAAGAACTGGCTCATACGTTTGGAGTTGGCCGTGTATATACCCCGAATGAAGTGAAGGAGAGCTTCTATGATTACGGCATTGAATGTTCGGCTCGTAATGATGGTTTCATGAACCTTCAACAAGCTGTTAAGCCGAATAGATCTATCTGTATTTTGTCAGATGGCAATCGAGAAGGGTTGATGTTGCAACCGCATTTTTTTGAAAAAGAGTTACATATCGTCGGATCGAGTGATGGATGGGATTATAAAGAACATTTCAGGTGGTATTTTGAAGTGAGCCGACATACACCATACGTAAGAAAGATTTTTGAATTGGACATTGACCAATATAGCTTGATTGATACGTTTGAAAAACTAAATAAACGCGTCATCAATCCAATTAAGGTTGCAGTGACATATGAGGACAAATGAATAAATAATGAGGATGGGACTATATGCTTGAATATAAACTAAATGACGATGTCACACTGAGAATGTTCAATACAGACGATGCGGACGAGTTATTCAAGCTGACGATTGCATCGAAGCCTTATTTGCGAGAGTGGCTTGGCTGGCTCGACTATATTGAGACGGTGGAAGACTCGAAACAGAACATAGAGGGACGAATCAAAGGGTTGATTGAAACGGGCGGGCGCCCAAAATCGTTCGCATTGATGTATAAAGGTGAACTGGCTGGAACAATTGGATTTAACGAAATCGATCGTGGTATCCAATGTGGCACAATCGGATACTGGCTCGGACAAGAGTTTCAAGGGAAAGGCATCATGAGTCAAGCGCTCGAGACCATCATCGAGTATGGGTTTCAAGATTTGAAGCTAAATAAAATTGAGATCCGAGTCGCGACAGAGAATGTGAAGAGTCGGGCACTTCCGGAACGATTCGGCTTTAAGGAAGAAGGGGTCATTCGAGATGCGGAGTGGCTGTATGACCGTTACGTCGATCATGTCGTCTACGGGTTGTTGCGACATGAATTTTTGCAGCTAAACCATCATTCTAAAGCTTTTGATGAGGCTGGACATCGTATGTAAACAACGACGAGACATTTTAAAAGGGGAATACGAATGACAACCATATATTTTGTCAGACATGCACATTCTACCTATACACCAGACGAATTTGCCAGACCGTTATCTGAGAAAGGAATGCATGATGTTGCTGAAATTACAAACCTTCTAATCGATGAGGGGATCGATATCGTGACTTCGAGTCCATATAAACGAGCCGTTCAAACCGTAAAAGGCATCGCGGATTATCTTGGACAGGACGTTGTAGTGTCGGATGATTTGAGAGAGCGAACCTTGACTTCAGAACCGGCTAAAGACTTTACAAGCGCGATGGAGACTGTTTGGAAAAATCCTGCGTTCGCATGGGAAGGGGGAGAGTCGAACGATCAGGCTCAATCTAGAGGGGTAGAGGCTCTCATATCACTGCTCCGTAAGTACGAAGGGAAAAAAGTGGTGCTCGGCACACATGGAAATATTATGGTTCTCATGTTGAATTATTTTGATGCGCGATATGGATATGACTTTTGGAAAAAACTCGACATGCCGGATATCTATAAGGCGACTTTTGAGAACAATACATTGATGAGTGTCGATAAGTTATATAAACTTCAAGGTTAGAAATCGATTGACTATAGATGGTAAGGATCAAGATGTCTTTGTACCATTGGATAACCTGAAATCGTACAGACCAAGACCCGCCCTTCACGAGAGGGCGGGTCTTTCGTCTGACTCGAATAATTCAGTTCCGAACTCTTCATACGCCTGTTCATACCGGCGGAGGGAAGATTCCTTATGCATACAGGTGATATTCATCCGCTCGGATGGTGTCAGATCGCCCGCATATGTCTTCAACACATGGGCGTTTCGAAGCATCGATGGCGTGACGGAGCGCGCGAGTCCACTTCGTTCGTTCAACTGCCGCATCATTTTTGTGATCATGACGATTGTCAGTTGCTTCGGCTGATTCTTCGCATACACCCAGCGGAACGTCATCCGGGCAAAATCGAATGAGACGAAGACCGGGTCTTCTGAATACCAACGTGGTCGTACCGGGGTCGGGATATCAGCCAGGTAATTCATGAGCAACGATTGATCTTCTTGTGACAGCTTCAACGTGAAACGGTTTCCGAGACGATCATACACGTCGAAGGTGTGATCGGCCAGATGCAAGTCGCTCATTCGTAAACGGATGATGTGATGGACACGCAATCCATATTTATAGAAAAGCGTCACAATCAGTTCGTTCCGATTGACGAGATAAGGATGAGCTTGGAGCTGATTCTCACTCAGTCCTCTCGTCGAACGAATCGTTTGAACGAGTCGGTCGAATTCAGATTCGAGTGCGACTTGGTCGACTGTCAACGTATGTGCCGGTTGGGAATAGGCAAGCATCTTTTTACGAAGCGGGTTTAAAAATTGGGTCAGGCTATTGATGACTGTGACGATTCTTGCGACGGTCGCCTGTTGATAGTGCTTCTCTTCGATTAAGAAGTCATTCACGAATGTCTTCCACGATTCGAGCGGAACGTCTAACCAGTCCGTCGGTTCGTTCAGTTCGACATTGTGGTCGTGAAAGTATTTATGCACGTCGATCAAGTCGTAGCGATATCGCTTAAGCGTCGAGGGTTGACGACCGCTGGCGCCGAGATGATAGAGGTACGTTTCAATAAATTCCGGGAGCGGGTAGTCTTTTCTTCGTTTCGTCATGGTCGAGCCTCCTTCTTCCTTTATCCTACCACAAACGGACGTTCTCTATACGCTGATTCGTGGTAAGATGGAAGGTGAGACTTTATGGAATGAGGGATTACATGATTGAACGTGAAAAAGTTGTCATCGTCGGTTGTCAGTTGCCTAGTACCGATGATTGGACATATGAACAGTCGATGGGCGAGCTCGTCGAACTCGTGGACACGGCGCAAGGCGAAGTCGTTGCCAGACTCGACCAAAAGCGTCAACAAATCGACCGTCGTACCTTTATCGGGAAAGGGAAAATCGAGGAACTCGCGATGCTCGTCGAACAGTTCGAGCCGGACTTATTGATTTTCAACGCCGAATTGACACCGGCACAGTCGAAAAACATTCGCATCGCCTTGAACGACCCAGATGAGATGAAGTTGATTGACCGCACACAGCTCATCTTGGACATCTTTGCGAGCCGTGCGCAATCGCGCGAAGGGAAATTGCAGGTCGAACTCGCGCAGATGAACTATTTGCTGCCGCGTCTCATCGGTCAAGGCACACAGCTTTCGCGACTCGGTGGTGGAATCGGGACGCGTGGTCCTGGTGAGACGAAACTTGAATCGGATCGTCGTCACATCAAGCGCCGCATCGATGAAATCACGAAACAGCTCGAGGGGACAGTCGCACACCGTGGACGTTACCGAGAACGCCGAAAAGAAAACAGGGTATTCCAAGTCGCGCTCGTCGGGTATACGAATGCTGGGAAGTCGACAATCTTTAACCGATTGACCGATGCCGATACGTACGAGCAGGATGAATTGTTTGCGACGCTCGACCCGTTGACGCGCGAGCTCGAACTTCCGCGAGGTGGGAAAGTACTGATCACAGATACGGTCGGCTTCATCCGTGACTTGCCGACGAAACTCGTTGCCGCGTTTCGTTCGACATTAGAAGAAGTTGTCGGTGCCGACTTGATCCTTCATGTCATCGATGCTTCGAACCCACATTATCTGAATCAAATTGATACGACGAATGCGGTATTAGAGGAACTCGGTGCGAGTGAGGTGCCTCAGCTCGAGGTATATAATAAGAAAGACCGTCTCACGGAAGACTTCGTCGGCGGACCGTTATTGATCTCGGCAATCGCCTCGGAAGATATCGTGACGTTGACAGGTGCTCTCGAGGATAAGATTGCGGACATTTTGACAAAAGTCCATGTCATTCTCCCGGTGACGGCGTTTGAACACTACCACCCGGCCAAAGAGGCGATGTATCGTCTTGAAGAGAGCTTTTTAGATGACGGTTCTGTCGAATTAGTAGGTTATATGAGAGAAGACACGCGTCTATATGCGACGCTAAAACAATTTGAGGTGTAAGTATGTGGCAAGAAAAGATTGAACATTATGATGCGCTCGCGCCGTTCGTAAAAAAAGCGGAGGCACGGGTCAAACCGTTTTTCGAAAGGATTGACGAGACGGCCGAATTCAACCAGTATCGCGTCCTAGAATCGTTTAAAAAGCATAAAGTGTCGGATTTTCATTTTAATCCGACGACGGGGTATGGATATGACGATATCGGTCGAGACACCCTCGAGTCGATTTATGCGGATGTGTTTGGAGCCGAGCTCGCGCTATGTCGACCACAAATCATCTCCGGTACCCATGCAATCGGGATTGCCTTGTTTGGTGTCCTTCTACCAGGTGATGAGCTTCTCTATATCACAGGGAAGCCGTATGACACGCTTGAGGAGATTGTCGGCATTCGTGGCGATGGTCGCGGTTCGTTAAAAGAACTCGGTGTCCATTACGATACTGTCGAATTAAAAGAGGAACGTGAAATCGACATCGACCGCGTCCTCGAACGGATTCGTCCTGAGACGAAACTCGTTGGGATTCAGCGATCGAAAGGGTATGCGAATCGTCGCAGTATTCCAGTCGATGAAATCAAAGTGGCCATCGAACGGATTAAAGCGGAACATCCGCATGTGTATGTGTTCGTGGACAATTGTTACGGTGAGTTTGTCGAGACGATCGAACCGACGCACGTCGGGGCTGACTTGATGGCTGGTTCTCTCATCAAAAACCCAGGCGGTGGATTGGCGAAGACGGGCGGTTATATCGCTGGTACGAAAGAGTTAATTGAACGGTGTTCGTTCCGTATGACGACCCCAGGTATCGGAAGTGAAGCCGGACCATCACTCTACTCGCTTCAAGAGATGTATCAAGGCTTCTATATGGCACCTCATACAGTCGCACAGGCATTAAAAGGGGCCCATTTGACGGCAAGTCTATTGTCCTTGATCGGATTCGAGACAGATCCTCACTATACGACTCTACGAACGGACTTGATTCAGTCGGTGACGTTCCGTGACCGCGACAAGATGATTGCGTTTTGTCAGAGCATCCAAATGGCATCGCCGGTCAATGCCCATGCGTTACCGGTGCCGGCCTATATGCCGGGTTATGAAGATGACGTCATCATGGCAGCTGGGACGTTCATTCAGGGTTCTTCCATCGAGCTGTCTGCCGATGGTCCGCTTCGGGCACCGTACACGGCGTACGTTCAAGGTGGTCTGACGTATGCTCACGTAAAAGTCGCGCTCATGTTGGCGTTGAGCCAATTACACGGTAAAGGATTGGTCGAATTCAATGACCAAAATCAGCCGACACATTTGTAACTAATCTGTCATGTTAACTTTCTTAACATCTATTGACAGGATTGTTGTCATATATTATTCTCACATTGTGAGACAGAAAAGGAGGGGTAAGGATGGCCGATCAATTTCGTCGCTCCAACCCGTTGTTTCCGATTGGAATCGTCCAAGATTTGACGCAACTGACAGGTAGACAGATTCGGTATTACGAAGAACAGGGTCTGATTTCGCCTAGTCGGACGGAATCGAAACGACGACTTTATTCCTTTAATGATGTCGAACGTCTACTCGCAATCAAGGATTACATTGATCAAGGCTTTAACTTGGCGGCGATTCGCCACATGTTAGAGCAAGAAGGTGAAAATGAAGCGGAAGCATCTGCTCCGGCCGCACCGGTCAGTGAAGCACCGAAGGTTTCGGAAAAAGAGTTACATCATTTGTTGAAAACACAGCTTCAAGAAGCCGGTCGTTTCAATAAGACGTCGCTCATTCAAGGTGAGCTTTCACGTTTCTATCGATAACGCCGCACACATCAACCATTACGCAATGTGAGAGGGGACATTTTACCATGGCCAGAAAAACGTTCACAAAAGAAGACATTAAACGCATCGCACAAGAGGAAGACGTACGCTTTATTCGTCTTCAATTCACGGACATCCTCGGAACAATCAAAAACGTCGAAGTGCCGATCAGCCAATTGGACAAAGCACTTGATAACAAGATGATGTTTGACGGATCGTCAATCGAAGGATTCGTCCGCATCGAGGAATCAGACATGTACTTGTATCCAGACCTCAACACGTGGGTTGTCTTCCCGTGGACAGATGGCAGCGGAAAAGTTGCTCGCTTAATTTGCGATATTTATAACCCAGACGGTACACCATTCAGCGGTGACCCGCGCGGTACACTCAAGCGTAACCTTGAGAAGATGCAAAAACTTGGTTTCACAGCGTTCAACGTTGGACCAGAGCCAGAGTTCTTCTTGTTCAAAAAAGACGCATCAGGTCGTCCGACTCTTGAACTCAACGACCAAGGTGGATACTTCGACTTGGCACCAGTTGACCTCGGTGAGAACTGCCGTAAAGAGATCGTCATCGAACTTGAAAACATGGGCTTTGAAATCGAAGCATCACACCACGAAGTAGCACCAGGACAACACGAAATCGATTTCAAATACGCAGATGCTGTCACGACGGCAGATAACATCCAAACGTTCAAACTCGTCGTTAAGACGATCGCAGCGAAGTATGGTCTTCACGCGACATTCATGCCGAAACCGCTCTTCGGGGTAAACGGTTCAGGGATGCATGCGAACATGTCACTCTTCAAAGGCGACACAAACGTCTTCTACGATCCAAACGGCGACATGGAACTTTCAGATACAGCTCGCGCGTTCACAGCCGGTATCTTGGAGCACGCTCGTGCCTTCACGGCAGTATGTAACCCGACTGTCAACTCATACAAGCGTCTCGTACCAGGCTACGAAGCACCTTGCTATGTTGCATGGAGCGCACGTAACCGTTCGCCACTCGTACGTGTACCAGCGGCACGTGGTCTCTCGACTCGTATCGAAGTACGTTCGGTTGACCCAGCGGCGAACCCGTACCTTGCACTTGCTGCCCTCTTGGCTTCAGGTCTTGACGGGGTCGAAAAAGATTTGAATGCACCTAAACCAATCGATAGCAACATCTACGTGATGGACAAGCCAGAGCGTGTAGCAAACGGAATCGACGATCTCCCGGCCACACTCTTCGACGCACTCGAAGTCCTTCGTGCGGACAAAGTCGTGATGGACTCACTTGGTGAGCATATCGGTGAACATTTCCTCGAGTTGAAAGAAATCGAGTGGGATATGTTCCGTATGCAAGTAACAGAGTGGGAACGCGATCAGTACATGACGCTCTACTAAATAGAAGAGATATATAAAAGAGTATGGAGCATCCCTCAATTTGGGATGCTCCATACTCTTTTTGATAAATCATAATAGCGGAGATATCTTTATGATTCCGGCTCTTCTCTAACCTTCACAGGGACCCAAACCTCGCTATATACGTTGTCATATCCTGTGTCTATTTTGCTAAATGAAATGCTTGGCAAGTCTTGAAGTGCGTATCCCGAAGAAGGTAACCATTCTGCATAGGTTCTTGCCATCGTCTCTTGTAGAGTGTTTGGGAATGGTCCAGTGTTCGGGAAGATTGCCCATAAACTTTTTGGGATTGAGATCACTTCGAGATCGTCATACTTAATTTCTCTTGTCGTGGCGAAACCGATCATATGTGTCAAATAACCTTCTTCTTCTAAGTGACCGTCATCAAAATTGAACGATGCGTTCAAGGCACGATGCGGATATAAATTGCCCAATTCATGCATGTGAGCCCGTTGCTCTTCCGTAATCGACTTCGCTAGTTCCATGATTTCTTCGTTGACTTCCTCGAATTGAATAGGGACACGCTTTGAAACTCCAACGATTTGAAAAGCTTCTTTCTCTTCTAACTTGAACTCCATTGATGTTCCTCCTTTTATATCGATATAAAACGTGAAGCGAGGGAACGACTTTTGAATGTGATTCTTCATGACTTCAGAAGGCAAATGACCAGACCAATCTCGAAACGCTCTGGAAAACCCTTCGACCGATTGATATCCATAGAGATATGCGATTTCTGTTACGCTTGAACCATGAACCAATTTTTCATTTGCGATAGAAAACCGTCGATTTCGTATATAAGTGTGAAGTGTCATTCCTGACATATACGAAAACATCCTCTTAAAATGGTGAGCAGATAGTCCGGTGATTTTTGTGATTTCTGAATCTAAAAGTTCTTCCGTTAAGTGCTGTTCGATAAAGTCCATCAGCTCATTTAATGCTTTTACCATCAAGTTCTCCTCCTTCATAGTTTGACCATATCGGATTTCTTCCAACTCATCTCGATAATTTGCGTGCAGGAAAGATCGGGTCGTATTAGTTTAAGCATTTCATTCATAAAATGGATACCCTATAACACGTTATCATTCCAATTAAAACAAAGGACCACCTTCTGTACTTCACGAAGATGGTCCTTTGTTGGTTAAAACGCTTTTTTGAAAAACGTTGAAGTATAGTCGAGCGTCGTATGGAGTGTCGTCGCAAACACGAGCCCTAAAAAGAAGGACATGCCATGAATGTCGACCCATGAGCGGATTTCCTCTTCGTAAGCCGTGAAGGGCAGAAGCAGCACGAGCGGGAACCCGATATATGCAATCCGAATCACATCACTCAAAGCAGGTAGGTGCGAGAAGAGCGAACGGTGCGGCATGAGCTTTACGTAAGGGAGCCAAATCAGTTTGAGAGGTCCCCATCGATAATAGGCGTCTGATTTCAAATCGAGGTCCGGGGAGAGCCAGAGTGTACCGATGATGGCACCGATGATCAATGAGAACGGAACATCGATTTCAAGAAAAGGCGTGGCAACCGCGAGTGCTCCGGTTGCCACGAGATTCGTACGGGTATGGGTCTTGCCACTAGCCATTAATGAATCGTCCGGTATACACCGATAACCTTCCCTAAAATCGAGACGTTGTCAAAATACATCGCTTCTAACTCGTCGTTCTCCGGTTGAAGGCGGACCTTCGAAGCTTCTTTGTAAATTCGCTTCACGGTCGCTTCGCCTTCTTCCGTCATGGCGACGACAATCTCTCCATTGTCGGCCGTGCTCTGCTGGCGGACGAGCACCCGGTCTCCGTCTAAAATTCCTGCATTGATCATCGAATCCCCAGAGACAGACAACATATATACATTATCTGACCCGACGATATGTGCTGGAAGAGGGAAGTGCTCTTCCACGTTCTCGATGGCGGTGATCGGTGTCCCGGCAGTGACCTTCCCGATGACCGGTACGTACATGACGGACTCTTGCTCTTCCATTGTCGGCATATCTTCAGTCAAAATTTCAATCGCGCGAGGCTTCGTCTTATCTCGACGAATCAATCCACGCTTCTCTAAACGATCTAGATGACCGTGTACGGTCGAACTAGATGCAAGACCGACCGCTTCTCCAATTTCACGAACAGAAGGCGGATAACCTTTTGCCCGTACTTCGTCTTTGATGAAATCAAGAATCTGCTGTTGTCGCGCTGACATTTTTTTCATTATGTTCACCTCGATATAATCGAATAACCTGCAATCGCATCCTATTCTTTATGTGTCTAGTGTAACACAAGAACACATGAGCGTACAAACATTCGTTCGTTTTTTTGTGTTGACCGAACACGGGTTCTTGTTTTATGATGAGAACAGATAAACGAACAAACGTTCTAACGAACATATATTCTTATACAGGAGGCAATGTAATCATGAAAGATACACTCAACGGAATCATTTTAGTCGGGATGCTCTTAGTCGGGATGTTCGCTTTTTATTTGGCTGGTGAAATGCGAGGGGAACCAAAAGTTGTCGATCCGGTCGTCACGTCAGAGCGGACAATCGAAGAAGAGGTTGCGTACGTCGAAGCAGAATCACTCGAAGCACAGATCATGGCAGAGCGTGAAGAGCATAACGAACGAAAAATGAAATGGTATGCCGCTGAGTGATCTTTCTTCATTGCGAATCAATCTTAAACTGTGTATCGTAACAAATGAATGCAATGAAAGGGAGTGGTGCGATGCGGGTCGTCATCTATTGCCGGGTATCGACGAACAAGTCTACCCAAGAGACATCACTCAGTCGGCAAGTCGAAGAATTACAGCAGCTGGCTTCGGGATTAGGGGCCGACGTCATAGATGTCATCACAGAGCAAGAGAGCGGTTATGAAGTCAATCGACAAGGGCTACTTGATTTACTGGACCATGTATCCACTTCTCAGCTCGATGCCGTGCTCGTCACGGACGACAGTCGCTTAGGACGAGGGAATGCTAAGATTGCGATCTTGCATACTTTAATGAAGCATGACGTGCGATTGCTGACGATGCAGTCTACGTCGGACTATGTCGTTTCCGATGCAGAGAAGATGGTATTGGAGATTGTCGGTGTTGTCGAAGAATATCAACGAAAAATTCACAATGCGAAAATCTCGCGTGGGATGCGTCGTGCGGTCGCTAACGGATTTAACCCACAGCGCAACATTCAAAATCATGATCAAGGTGGGCGACATCGAATTGAAGTGCCAATCGAAGAGATTATCCAATTGCGTGAACGTGGCTTGACGTTCGCTGAGATTGCGGCGACGCTACGTGGATTTGGCTATGAAGTCTCGAAGGCAACGGTCAATCGACGATATCTTGAGCACCAGTCGGTTGCTGAAACTTGATTCTTCCTCTCTGATTTTGTAAAGTATAAGAACAAATTCACTAGAGAGGGGGCGAGTCATATGTTAGCACCAGGACAATTGGAGCGAATCAATTTCCTCGCCAACAAAGCGAAGACAGAAGGACTGTCTGAAGAAGAAATGAACGAGCAACAAGACTTGCGTCAAGAATATTTGAAGGCGTTTCGTCAATCGTTCAAATCACAAATGATGGGTATGAAAGTCGTCGATCCAGATGGAAATGACGTTACACCAGAGAAGTTGAAAGAAGATCAAAAGCGCTATCGCGGTGAGTGATACCGAATGCACATCCTATTTCGCATAGGATGTGCATTTTTGTTATACACGAACACGCATCAGACGAACGGATTACATGCTATTTCATGCAATAGAAGGAAACGATTTCATCAAATGTGTTATACTAATTAATTAGTTGTGACACACGATTGAGTATGATAAAATATGACGGGTAGAAAACCTTCTTAACACAGAGAGGATGAAATTAGTGGAAACAACTACTAAAGAATTATTAGCGATTAACTCGATTCGGACGCTCTCAATTGATGCAGTCCAAAAAGCGAACTCTGGTCACCCAGGGATGCCAATGGGCGCTGCCCCGATGGCGTTTACACTTTGGACAGATAAAATGCGTCACAACCCGAAAAACCCGAACTGGTTCAACCGTGACCGTTTCGTGCTCTCAGCGGGTCATGGATCGATGCTCTTGTATTCGCTCCTTCACTTGTCTGGCTATGATTTGTCGATGGACGATTTGAAATCATTCCGTCAAATGGACTCGAAGACACCTGGTCACCCTGAGTACCGCCACACGGCTGGGGTAGATGCGACAACGGGCCCACTTGGACAAGGGATTGCGATGGCTGTCGGGATGGCCATGGCAGAGAAACACTTAGAAGCGACTTACAACCGCGACGAGTTCAACGTCGTTGACCACTACACGTTCGGCATTTGCGGTGACGGAGACTTGATGGAAGGTGTATCTGCGGAGGCGGCTTCCCTCGCAGGTCACTTGAAGCTCGGTAAACTCGTCGTTCTTTACGATTCAAACGATATCTCTCTCGATGGCGACCTTCATAAGTCGTTCTCTGAAAGCGTAGAAGACCGTTTCAACGCTTACGGATGGCAAGTCATTCGTGTCGAAGACGGAACGGACATCGATTCAATCGCAAAAGCGATCGATGCTGCGAAAGCAGAGACGTCGAAGCCGACATTGATCGAAGTCAAGACGGTCATCGGATTCGGTTCACCGAACAAGTCGGGTAAATCGGCATCACACGGTGCGCCACTTGGAGACGCTGAAATCGAATTGACGAAACAGTTCTACAAATGGGAAGGCGAGTCATTCTACGTTCCAAACGAAGTATATGACTTATTCAACGAGAAAGTTGTCGAGCCTGGCGCGAAATATGAGTCAGACTGGAACGAACTCGTTGAAGCGTATAAAGCGGCACACCCTGAGCTCGGAGCACAGTTCGAGCGCGCGATGAACAATGACCTTCCTGAAGGTTGGGATAGCGAGTTGCCGACTTTCGAAATCGGTTCGAAAAAAGCAACACGTCAAACGAGCGGTGAAGTGTTGAACGCAATCGCAAAAGCAGTACCGACACTCTTTGGTGGTTCGGCTGACCTTGCTGGATCGAACAACTCGATGATCAAAGGTGCGGTAGACTTCGATGAAGACCCAGCTGGTCGTAACATCTGGTTCGGTGTTCGTGAGTTCGCGATGGCGGCAGCTGTGAACGGTATGGCCCTTCACGGTGGTGTTCTTCCTTACGGTGCGACGTTCTTCGTCTTCTCGGATTACCTCCGTCCTGCAGTCCGTCTCGCAGCACTTATGGGACTTCCATCGACGTTCATCTTGACGCACGACTCAATCGCAGTCGGTGAAGATGGTCCAACGCACGAGCCGGTCGAACATTTGATGAGCTTCCGCGCGATGCCGAACCTCTCTGTTCTTCGTCCTGCTGACGGCAAAGAAACGATTGCAGCTTGGAAACAAGCGGTGACATCGAAAACGACTCCTTCACTTCTCGTCTTGACTCGTCAAGCGTTACCAGAACTCGAAGGTACATCTATTGAAACGGCAGCAAAAGGAGCTTACGTCGTTGCAGGTGAATCGAAAGATGCAGACGTTCTCTTGCTCGGTACAGGTTCTGAAGTACACGTTCTCGTTGAAGCGCGTGAACAGCTCGCGTCAGAAGGCGTGAAAGCGGCAGTCGTCTCGATGCCATCATGGGAACTCTTCGAAGCGCAATCTGCAGAGTACAAAGAATCTGTCCTTCCATCTTCAGTCACGAAACGTGTATCACTTGAAGCGGGTGCGACACTTGGATGGTACAAATATGTAGGATTCGGTGGTAAGGTACTCGGAATCGACAAGTTCGGAGCATCTGCACCTGGTGACCTCCTCATGAAAGAATACGGCATGTCAGTCGACAACGTCGTCAATGCAGTAAAATCACTTTAATCTCTAGTTAGATTGTTGTGACGGCCAATCGTTTGGCCGTCACTTTTTTTCTGGACGACTAGCGAAGTTGTTCAATTTAGTGTATAGTAAAAAACGATGTTTCATATGGTAGAGGAGGTAAAGCCTTGAGTACATTATTCTGGATTCTTCTTGTCGTGGCAGCACTCATCGGGGGTATCGCGATTGGATTCTTTATCGCGCGTAAATACATGATGAACTACCTTGAACAGAACCCGCCAATCAATGAAGATATGATTCGTACGTTGATGATGCAGATGGGTCAAAAGCCATCACAGAAGAAAGTCAACCAAGTGATGCGCGCCATGAACGTGCAGATGAAAAACGAAAAGAAATCATAATCAATCACGAAAGCACTTCGGTTCCCGAAGTGCTTTTTTGTTTCCTCTTTTTGTTAGACAATCGAACAAACTTTCGCTACGATTAATGAATAATCTTCATCTAAAGACAAAGGGGGGCGTTTCACATTCGTGTATTCAAACAATTATCTTGGTTTTTGCGTCTTGAGTGGAAGACGTACGCGCTCGGCATCGTCTTACTGATCTTCGTGGCTGGTCTAGAACTGATTCCACCACGCATCATCGGACGGATTGTCGATGAGATTAACCGTGGTTCGCTTTCGTCGGACACACTCTGGCTGTTATTAGGGGGACTTGCTGCTGTTGGGATTGGAAATTATGTCGCCCGCTTCTTTTGGCGCTATTTTATCTTTGGCGCATCGATTCGTCTAGGAAGAATGCTTCGTAGCCAACTATATCGGCATTTCACAGATCTTGATCAGCGATTTTATAAAAAGTCACGGGTCGGTGATTTGATGGCCCATGCGACAAATGATGTACAAGCCGTATCGATGACGGCCGGTGCGGGGATTTTAACACTCGTCGATAGCGTGACACTTGGGACGTTCGTCATCATCACGATGATTACAACAATCAGCTGGAAATTGACGCTCGTCGCCTTACTACCGTTACCAATCATGGTCGCTTTGACAACGCGATATGGAAAAATGTTACATAGCCGATTCGGGGTCGCCCAAGCGGCATTTTCAGAATTGAATGACAAAGTGCAGGAAAGCGTCAGTGGCGTCCGTGTCTTAAAGTCGACGGGGGAAGTCGATCGGGATGTGGAATCGTTTGAGAACTTATCGAGTGAAGTCATGGCGAAAAACGTACGAGTCGCGAAGATTGATGCCTTATACGACCCGACCATCTTCGGAATTGTCGGATTGTCTTATATCCTTTCGGTCGGGTATGGAGCCGTCTTGATTGAACAAGGCGAATTGACGATTGGACAGATTGTCAGCTTCACAGCTTATTTGGCACTGTTGACATGGCCGATGTTAGCCTTTGGATGGTTGTTCAATATCGTGGAGCGTGGACGCGCGTCTTACGACCGAATTGAGCGAATGCTCGCCGTCAAACCTGAGATTCAAGACGACCGCATGGCTGCGACGACCCTTTCTCATTCAGAGGTGGAGGTCGATATTCGAAACTTCGCCTATGATGAGACCGTTGTGCTCCACAATGTCCATTTTCGGATTGAACGTGGAAAAACAATCGGGATTGTCGGCAGAACAGGTGCAGGGAAGACGACGATTGTCCGTCTATTGACGCGTGAGTATGATGTGAAAGATGGAAAGATTAAAATCGGTGGGATCAACATCCGCCAAGTGAAAAAATCACTTCTGATGGATAAAATTGCGGTCGTTCCACAAGATCATTTCTTGTTCTCGGATTCGATTGCGAACAATATCGCGTTCGGAAGGCCTGAAGCGAGCATGGAAGAAATCATCGAAGCAGCTAAGGTTGCTGAGGTGCATGAAGATATTGTCCGTCTTCCGGAAGGATATGCGACACTCGTCGGTGAACGTGGAGTCACATTATCAGGAGGACAAAAACAACGGATTTCCATCGCGCGGGCGCTCATGACAGCGGCGGATGTATTGATATTAGATGATGCCCTATCTGCGGTCGATGCGAAAACGGAAGAGTCGATTATCGAGCATTTTCGAGTCGGTAATCCAGATCAGGCGCGCGTCATTGTCGCACATCGTCTTTCGGCTGTAGAACACGCTGACGAGATTCTCGTGATTGAGGACGGAAACATCATTCAACGAGGTCGCCATGAGGCATTGCTTCAAGAGACGGGCTGGTATCGTGAGACATATGATCGTCAGCAACTTGAAGCGATTGTAGAAGGGGGGGGACACGATGAAACATGATGTCCAAGAATGGCAAGTCATCAAGCGCCTGCTCAGTTACGCGAAACGGTACGGAAAACCGCTAAGTGTTGCCTTCGTATTTCTCTTGATTGCGACAGGTGCAAAGTTGGCAGGGCCGTTTCTAATCAAAGTGTTTATCGATGAATTCGTCACACCAGGTGTCTACCCGACGAACTGGGTCATCGCTCTTTTTGCTGTCTATATGGTGCTTCATTTGTCGGCGATTGTATTTGACTATCTGCAATCCATATCTTTTCAAAAAATCGCCTTAAAAATTGTGCAAAACATTCGGATGGACATCTTCCGTCACGTTATGGGGATGCGACTTGCCTACTTTGACCGCACACCAGCGGGAGTCCTTGTATCGCGTATCACGAATGATACGGAGGCCGTAAAAGAGCTCTATGTCGGGGTGATGAGTACGTTCGTTCAGTCTGCCGTTCAGTTGATTGGGACGTATATCTTCCTCTACATCTTGGAGCCCCCGCTCGCGACGATGGGACTCATCTTGTTGCCTCTCTTCTGGCTTATCATTTGGGCGTATCGTCGTTTCTCGACGAAATATTTCGCGCAAGTGCGGGATTTGTTGTCACAACTCAACGCCCAGTTGAACGAATCCATCAATGGGATGGGCATCATTCAACAATTTCGTCAAGAAGAGCGTCTCATTCGTCAGTTCGAAGAGACGAACGAAGCGCATCAGGAGGCACGATATCGGAACTTAAAACTCGATAGCATGTTACTCCGCCCGATTATCGAATTGCTTCTCGCCTTCTCCATCATCGGTCTGCTCGGTTATTACGGGGTACTCTCGATGAGTGAACAAGTTCAAGTAGGGGTCGTGTATGCTTTCATCAGCTATATTGAACGTATTTTCCGTCCCGTGCTTGATATCATGCAACGATTAAGCGAATTTCAACAAGCCGTCGTATCGGCCGACCGTGTCTTCAAAATTTTAGATACGGATGAACCGGCTCCAGGTAAACAGATGCCTGGTGAAGCACGAATCACTGATGGGGAAGTTCGGTTCGAAAATGTGACATTCAGTTACGACGGAGAAGTTGACGTGTTGAAACAGATTTCTTTCGTTGCTAAACCAGGTGAGACGGTTGCGCTCGTTGGTCATACTGGGAGCGGTAAGAGTTCAATCATCAATTTGTTGACACGTTTTTATCCATATGAATCTGGTCGCATCACGATTGACGGGCAACCGCTCGAACAGTTCGAGGAGCAAGAGCTTCGTCAACAAGTCGGGCTTGTCCTACAAGACCCATTCTTATTTACGGGAACAATCGAAGAGAATTTGAAGCTGTTCAATCCAGTCATCGATTCTGAGCGCGCGCGTGAAGCTGCTGAATTCGTCCAAGCGCATACATTCATTGAAAAGTTGGACGCTGGCTATGGTCATGTCGTCGGAGAGCGTGGAGCGACGTTCTCAAGCGGGGAGCGTCAATTGCTCGCATTTGCCCGTACGGTCGCACGTAATCCAAAAGTGCTTATTCTCGATGAAGCGACGAGCTCGATCGATACCGAAACAGAGGAGCGTGTACAAACCGCGCTCGATCGGATGCGTCGTGGTCGGACGACAATCGCAATCGCCCACCGCCTGTCGACGATTCAAGATGCAGATTTAATTTTGGTCTTGCATCGTGGTGAAATCGTGGAACGCGGCAATCATCAACAGTTATTGAAACAAGACGGACTGTACAAAAAGATGTATGAACTGCAATCCGGACAACGTCTGATGTCTTGATTTGGAAAGGATACCTATTCAGGTGTCCTTTTTTCCATGGAAAAAGCACGCCACACAAGGTGACGAGCTGTCAAGTTTCAAGAATGAAGTTTCTCTTTATTATGCTTTGATAGGACATGACGAGTGATTAAAGAGTCAAGTTCTTGGCTTACTGAAATGACTTCGGGTGAGGTCCAAGAATGCTTTGACGCGATTTTATACAGTTCATCACGTTTTTGTTCAATGGCCTGGTGTAGTGTATCTGCTGCGGTGACTGCCACGTTCGTTCCCCCATCATGTAAATTAGAATTTTGTGAACTGGAATATCCAAATCTTAGCACCTCCGTTTACAGATGACAAGTTTCATTTCCATTTCAAAAATTACAAAATGATGTTGCGGTTTGAAAGAAAAGATTCGAGCAATTTAAATAGGTTTTCGCTATAATGGTCGTGAAAGGTGGAAATCGTCATGGAAGTCACATTATGGCTCGCATTTGGGGCGGGCGTCTTATCGTTCTTGTCACCATGTACGCTCCCGTTGTATCCGGTCTTTCTCTCGTATATTACTGGGGTTTCCGTATCTGAGTTAAAAAATGAAGGATTAAAACAGCGTACAGCTTGGTTCCACACATTTTCGTTCTTATTCGGTTTTTCGATTGTCTTTCTCGTACTAGGATTGTCGACTTCATTGATTGCAGACGTCTTCATCCAATATAAGGACAGTCTACGCATGTTCGGCGCCATTTTGATTTTCGTGTTCGGCGTCTTTTTGGCGGGCTTATGGCAACCGCAATTTATGATGCGTGAAAAGAAAATGGATATCGGCGAACGAAAGAGCGGTTATTTTGGAACCGTTTTAATTGGTATTGGATTTGCGGCAGGCTGGACACCGTGCACAGGTCCAATTTTAGCTGGTGTGATCGCACTAGCCGCCACGAACCCGAGTCAAGGACTCGGCTATATGTTGGCGTATGTCATCGGGTTTGCAATTCCATTTTTGGTAATGGTCGCATTCGTTGGCAAGATCAAGTACTTAGCACGCAACAGTGCAAAAGTAGCAAAAGTCGGAGGCTATTTGATGATGGCGTTCGGCGTACTATTATATTTTGACGGAATGAATCGGTTCGCTGCATGGATGAGCGAACTTGTCGGATTCACCGGATTTTAAGGGGTTGACCGAGATGTCAATGTTATGGGGGTCGACTCTCGTCGCGTTGTTAATGGGTATCGTAGCGAGCTTTGTTCGTGTAAAAGCATCGGCAAAGCCGACGAATGCGAAGAAAATTTTAATTCCACCACTTGCGATGACGACCGGGATGATTCAGTTTTTGATTCCCGCGTTTCGCTTATCATGGGTCGAAGTGGCTGAGGCCCTTGCGGTCGGACTCATCTTCAGTCTGTTTTTGATTAAGACATCCAATTTTGAAAAACGGGACGGCGAAGTGTATCTCTCACGATCGAAAGCATTTTTTGTGGTCGTGTTCGCACTCCTTGCCATCCGTACAGCAATGAAGGTTTGGGTCGGTCATGAGGTCGATCTATTCTCTACAGGCGGATTGTTCTATTTGATTGCTTGGGGGATGATTGTCCCGTGGCGAATCGCCATGTATCAAAAATATAAACGAATCGCAATCACGTAAAAATGGAGTGGCGTTGAGCCACTCCATTTTTATTTAATCTGCTTTCGTAGCGGCGACTTCTGTCTCCGCGTCGATTCCGGTGTTCGCCGTGACGAGTACGCGTTCATAGTTGCCAGCAACTTCATCTGATTTCGTGACCAGTGTACCAATCACGGCAGCGATGAAACCAAGGGGGATTGATACAATCCCGGGATTGGATAGCGGGAAAAGGGCTTCACCGAGAAAAATGGCCGAACCGTCCGGAGCCCACAGGTTCGGACTGAGTGCGACTAGAATCAGTGAGGAGAACAAGCCGACGACCATTCCCCAAATGGCGCCACCTGTATTGAAGCGTCTCCAGAAAATCGTAAAGAGGATAACAGGTAAGTTCGCACTCGCCGCAACGGCGAAAGCGAGCGAGACAAGAAATGAAACGTTCATCGACTGGGCGAAAAAGGCTAGTCCCATTGAGACGAGGGCGACCGCAACTGAAGCGATTCGCGCGGCTTTCACTTGTTCAGTTTCTGTCGCTTCCCCTTTACGAATGATATGTCCGTAGAAGTCATGGGCGAAGGCGGAAGCAGCTGACAGTACGAGTCCAGCGACAACGGCAAGAATTGTCGCGAACGCGATTGCGGCAACGAAAGCGAACAAGAGGTCACCACCGAGCACTTGCGCGAGAAGAGGGGCCGCCATGTTGCCGGCAGGGTTTGCGGCGAGAATAGCATCACGTCCGACGAATGCTGCGGCACCGAAACCTAGGAAAATGGTCAAGATATAAAATGCACCGATGATCCATGTCGCATAGACGACGGATTGCCGAGCAGTCGGTGCATCTTTGACGGTGAAGAAGCGAATCAGAATATGAGGGAGCCCTGCCGTACCGAGCACGAGCGCCATGTTTAATGAAATGGTATCGAGCGGTAGCTTGAACTTGTTCCCAGGGTTCAAGAAGTCACTTCCGAGTGGGGTCGCTTTGCTGACTTCATTAAACATCGTCGTGACGGAGAAATCAAAACGAGCGAACACGAGAAATGAAATAATTGCCGTCCCAATCATCAGAAGTACGGCTTTTGTGATTTGTACCCAAGAAGTGGCCGTCATGCCACCGAAAACGACGTAGACTGTCATTAAGATTCCGACGACGACGACACTTGTCGTATAAGGGATTCCGAGTAACAGTTCAATCAAAGCACCCGCTCCGACGAGTTGCGCAATCATGTAAAAAATGGAGATGACAATCGCATTCATCGCTGCGACACCACGTACACGAGGCTTGTTAAAACGTGCCGCAATCATGTCTGCCATCGTATATTTCCCAAGATTTCGCAATGGTTCGGCGACGAGATAGAGGACAACGAGATAGGCAACGAGGAAACCGATTGAATAGAAAAACCCATCGAATCCCGCAAGCGCAATCATACCTGCAATTCCGAGAAACGATGCGGCAGACATATAGTCGCCTGCAATGGCAAGACCGTTTTGAAATCCGGTCAATCCACCATCTGCCGTATAAAAGTCGCTGGCAGTTTTTGTTTTTCTTGCTGCAAAGTATGTAATCACTAGCGTGAGTCCGACAATGGCGATAAAGAGGGCGATCGCGGTCCAATTCATGATCTCACCTCGTCTTTCAATTGTTCGACGAGTGCGTCAAAGCGACGGGCACGTCGACTATAAAGTACACAAAGTGTCCAGGTCATAATGAACTGGGAAAAGGCGAACGCCCAAGCCCAAGTGATGTCCCCGATGAGTGGTGTATTCAAGATCGTCGTATAGCTCGTCAGAATCGGGAGTGTGAAATAAAAGATGAGTGAGAAGATGATAGCTGGAACGATGAAGCGATTTTTTTCCCGCATTAACCGATGAAATGTCTCATGTTCGGTAATCATGTGGGCAGATTGATGGCTTGTCGTTTGTGAAACTTGTGTCACATCATGCATAATAGACCCTCCTTGACTGCAAGATAAATCCATTATGCGTTGTGAAAAACAATTCAGTCATTCCTTTTTTTCGTGTCGAAATGAAAGACGTTATATTAATATTGGTCATACCAATTCACTGTAAGCGTTTTCAATATTGTCTAATTCGTGAACGTTATTTCGATGTAATATAAAGCTCGAGAAAAGGTACTTTTGACCCATTAGGCGAATCGCACAATTCGACAAATAAAAAAACTCTATCTGAATGAGATAGAGTCTACTGCTGAAAATAGTGTTCGTATGGCGTCCAATCAATCTGTTCTTCGGTTAGCGCTTTCTTTAAGAACTTGTGATCGCGCTTCGGTGTTGCAGCGATGTAACCCTTTACCACAAGTTCGGTCGTCATTTTTTTTGCACGCGATTCAAGCGCGAATTGACCGATTTTACCTGCGATTTTTCGGATCGCGACGTCGCGGAACAACTCGGGTACCGGTGTGACGAGACGATCTAATAGCGTCCGCGTCTCCGGAGTCCAGAGATGACGCGTTCTTTCTATATAATCATCTTCGATGTCAAGTAGGGAACGTCCATCTTCTTTTGGCATTCGTTTTAAAAACTTACGAAACATGAAGTACCCGCCAATCGTCATGAGTCCAATCATGACGAATCCCCAGAATACAATGAAATACATCATCAAGTTTTCTGGCATCGTCTTTCCCCCGTTCTATACATTCACTTGCTTTCATCGTTAGTATACAAAAAAGAATCCATTTGCAAAAGGCGTACGTCCCATTAGGATAGACGAACCGAATTGATTTCGTTAGAATAGATAGCGTTGCTACGAGAATAAGCATGAACTGAGACGAGAAAGGAAAGGTCTATCCTATATGAGCCAATTGAAACAGGAAGTCGAGAGACGTCGGATATTCGGCATTATCTCTCACCCGGATGCGGGGAAAACAACATTAACAGAAAAATTACTTTTGCACGGTGGTGCGATTCGCGAGGCAGGTACGGTCAAGGCGCGCAAAAACTCAAAACACGCAAAATCTGACTGGATGGAAATCGAGAAACAACGTGGGATCTCGGTCACATCGTCTGTCATGCAATTCATCTATCAAGACAAGGTTGTATCGATCATGGATACACCAGGACACAACGACTTCGGTGAAGACACGTATCGCGTGTTGACATCAGTCGATAGCGCGGTCATGGTCATTGATGCTGCGAAAGGGATTGAAACACAGACGAAAAAACTATTCCAAGTTTGTCGGATGCGTGGGATTCCAATCTTCACATTTATGAACAAGTTGGATCGTCAGGCAAAAGATCCGCTTGAATTGATGGAAGAGCTCGAAGAAGTGTTAGGCATGCCTTCTGTCGCGATTACATGGCCAATCGGAAGTGGAATGCAGTTTGAAGGTGTCTACGACCGAATGAAAAATGAGGTCCACTTGTTCCGTGGGGAGAAGTCGACACTTCAACTGGGTGAGGACGGAGTGAACGATCCGATTCTCGCCGATCATTTGTCGGAAGAGAACTTGACGAACCTCCGCGATGAGATCGACCTTCTCGATGGAGCGGGGAACGAGATTGATGTCGAGGCGATCCAGAGTGGTAAATTGACGCCGGTATTTTTCGGAACAGCGCTCGTCGACTTTGGCGTGACTGCGTTCTTGAATCACTATTTAGAGATGTCTCCGGCTCCTGAGGCACGTAAGTCGAACGTCGGTCCAATCAATCCGACATCAGAAGACTTCAGTGGATTCGTCTTCAAGATTCAGGCGAACATGAATCCGGCACACCGCGATCGCATCGCCTTTGTACGCATCTGTTCAGGTGTGTTTGAGCGTGGGATGGATGTGACGCTCACTCGTACTGGGAAAAAGATAAAATTGAGCCAATCGACACAATTGATGGCGAACGATCGAGAAACAGTCGACCAAGCGTTTGCTGGTGATGTCATCGGGATCTATGATTCTGGGACGTATCAAATTGGAGATACCATCACCACATCGAAGCAGAAGATTGCGTTTGAGGCGCTGCCAACTTTCCCACCGGAATTGTTCATGCGCGTTTCGCCGGTCAACTCGCTCAAGTCGAAACACTTCCACAAAGGGGTAGAACAGCTTGCGCAAGAAGGGGCGATTCAAGTGTATCGCAACGAATATAACGAGATTTATCTCGGCGCGGTCGGACAACTTCAATTCGAGGTATTCGAATATCGTTTAAACAATGAATATGGCGTCGATATTCGAATGGAACCAGTCTCATATAGCGTTGCTCGTTGGGTCAAAGATAAAGAGTTGAAGGCATTGAAACCGTTCCAAGATTCACGGAACATGCTCGTTACAGACCGTTGGGAACGTCCGGTCTTCCTGTTCGCGAACGAGTTCACATATGAACGGTTCGCTGAGCGTCACGCAGATGACTTGACGCTTGTTGAGGCACTTGACGTCAACGAAGAGATCGGTACGGAAGAATAAGTTGTAAACACCTCGTTTCTGAGGTGTTTTTTTGTTGTGAAGTAAGTCATTTTAGTTTTGATAAGTTTTACTTATGACTAATTTGTGACGGAATGTATTTTACGTCACGCTATACTTGTATTATGATAAATATGTGAAAAGTAAGCGATTACGCATTGTCGTGTGGTCGGCGCTTTCAAAAAGGGGGAAATTGCAATGGAACAGACGAATGTTTTAGACGCCTTCGCATCTCGGACAAAGTTCGAAGCGAACGGGCAATCGTATGATTTTTATCGTTTGAAAAAATTGGAAGAAGAAGGGTTGACGGACATCAGCCGTCTTCCGTATTCGATTCGCGTTCTTCTTGAATCGGTTCTCCGTCAACAAGACGGGCGTGCCATCACGAAAGAACATGTCGAGAACTTGGCAAAATGGGGCACTGCCGACGTCTCGAAAGACATTGACGTACCGTTCAAACCGGCACGTGTCGTACTTCAAGACTTCACGGGTGTACCGACGGTCGTAGACCTTGCTTCACTTCGTAAAGCGATGGCAGACCTCGGTGGAGACCCAAACAAAATCAACCCAGAAATCCCTGTCGATCTCGTCGTCGACCACTCAGTTCAAGTAGATGCATATGGTTTCGCTGGCGCATTGATGAAAAACATGGACATCGAATTTGAACGTAACGAAGAACGTTATAAGTTCTTACGTTGGGCTCAGACGGCATTTGACAACTATCGTGCCGTACCACCTGCAACGGGGATTGTTCACCAAGTAAACTTGGAGTACTTGGCATCTGTCGTCCTCGAGAAGAATGATGCAGAAGGTACAGTTGCTTATCCAGATTCACTCGTCGGAACGGATTCGCACACAACGATGATCAACGGACTCGGTGTTCTTGGCTGGGGTGTTGGAGGAATCGAGGCGGAAGCAAGCATGCTCGGTCAACCATCATACTTCCCAGTGCCAGACGTCGTCGGTGTCAAAATCATCGGTGAAGTAAACCCTGGTGTGACAGCGACAGATGTGGCGCTCGTCGTGACAGAGATGCTCCGTCATGAAAAAGTTGTCGGGAAATTCGTTGAATTCTTCGGACCGTCGCTCCACACGATGCCACTTTCAGACCGTGCGACGATTGCAAACATGGCGCCTGAATATGGTGCGACATGTGGATTCTTCCCGGTCGATACGGAAACATTGAACTACATGCGTACGACTGGTCGCTCTGAAGAGTTGATTTCACTCGTCGAAGAATACTCTAAAGCGAATGATCTCTTCTATACACCAGATCAAGCTGATCCAACGTTCACAAAAGTGTTGACACTCGACTTGTCGAAAGTCCAGCCTTCACTTGCGGGTCCGAAACGTCCACAAGACCGAATCAACCTCTCAGACGTTCAAACATCGTTCATCGATAGCTTGAGTGCTCCTGCAGGAAACAGTGGCTTCGGACTTGACCGTTCTGAACTCGACAAAACGGCGACAGTCAAGTACGAGGACGGCGCAGTCGACATGAGTACGGGAGATGTTGCGATTGCAGCCATCACAAGCTGTACGAACACGTCGAACCCATACGTCATGGTCGGTGCTGGACTCGTTGCGAAGAAAGCCGTTGAACGTGGCTTAACCGTTCCGAAATACGTGAAGACATCACTCGCACCAGGTTCGAAAGTCGTAACGGACTACTTGGATAAGGCTGGTTTGACTTCTTACTTGGACGAACTTGGCTTCAACACGGTCGGATACGGCTGTACGACATGTATCGGAAACTCTGGTCCGCTTGACCGTGAAGTCGAAGATACGATCACAGAAAACGACTTGCTCGTGTCGTCTGTCCTCTCTGGTAACCGTAACTTTGAAGGACGCGTTCACCCGCTCGTGAAGGCAAACTTCTTGGCATCACCACCGCTCGTCGTCGCTTACGCTCTTGCCGGGTCAGTCAACTTCGACATCATGAATGATTCGTTCGGTACAGACAAAGATGGAAATGAAGTATACTTCAAAGACATCTGGCCATCAAACGATGAAATCAAAATGGTTGTCCAAGACGTCGTATCACCAGAAGCATTCCGTAAAGAGTACGAAACGGTCTTCACTGGTAACGAGCGTTGGAACGCACTCGATGTTCCGGAAGGAAACTTGTATGACTTCTCAGATGAGTCGACATACATCCAAAACCCACCGTTCTTCGAACAACTCGAACCAGAAGCGGGCGAGGTTCATGCATTGAATGGCTTACGTGTCATCGGAAAGTTTGCGGATTCGGTTACGACCGACCACATCTCGCCAGCTGGATCATTCTCGAAGACGACACCAGCCGGTCAATACCTCCTTTCTAAAGGGGTAGAGCCAATCGACTTCAACTCATATGGTTCTCGCCGTGGTAACCATGAAGTCATGATGCGTGGTACGTTCGCAAACATTCGTATCCGCAATCAAGTTGCTCCAGGAACTGAAGGTGGCTTTACGACGTACTGGCCAACTGGTGAAATCATGCCAATGTATGATGCGGCTATGAAGTACAAGGAACAGGGAACAGGTCTTGTTGTCCTTGCAGGAAATGATTACGGAATGGGATCATCTCGTGACTGGGCAGCGAAAGGGACGAATCTTCTTGGAATCCGTGCGGTCATCGCACAAAGTTTCGAGCGGATTCACCGTTCGAACCTTGTTATGATGGGTGTGCTCCCGCTTCAGTTCTTAGACGGTGAATCGGCTGAATCACTCGGATTGACTGGTGAAGAAACAATTGATATTCAAGTCGATGAGTCTGTACGTCCGCGCGATATCTTGAACGCAAAAGCGACACATGAAAACGGAACGGTGACAGAGTTCAAAGTCATCGCTCGTTTCGACTCTGAAGTTGAAATTGATTACTACCGTCACGGTGGAATCCTGCAAATGGTTCTCCGTAACAAATTGAAATAAGTGCTAGTCCATGACCTTCCTTTGAAAAAAGGAAGGTTTTTTTCATGAATATGCAATTTTAAGGTGAAAGTTTTAAAAGATTCGGGAACAGGAAGACAGGGAGGGGTGCGCTTATGGATAAGGAAGAGAAGCTCGGAAAGAGTTGGTGGAAACGATTGACGCAACAAAAAGAGGTGGAACCGGATCGAGAAATTGATATCACCCTTTCAGAATTGCGCCAGGCGATTCACGAATATGAACAGACACTGCCAAAAGGTGTGAATCGCACCGTCCTACTGGATGACTCGCAAGAAATCGACACCAAACGCTTGAAACATCACCTTTCGGGAATCCCGAAACAACGTTTCTTCATGTCAAAAGAGACGTTTCATATCGTACCGGAAGATGAACGCGACGTCATTTATGAAATGGATCAAGTGCAACGGGCACTCGATCTGTATATGGACCAGGAGAAGAAATTACCGTTACAAAAATTTCAGAACGCGCTTCAACTCGATTTGACCCGTTTACGAGAGGGGGGTTATTTAAAAACGTTGCCAAAAAGGCCATACTATGTGGTCGATGAAACATTGATTGTTTCACTGGAGCCCAAAGAAACAACTTGATGACATGACACCTATCTATTGGACGGTAAACAACACATTTATGTACACATAGGGTTGTGACTTGTTTCAAAAGTATGTTAGGGTGGAAAACGTATATGAAAATAGAAAATTAAATAGGAGTGATTTTATGGAACGAAAAAGCCGTGTGACGACCGTATTCGTCGTATCTGCAATCATAACTGGCTTATTTACGATTTGGGGACTTTTCCCCGAGAGTTTATTAGGTAATGCCAGTCTATTAAACGTGACGAGTACGTTACAAGGCTGGCTCTCAAACGGGATGGGTTGGTTCTATCTCTTGAGCGCCACCGGGTTTTTACTGGTTGCCATCTTTTTAATCTTTTCAAGATATGGTTCGATTCGACTTGGAAAGGATACAGATCGTCCAGAATTTAGTTATTTATCATGGTTTGCCATGTTATTCAGTGCAGGGATGGGAATTGGACTCATCTTCTGGGGAGCGGCTGAACCGTTGCTCCACTTCCACTCACCACCATTCGCTTCCCCCACACCTGAAGGAGATGCACGGACTGCTATGCGTTATGCATTTTTCCATTGGGGCTTCCATCCATGGGCGATTTACGCAATGATTGCGCTCGCCATCGCATATTCGACGTTTAGAAAAGGTCGTCCCGCGACGATTGGGGAGACGATCGGTTCGCTCGTCCATAACCGCTACGAACAACCCGTGAAGCAAACGGTCGATATCCTTGCGGTCATTGCGACGGCATTCGGGGTAGCGACTTCACTTGGTTTTGGTGCTCAACAAATTGCCGGTGGCCTTCATTACCTCATCCCTGGGGTACCGAACGCTTTCGTGACACAGTTGATCATCATTGCCGTCGTAACGGTGCTCTACATGATCAGTGCTTCGACAGGTCTTGACAAAGGAATTCGAATCTTAAGTAATACGAATATTTTCTTGGCAATTGTCCTACTTGTAGCGACGATGTTTGCGGGACCGACAGCTTTCATTTTCGACTTGTTCACACAAACGGTCGGAACTTATTTGCAGCAGCTCCCGAGCATGAGTTTCCGTACAGCCGCATTTGAACCCGTTGAACGTGAATGGGTAAACGGTTGGACCATCTTCTACTGGGCTTGGTGGATTTCTTGGTCACCATTCGTCGGAACGTTTATCGCACGTGTATCGAAAGGGCGTACGATTCGGGAATTTATCATCGGAATCTTACTTGTCCCGACATCATTCGGATTATTATGGTTCTCTGTCTTCGGCGGTTCGGCCATCTGGGCTGATTTGTTCGGAGGATATAGCTTAATTGATCAAGTAAACGAAATCGGTACTGAAGTCGGGCTGTTCGCACTGTTTGAGACGTTCGGTGGTTTTGGGACGCTACTCAGTGTAATCGCCATCTTCTTGATTTCGACATTCTTTATTACATCGGCCGACTCTGCGACATATGTCCTCGGTATGCTTACATCGAACGGGAAACTCGTCCCGCCGATGGGAATTAAAATGACTTGGGGAATCATCCAATCGTCAATCGCAGCCGTATTGTTGTATGCTGGTGGATTAGATGCTCTACAAGCTGTTGCGATTCTCGCAGCCTTCCCATTCATATTCGTGCTCATCTTTATGATGATTGCCTTATTCAAGGATCTTACCGACGAGCCGGATGAACGAGATAAATGGCTAGAGATGCAAAAGAAAGATGAAGATAAACTAGGTTAATTCGAAAGGGTCTCAGATGAGGCCCTTTTTCGGTCAAAAATATTTTGCTTGTCCTTCTCGCTAGTGTAGGATAGTAAGTGAAGAAACGAGGAGGATAGGCTATGAAACAACAGATAAAAAAACGGTTGAGCTGGGTGATATTGGCCGGCATCCTCATTGTCGGGGCATTACTCGCTTATAACTTCTATGTGCTCATGGATTTGAGCGGGGAAGAGGAAGAGCAAGTCGAACCATTCTACTCGAATGTCGTGATCGGATATCAAGAACGCAAACTTCCAAAAGAAGGCGAGGAGCTCGAAGAACGAGAGTATCTTGTCACGTATGATGAGGACGGACATTTTGTATCTGAAGTCGTGACGGGTCCAAATGTTGGCGCGAAAGCTGAATGGGATGGAGAGACCTACTTAGAGTTCAATCCGGACGGGGAAGAAGTTCTTCGACAGGAGACGAACTCCGGAGCAGTCGCACCTCATCCATTCTTGTCACGTGCAACGAACGAACAGATTCGTAAATGGCTCGATGACGGGACGCTCGGTTCAAGTGAAGGCGAAACCGATTTGGTCGGACGTACCGCGCAAGCGTATGTGAAATCAGAATCGGCTGAGACCGTTCCGGAAGAGTGGATTGAAAACTATCCATCGATTTTTAGTGAAGAAGAAAATAAAGAGACTGTCACATATTATGTCGATGCGCATGAACGAATCTTGCTCGCGGCAGAATCGCGGAATAACGGGAAGTTATTCCATTCGATTCGGATGACATCGTTTGAATCAAGATAATCCGATGGGGAGCAGACATGATGTCGGCTCCCTTGTCGTCTGAAAGGGAGAACAAGATGAAACAAATTCAAGTGGAACAAGTTCAAACGGACTTGACGAACTGGGAAGCTGGAGAAAAAGTAAACGAGGCAGCTTTGTTATCTTACGCACATTGGTCTCGTGCGACTCAGCACCAAGAAGAATTAATTCGTTCCTTGCGGCTGCTCGCAACACATCGGCTCAAACAAAAGGAAGCGATGGACCCGTTACTCAACCGCTGGGTAAAAGAGTTGGAGGCGATGAACGCACTTCCTCCAGAGCTTCGTCTGTTTCAACTGAATGAGCAGTTGCGTCGTTCGAAACAGGCGCTTCAAATCGACTGGCCAACCTTACGAGAGGCCGATTATGCCTCGATGAAGGTTCAAATCTTAACAGAGTACGAGTCAAAAACGTCAGCCTTGCTCGATCAACTTGACCAACTCCATGATGAGGTGGAGACTGCGAAGTCTGATTTACGTGATTCTGAATGGCGCGGACAATTGGAAAACCTGTTTGAAGCGATCATCGAAGCGATGCAAGAGGTCGCATCTCTTGAAGATGATACCGCCTCCTTGCTCGCATCGATGCAAGGGAACTATTTCAGTCGTGAAGCGTTTCATCGATTCGGGGAGCGCGTTGCCCTTGTGAAAGAACGACTACACACGATTTGTGAGCTACTACCAGATCGTCCGACCGAGGCACGTTCAAGTGCGATTGAATCACTTGAAGACATGATTGGGCTCGATGACATCAAAGCGCGTGTAAAAGCGTGGTATCGCTTCCTCCTTTTCCAAAAAGAACGAGAGAAGGCCGGTTTTTCTTCAAAACATCAACCATCCCTTCATCTCGTCTTTACAGGGAATCCAGGAACCGGGAAGACGACATTAGCAAGACTCATGGCCGAGATTTACTTTGAACTCGGCTTATTAGGACGCCCGGACCTTGTCGAGGCTGACCGTTCGAGCCTTGTCGGTGCCTATGTTGGGCAAACGGAAGAGCAGGTAATGAATAAGGTGAAAGAGGCAGAAGGTGGTGTCTTATTCATCGATGAAGCATACGCATTGAAGCGTCAGGATGCGAGTGGCAGTGATTACGGACAAGCGGCCATCGATACGCTCGTCGCCGCGATGACGAGTGGCGAATATGCTGGCAAGTTCGTCGTCATTCTAGCTGGCTATCCAGAAGAAATGCGTCATTTCCTCTTGGCGAACCCCGGTTTACGTTCACGATTCCCTGAGTCGAATCACTACGAGTTACCGAACTACCGTGACGAAGAATTGGTCGCCATCGGTGAGAAAGTGGCACAAGAAAACAATTACGTGCTGACGGAAGAGGCGAAACGATCACTTCTTGCTCGAATCGACAGAGAACGGGTCGACTCGACGTTCGGAAATGCCCGGACTGTCCATAACATTTTACTTGATGCGATGTTTAAGAAGGGTTCCCGCTTCGGTGCAGATGCTCCGCTAGACGAAATGGCGCTCTTGACTGAAGAAGACTTTGATCAGCCAGATGATGAATCGAGTCCGACATCGTTAGATGACCTTGTCGGCATGGAAGATGCAAAAGCACAACTGGCTGAAATTGAAGCGCTCATCAAGATACAGAAGAAACGAAAAGCGCTCGGTTTGAAGACGGCGCCGGTCCAGCTCCATGTGACACTTACCGGAAACAGCGGTACCGGTAAAACGACATTTGCCTATCTGTATGCACAGATGTTGAAACGGACAGGTTATTTGAAGCGAGGGCATGTCAATGTCGTCAGTCGTGCAGATTTAGTTAGTGGCTATGTGGGACAGACAGCTCAAAAAACGAAAGCGGCGATCCGTGACGCACTTGGCGGCGTCTTACTAATTGACGAGGCCTATAGTTTGAACGGCGGGGCGAACGACTATGGCCGGGAGGCAATCGATACACTAGTTGATGAAATGCCGAAACATGGCGAGAATCTTGTCGTCGTCCTTGCCGGTTACGAAGGTCCGATGCGCCGATTAATTGAATCCAACCCTGGTCTTAGTAGCCGAATGAAACGGACGATTCATTTTGCTGACTATACGCAAGAACAGTTAGTGGACATCGCGAAAAATTACGCAAGTCAGTTCGGATATGTGATGGAGGAAGATGCGCTTGAAGCATTAGCTACTCGCTTACATGACATCAAACATGCGAACGCGCGCACCGCTCTATCTGTTATCGATGAATCGATTGCTCGTCAGTCCTATCGTTTAGTGTCGACGGAGGATGAGAATGTGTCACTCCAGCAATTATTAGTAGTAGATATTAAGAGTAAGTTATAATATACTTGTCGTAGGAAAGAAGGATGATTCAATGCACACGGTTCAAATCCCAGTAAGGTATCAAGAGACGGACATGATGGGCATCGTCTATCATGCCAACTATTTAGTTTATTTAGAGATTGCGCGCACGGAATTGTTACGACAACTAGGTGTCGAGTATAAAGATATGGAAGAAGCGGGATTTGTCTCTCCTGTGACAAATGTATCCATGGACTATAAGCGTAGCGTGACGTATGGTGATACGGTTCATGTTCGTGTATGGGTCGATCAATATTCAAAAATCAGAACGATTTACGGCTATGAGTTGACGAATCAACATGGAGAACTTGTTGGCACAGCCACTACAACGCATGTCGTCGTCAAACGAGGCGACTTCAAACCGATTCGACTTGATCGAGAGTTCCCGAAATGGCATGAAATGTATTTGAACGTCATGAACCCTGTTTAAGAATCTTCTGTCTTCGTACCGTCAGTGTGGTATCATATCTTGACGGTACTTTTTGTTATCTAGAAAGGGGAAGATCGCATGCGTTATCCATCGATTTTGATGGTTTGCGGCGCCTTGACGTTCATGTTAGCCGGTTGTACGACAAACGAGCAAGTTGAACCGAAAGAACCAACAACACAGTCATCAACAATAGATGAACCAGAGACAGAACCAAATGAACCGACTTCGGATCGTGAAGATGAGACAGTCACCGAGTCACCTTCTGAGGAGGAGACGTCGGACGAGTCTGAACATCCGACCGAACCAGTAGAGGAAGAACCTGTGGCACCTAGTCAACCGATTGAAACGGATGGTGTGGCCAATTTGGAATTAGATGAATTGATTCTTGTAAACAAGAAAATTGCATTACCCGCCGACTATCAGCCGAGTGATTTGGTAGAGGCGAACATTGATTTTGTCGACTCGACAGTCGGTGAACGTCGAATGTTACGTAAAGAAGCTGCTCAGGCGATTGAAGGTCTAATGAAAGGTGCAAAAGTAGCAGGAATTGATTTGAAAGGGACGAGTGCGTTCCGTTCATACGCCTATCAAGTCAATCTCTTCAATGCTTATGTCGAACGAGATGGCAAAGAGCAAGCCATGAAATATTCCGCACCACCAGGTCATTCTGAACATCAAACAGGACTTGCGATTGACGTATCGAGCGCCTCGGTCAACTATCAACTGACTCAAAGTCTCGGTGAAACGGTTGAAGGAAAATGGCTGGCAGATCATGCTCACGAGTATGGATTTATCATCCGTTACCAAAAAGCCTTTGAGGAAGAAACCGGATATATGTACGAACCATGGCACTTACGCTATATCGGTATTGAGCATGCGAAACAGGTACATGCATTGAATCAGCCATATGATCGCTATATTGCGGAATTTGTGAAATAAGGGGAATTGCGATGCCATATGTGACAGAAATCATGATTATTATTTTAAGTTATTTACTTGGTGCCATTCCGTTTGCCCTCATCATCGGCAAGCTCGGCTATCGCGTAGACGTTCGAGAACATGGGAGCGGCAATCTGGGAACGACGAACACGTTTCGTGTATTAGGAAAGAAGGCAGGAATCCTCGTCTTACTCGGTGACATGGGGAAAGGTCTTGTCGCTGCATTGCTGCCTCTACTGTTCGGAAGCGAGATGAGCCTGCTTCTTGCCGGGATTCCGGCAGTGATTGGACACTCTTATCCTGTCTTTGCGAAATTCAAAGGTGGAAAATCGGTTGCGACGAGCGGTGGTGTTTTGTTGGCAGCCTTCCCATGGTTCTTCTTTGTCGTCGTCGGTACATTCATCGTGACTCTCCTCACCTCGCGCATGGTCTCCCTCTCCTCGATGGCTGCCGCCGTGGTGGGACTTGTGACGGCAACGACTTATAGCATCGTGACGAAAGATTGGTTACCCCTGATCGTCATCGTGCCACTCGCATTGTTCATTATTATTAAGCATCGTACCAATTGGCAACGTATACGTGCTGGGAAAGAACCAAAAGTTCCGCTGTTTCAACACAAGCCGAAATCATGACTCATGCAGGTACGTCCGTGAAGGGCGTGCCTTTTTTTGTGTATTGTCGTTGATTTACACAAAAAAGAAACAAAAACATGTTGGATTTGCTCGTTCTTTACTTTCAATTTACGTTAAATTTACATGCGTTCGTTACACTAGAAAAGGAAAGATTATTGTGGAGGAGGCAGGGACGTGTCTTTAATCGGTGAAGAGCGTAAACAGAAAATTGTAGAATGGATCGAACGAGAAGGCAAAGTAAAAACAAGCGAGTTGATCGAGCGTTTGAACGTATCGGGGGAATCGATTCGCCGTTATTTAGAAGAATTAGAAAAAGAACATCGAATCAAACGTGTATACGGGGGAGCGGTCCTTCATCAGAGCATGTCCTTTCAGCCTATCGTGATTGCAAACATGGATGGGATTCGTCGGATCGCCTATACCGCATTTCAGTTGATTCCAGATGATACATTATTATATATCGGACACGGGGTCGCGGCAGAGCAAGTGGCTTCCCGGTTACGTGGTCGCAATGTGACGGTCGTGACGCCATCGTTGACGGTGGCGAAGGCGTTGTTTGAACAGCGGGCGAAAGGTGTGCTTGGTGGCGAAATTCAGCTATTAGGTGGTACAATCGACCCGAAACATCTCGTGACGACAGGTGAGCAGGTCCTGGCACAACTTCAGACATACATGTTCGACCTTGCCATTTTGTCTGTCGAAGGGGTCGACGCGTCACTAGGTTTAACATGTGACGCTTTCGGCCTCGCCAGTATCACCCAGTCGGTGATGTCACAAAGTCGCGAGACGTTCTTACTGACGGACCATACCCAACTAAATCAACAAAAACGGTATCGCGTCTGTGATTTTTCGAAGGTGACGGCGATTATCTCTGATTTTCCGGAGCCTCAAGATTTCAAAGGCGTCTTAGCCGAACATGGTGTGGACTGGAAGTTCGCACCGTGAAGGGAGCGATTTAATGAATGTAGAAGTGATTGTCACTACACTAACGGAAGCTATTCAGGCTGAGCAACTCGGTGCGAAACGACTCGAACTGATTGCGGATATGGAAAACGGGGGCATCACACCAAGTTTTGGAACGATTCGAAATGTGGTCGAACATGTGTCGATTCCGGTGCATGTGATGATAAGACCCCATACACATTCGTTCCATTTCAATGAGGATGATGTCGAGACTATGCTTGCGGATATCGGTCTATGCCGTGAGCTAGGTGTCGATGGAATCGTATTCGGTGCATTGACACAGGATGGCGCGATTGACGAGCGGATCTTAGGGGAAGTGATCAAGCACAAAGGGGAAATGACGCTCACGTTCCACCGTGCTTTTGATGCATCACGTGATGTCTTTGAAGCGATGGACGTGTTGAATGAATATCCGGAAGTAGATATTCTCCTTACTTCAGGCGGTGCCAAAACTGTACTAGAAGGAATCGAAACCTTGATAGCCTTGAAGGAACAGGCCGAGATGACAATTTTGCCTGGTGCAGGAATCACGGTGGAAACGTTACCGATTCTTCGAGAACGTCTTGACGTAGCGATGGTACACATAGGAAATGGCGTACGAACGAATGGACAGCTCGATGAAGTGAAGTTCAAACAACTTCTTGGATGAGCCAATGCGGAAAACAGTCGGAAGACTGTTTTTTTGCTATAATGAGAGAAAACAATAAATGTAGGTGAATTCATGCAATCTTCCGTTTACAAACAATATGCACTACGAATGCTATCAGGGAAGTGGGGCATATCATTACTCGTTGTCTTAACTGTCATGGTCATTCAAGCGATGATCACGACCCGACTTGATCTCTCGGCGAACGACCCCGAAGTTCTTTTGACATCGGTGGCGCTTCTTTACGGGGCGACGGTTCTGCTCGCACCTATCGAGCTCGGGAAAAATTGGGTGTTTCTCCAAGTGGCGAAAGATGAAAAGCCAACGTTCGGATTGTTGATTGAATCGTTCGGGTCACTTAAAGACTATTCACGTGCCGTGGTCTATTATGCGGTATTCTATTTAGGTCTAAACGTTCTGATGCTTTTCCTGATTGTACCTGGTGTCTGGTTCTATTTGACGTATCGCATCGCGCCATTTATCATGCGAGATGAGCCGGACCTATCTGCATTCCAGGCGATGCGAAAAAGCCGCCAAATGATGAAAGGTCACAAACAGACGATGTTAAAGCTCTATGCGAGTTTTATCGGATGGTATGCGCTCGTCCTTCTTACTGGAGGTTTAGCATATATCTTTGTCACACCATATCTTCAAACGGCGATTTCTGGACTCTATTTAGAGTTAAATGCCTCCTATCAAGCAAAACAACCGGTCGGATAACCCGACCGGTTGTTTTATGTTCCGTGCTGATCTGACTTTTTGGGGTTTGGGGCGTCTTCAAAATCTTGTTTTTCCTCTTCCGACGCATCCGCATGCCACTTTTTTGCTTGCTCGGTGGCAATGGGGATCGCTTTCGTCTCAGAGTAGCCTTGCGCGAGTAATGCGTTCGCGATATCAATGGCTTTCTTTTTTACAAGTGGATCGAAGTTTTTCAGTGATTCTGGATAGTCTTTCATATTCCATGGCACGAAAATCGCCTCCTTCACTCCTACTAATTCCACAAACATCCGGTTTCAAACGTCTTGATGAAGATAATACTCGATCAGTGCTTGCGTGCCATTCTCTCCGTATCCATTCTTTTCAAGAATTGAATAGAGGCGATGTGCGAGCTCGAGACCTGGTAATGTCACTTGTAGCTCGTGTGCGCTCTCGATAGCGAGTGTCATGTCTTTGATAAAGTGTTTGATGAAGAAGCCAGGTGCATAATCTTCGACAATCATGCGTGGAACCAAGTTTTCAAGCGTCCAGCTACCTGCTGCCCCACCACGAATCGTACGAACGAGTGCCTCTGGGTCAATTCCAGCTCGTTTACTGAACGCTAACATTTCGGCATTCCCCATCATGATTCCGGCAATGGCGATTTGATTGGCAAGTTTCGCATATTGACCGCTTCCTGCGTATCCCATTCGTTCTATCGATTGTCCCATCGCTTCAAATAAAGGCTTCGCTTTATTGAAGGCGAATTCACCCCCACCGACTAAAATCGAAAGCGTTCCATTTTTGGCGCCGACATCGCCTCCTGTGACTGGTGCGTCAAGTGGGAGGAGACTCCGCTCAATGGCTGTCTCAGCTATCCGTTCAGCCAGTTTCGGTGAGGACGTCGTCATGTCGATTAATAATGTACCTGGTTCTGCCGAATCAAGAATGTTTCCTTCACCAAAATAGATGGATTCGACATCAGACGGATAGCCGACGATCGTGATGACGGCATCGGCGTCTTGGCAAACGTCCCGTACCGAATCACACCATGTCACACCTTCCTCTAACAATGCGGCTGCCTTCTCTTTCGTCCGTGTGTATGCTTGCACTTCAAATCCGTGTTTCATCAAGTTACGTACCATCGATTGGCCCATGACCCCGAGCCCGATAAATCCGATTGTTTTCATGTGGCTTGTCCCCCTAATAATTGTTGTGAAACGAGTCGTTGATATAGTTCATTCTCCGTTAAAAGTTGCTCATGTTTCCCGATCCCGCTGATTCGTCCATCTTCTAAGACGACTATCTGGTCGGCATGTCTGACAGTCGAGAGTCGGTGGGCAATCACAAGCGTCGTTCGTCCGACCATCAGGCGGTCTAACGCTTCTTGGACCACGCGTTCTGATTCTGAATCTAGACTTGATGTTGCCTCGTCGAGCAATAAAATCTGTGGATTTCGTAACAATGCTCGCGCGATAGCAAGTCGTTGTCGCTGCCCACCAGACAAACGGATACCTCGCTCACCAATCTCCGTATCGAGCTGTTCTGGCATCGTTTCAATGAATGACCATGCGTTGGCCATCTCACAGGCAACTTTGATTTCATCATCACTCGCTTCATGTCGAAGTCCGTACACAATGTTTGTCCGTACAGATCCCGAAAGGACGGGGGAATCTTGAGCGACATATCCGATGATTTGACGCCAAGTATCACGCCCGTATGTTTGAATCTCTCGATTTCCATATCGAATCGTTCCTGCCGTCGGTGTGTAGAACTGTTCGACAAGTGAGAAAAGTGTCGTTTTCCCGGCACCACTCCGTCCTACGATGGCGGTTGTCGCCCCCGGTGACACTTGAAGTGTCAATCCTTGGATGACGGGTTCAGTGCCATAATGGAAAGCAACGTCTTCAAATGAGAGTGCTGTCTGATGAATCGTTTCTTCATGTGTGCTGTATGGTTCGGGACTGACTTCGAGCAATTCAGCAATCCGTTCCGTAGCTCCACGCGCCTTTTGAAGCCTTGTCAAGAATTCACTCATCGTGATGAGGGGCGTGATGATTTGGAAGAGATAGAGCATGAAGGCGAGTAGTTCGCCCGTTGATAAAGCTCCGGTCGAGACGCGATATGCGCCGAACCCGAGGATGGCAATCAACATCCCAGTCAAGGTCACATTGAGAAGGGGAATAAGGATCGCTTGAATTCGTCCTTCCTTCACCCCGTAATCGAACAGTGTCTCGATTTTTGCTTTGCCGGTACTCACTTCCATCTGTTCCGTCGCTTGTGATTTGACAAGTCGAATCTCTCCGAGCAGTTCGGCGAAGAAACCGGAAAGATTTCCGAGTTCTTGTTGTGTCTCTTTTGCGATAATCCGAAGCTTCCGTCCGAGCGGTATGACAATGATGAGTGTGGTCGGAACAGAGAACAAGATGACGAGTGTCATTTGCCAATCGAGTGTGAACAAGATGGCGACGGCGCCGATGACCGAGACGAGGGAGGTCAACAACCTGACACTTTGTTCGGATAACAACTGTTGAAGCGTCGTCGTATCATTGTTCAACCGAGACACCAGTTCCCCCGACTTGATGCCGTCATAGAATGGAATCGGCAGTTTGACGAGATGGTCCCACAAGGTCGTGCGTAAATTGGCAACGACCCGTTGCCCCACAATATGTAACCAATAAATCGAAACGGCACTCGTGATGACCTGAATCAAAAATGCGATGACGAAATAGATGATCCATTCAGGTGTCAATAAGTCGCTGCTCCACCGGTCGACCACACGCTGCAAGATGAGCGGAATGGCCAGTGAGGCGACGGCTTGAAGGAGCGAGATCAGAATGGCTCCGACAAATAGATTTTTCGGAGGATTCGCGATTTTGAATAATTGAAAAAAAGTTTGCCATGTTGATGATTTCATTTTGAAGTCCTCCTCTCCTCTTACTTTCGCTGTTTCAAAAACGGGTGTCAAGACGTCGAATCATACGAATGACTCATGCTAGAATAGGAAAGAGAGGTGATACGTGATGAAATGGATTCACACGGCCGATTGGCATCTAGGTAAGATCGTCCACGGTCGACATATGACAGAAGATCAACGGAATATCTTATTCCATTCTTTTTTACAAATCGTAGATGAGGAACGACCCGATGCGGTCATCATCGCAGGGGATTTATATGACCGAGCCGTCCCTCCCGTCGAGGCGGTCGATTTACTCGATGAGATGTGGCGAGAGCTCGTCTTGAACCGCGGAATCCCAGTCGTAGCCATCGCCGGAAACCATGATTCGGCAGAACGTCTCGAATATAGTTCGAAGTTATTGAGACAAGTAGGACTTCACATCGTCGGGAAGCTAGACCCGACATCTGGTCCCCTTGATGTGGCGGGAGTCCCATTTTATCCGATTCCATTCCTTGAGCCGGCTCGTGTACGGCATATCCTCGGTATCGACTCGATTCGAACGCATCATGATGCACTGGAGGCGGTCATTGAAGCTTTCGGTATGATCGAAAAAGATGCCGTGACGATTGGCCACAGTTTTGTAGCGGGAGGACTGGAGACGGATTCAGAACGTCAACTATCTGTTGGCACGGCAGGACAGGTCGCCAAAGGGTTATATGAGCCTTTTTCGTATACGGCATTAGGTCATTTACATAATCGTGATGCGATTCAATCAGAAAGAATTGCATATAGTGGATCGCTCATGAAATATTCGTTTTCCGAGGTCAATCATGAAAAATCCGTCGACGTTCTGGAATGGAACGGTCAATGGACACGTCGTCGCCGTGCCTTGACACCAGAGCGGGATATGCGACAACTCACCGGAACATTGAACGAACTCCTTGCCCCAACTTATTATCAGCAACAAAAGACAGATGACTACCTTAAAATTGTATTGACCGATGATACGGCGCTTCATGACCCGATGGCGAAACTTCGGACTGTCTATCCGAATATTCTTCATCTTGAATTGGAACTGTTACGTCGCCAGGAGCAGACATCCACGTTTGAACGCGAGACGCTCGAAAGACAGTCAGTAGAAGAGGTATATCTCCAATTTTTTGAGGCCGTACATGATCGCACTGCCTCAGATGCCGTGAAGCAAATGATAGAAGAAGGTGATGTCTAATGAGACCGGTTGAATTGATGATTCAAGCATTTGGACCGTATGCAGAACGTGAAACGATTGACTTCACCCAGTTGGTTGGTCGCTCGATGTTTGTCGTCAGCGGTCGGACGGGCGCCGGGAAGACGACCATTTTTGATGCGATGACGTTCGCCCTTTATGGCCGGGCGAGTGGGTCGCTTCGAAATGCTAGTGACTTCAGAAGCCAGTATGCACAACCTGAGTTGAAGACGGAAGTAGATTTTTCGTTCACGATTCGAGGTGACCGCTATCGGATCGTAAGACAGCCGCAACAACCTCATCCGAAAAATAAGACGCCAATTCCGCACGAGGCAATCCTCTATGAATGGGAGGACGGTTGGAAGCCGCTGGCGACGAAGGTGAACGAGGTACAAGAACGAATCGAATCGATTTTACAATTATCGTATGAACAGTTCAGTCAAATCTTGTTGCTCCCTCAAAACCAATTTAGACAATTACTCGACTCGAACTCGAATGAAAAACAACAAATCCTCCAATCCATTTTCAAAACTGAGGCATATCGTACGTTTCAGGAGAAGTGGGGTGAACGCTATAGCGCGTATCGAAAACAAGTGGAATGGGCGGTCGAGCGGACGCGACTCAAGTTATTAGAGCTCGAAGATGAAGCAATCGAAGAGGTGTCGACCCAGTCCATCGAGGAGATTCAACGTTGGCTTGACGAGCGTGAAGAATATCTGATGACAACATGTGATACGGCCAAAACCCAGAAACAACTGTATGCGACAGCACTGGAAGAGGCAAGAGAAGCGCTTGAGAAAGCAAAATCACTCGTCACGCTGTTCAAGGAGCGAGAAGAAACCGATCGAGCACTTGCAATCTTTTTAAACGGTGAATCGATTCGAAATGAGACACGTGAACTGCTAACAAATTTAGAGGTGGCGGCAAACATTCGTCCAGTCTTTGAACGGTTACAGGAGTTAGAGCAACTCGTGCGTCGGTTGACGATGGAAGAACAGACCTCCTCGACAAAATTAGAGCACTTGCAATCCTCTCAATCAAAGTTAATGGAGCAACAATCAACGATTGAAACGGACAAAGAAGAAGTCATCTCTCTTAAGGAGCGACTTCGGATCGTCGATGAGATGATGCCAAGAATCAAGGAGCGCGCCACACTCGTGACCCTTCGTGACCGATTGATGAATCGTGCAAAAGAATTGGCCATGTTTTCAAAAGAAGTTCGGTTACAAGAACTTCAAGAAAGAGAACGGCGATTGGTCGACAGCATAAAGTCTGAACCTAGTGAACGAGCAGTCGACGCCGAGCGTCATGTCGACCGATTGGTGCATCTGGCATCTCTTGAAACAAAGGCGCGTGAGTTATCGAAACAACTCGACGAATGTGAACGAACGGGCAAAGACGTTCAACGACAGTACGTGACCCAACAAGAAGTGGTCACCACGTTTACACAGCAAGAACAATTACTACTAGCGAAACAACTGAGCGAGACGCTTGTAGACGGTGAGCCATGCCCGGTATGCGGTTCTCGTCATCATGATATCCCACAACACGAAGAAACCGTTACGAACATCGCGGAGCGGGATGCGGCCGTGGCACGTCTTGATGATTTGTCCACACGCTTAATCGAAGCGAGGGCGGATTATCGTTCGCTTCATCAACAACTTCAAGCAGTCCGACAAGAACTAGATCAAGCTTCCAAAGACATTCAATTTAATGGCGATGTCACAGAAGAACTCAATAAGTGGCGAACACGTGCAGAGCTATTGCAACGGGAAGAACGAATGCGTCAAGAGAATGAACGGACACTTCGTCAACTGTCAGCAGAAATCCGACAGTTAGAGCAAGAGCGACGTCAACAGTTCGAAGAGCGGGAGCGTGTCGTATCCGAACTTGAAATGACGCAGCAAAGTCTGTACGCACTCGGTCAAAGTGAAGAAACGACATTCGATGCGTTGCAGCGCGAACGAGCCGACCTTGAGCACCGCATCTCGATGTTGATGAAACAAGTCGAAGCGTACGACCTTGAGTTTGAGACGGTGAAAAAAGCACTTTGGAAAGAGGAAGAACGACTGTCATTGATCCGTGAACAGTTGACTGAAGCATCGAAGCAGTATGATGCCCAGCAGACCATTTGGGTCAATCAGCTAGAAGCATCACATCTGACGCGTGAACGCTATGAATCATTCGCCAATCAAATCGACAAGCGGACAATGATTCGTGAACAGTTGCAACGTGAGGAGGAAGAAGGTGTTCGACTCCGACACCATAAACAGATGATTGAAGAAAAACTGAAGAATCAGGAGCGACCAGACCTGCACGAGATGGAGATGAAAGTGAAGGAAGTGGCTGAATGCAGTGAGCAGGCATCGAAACAGCTGATCACAGCCCAAGATGCCTTGTCTCGACATAGACACGTCATCTCGGAATGGAATACCCTTCGCGAACAGACGGCGCAAGAAGAGCGGAAATTAGAGACAATCAAATTGATTGCGGATACGGGGAAGGGAATCAACCCACAGAAAATGACGTTTGAGACATATGTTCAAACCGCCTTTTTTGATCAGATCCTTCATGCGGCCAACATTCATTTGGATCAGATGACGAGCGGTCAGTTCCGGCTTGAGCGGAAAGTCGAGACGGCGAAAGGGAATGCCAAATCTGGTCTTGAGCTTCTCGTCTTTGATGCCTATACCGGACAATCGCGTCGTGTACAAAATTTATCTGGCGGTGAAGGGTTTAAGGCGTCGTTGTCACTCGCTCTTGGACTTGCGGAGGTGGTCCAACAGTTGAGTGGGGGCATCAGTCTTGAAACGATGCTCATCGATGAAGGATTCGGTACGCTCGATGCCGAATCTCTAGACCAGGCGATTGAATTATTGATGTCTTTACAGGCGACCGGTCGGCTCGTCGGCGTCATCAGTCATGTCCAAGAATTGAAAGACCGTGTCGATGCACGGATTGAAGTGAAAAAATCTAGAAGCGGGTCGTCGATCCAGCTGATTGTGGAGTGATGGTTGTGAAAAAGATGGTGACGAAGTCGAGTCTCATCGAAAAGTTAAAAGAAGCCGGCGTTCGCTCTGGAGAGGCGTTGTTTGTCCATTCGTCGCTCTCAAAACTCGGTTGGGTATGTGGAGGGGCGCAGACCGTCATTGAAGCGATTCAGGAAGTGGTCGGTCCATCTGGGTTGATTATGATGGCGACCCAGACCGGAGACAATTCAGACCCAGCTGAATGGGAAGCGCCACCTGTCCCCGTGGAATGGTGGCAGACGATTCGCGCGGAGATGCCTCCGTACGAAGCTGATAAAACAGCGACACGTGGCATGGGACGTGTGCCGGAACTGTTCCGAAGCTATCCGCACGTTTATCGTAGTTCCCATCCGATGTGGTCTGTTGCCGCCTGGGGCGATGGGGCTGAAGCCATCGTGTCCGGTCATACCATCGATGTCGGGTTCGGTCCAGGTTCACCTATCGAGCGAATGATTGAGCGAAACGCACGAATCCTTCACCTGGGGTCTCCGCTCGATGCGACGACACTCTGGCATTATGCCGAGTACGGAATTGATGGCCCGACCAAATCATTCGGTTGTGCCGTTATAGAACGAGGGGAGCGAAAGTGGCGTACATTTGAACATGTCGATGTGAACAGCGATCCGTTTGGCGCAATCGGCGAGAACATCGTCAAACAAAAGGATGTGCGAACATTTTCTATCCATGAAGCGACATGTTATCTCATTCCGTCTAGCACATGGGAACCAGTTCAACATGCGCTCATCGCGCTTCGTAGCTGGTTGAGATAGAGTAAATAGAATCGAGGGGAAGTTACGGATGAATCGTTGGATGAAACTATTGAGTATTGCGGTACTCATCATTTTACTCGTTGCCGGTTTGGCTATCGGAGGAATCTCGGCTCATATTGGGGATCAGTTGACGTCACCGGAGCGAGAAACATTGACATACACCCCGAAATCACTTGGTTTGAAGTACGAGAATGTGACAATCGAATCGGAGGAAGGATATGACTTATACGGATGGTGGATCCCTCATCCTACACCGCGTGCGACCATCGTCTTTGCCCACGGGTATGGGAAGAACCGTGAACAGGAAGATTTACCGTTGAAAGAGTTGATTCCAGAATTTCATGAACAAGGATACCAATTTTTAACGTTCGATTTTCGCGGGTCAGGGATATCGGAGGGTGACCGAGTCACGGTCGGCGCTAAAGAACAATCCGATTTAAAAGCGGCCATCCAGTATGCGAAAGGTCGTTCAGAAGGACCGGTTGTCTTATACGGAATCTCAATGGGAGCGGCGACAGCACTCTCTACAGCTGATGATGTCGAAGTAGCTGCCGTCATCGCCGACAGTCCGTTTAGTGATTTACGAAATTATCTCGAGACGAATCTTCCGGTATGGAGTGACTTGCCGAACGTTCCGTTCACGCCCGTCATCATGACTGTGACCCCTTGGTTCACCGGTCTCGATGCCGATGTCGTATCTCCTATTCAGGATATCAAGTCGATTGAGGCTCCTATCTTATTGATCCACAGCAAAGGCGATGATGCGATTCCTGTTTCTGAAAGTGAAAAATTGGCTGAAGCACAAGAACGTGTCGAACTTTGGGTGACCGAAAACGAAGGTCATGTCGGATCGTACCAGTCATTCCAGAATGAATATCGTCAACAAATATTCGAGTTTCTAGAACGGTCATTGTAAGCAAAGGGGCGCATTTGACGCCCCTTTTTGATATGATTGCAGACGAGACCAATGAAAGAAGGGTACAACATGGACGTTTTACAAGTATTACAATTTCTCCTTTTAGGTACGCTAATCGGAATCTTGAGTGGATTCTTTGGGATTGGTGGTGGAATCTTACTGACACCACTTCTCCTTGTCTTCGGGTATGAAGCGAGTGCGGCGATTGCCCTTAGCCTCATGTTGACGCTCGGATCAACGACGGCAGGAACGATCTCGCATATCCGTTTGCGGAACGTGAACGTGTCGCACGCATTATGGATCGGTGTGTTCGGGATTGTCGGGACCTGGATTGCCACACCGCTTGTCTTTTATTTAGAAGGGGTCGATGGGGCGACACTCATCATTTCACTAGTCTATATCGCATTACTCACATATTTTGCGGTTTCTTTCTTTCGTTCGAAACAGCATGTGGAAGGAAGCGTCGGAACGGACTCTGTACCACGCCTTGGGATCATCGGTGTGTTCGCGGGATTCATCTCCTCGTTGATGGGAGTAAGCGGTGGATTCGTCTTGACTCCTCTTCAGGTCAAGTTGTTGAACACAGAGATGAAGCGTGCGGTCGGAACGAGTATTACGGCAGCGCTTCTCATCGTCGTATCCGGTGTCATCAGTTACGCGGTGGCGGGTGCTGAAACGAATTATCTGCACGGTCTTGCTCTGATTGCTGGTGCCATGATCGGATCGCCATTTGGGGCGAAACAGCTACAACGTTTCAGCTCGCAGCATGTCAAAAAAGCGCTCGGTGGATTTTATATCACGGTCGCCATCAGTGTAGGGTTGAATTTGATAGGGTGGAATACGGCATCACTTGCACTTCTCGTCACATTAGCGCTTCTGTTCATCGTCACCCTCCTCATTCGACCACGCAAAAAATAAACCCCGTCTTCGGACGGGGTTTTAACGTCTAGCAATATGGTCAATGTTTTCTTGAATCTCGCCAACTTTCGCTTTAGCCTCACGGAGTCTTCGCTCAAACGCATCTGTGTCACGTTTCTCATGAGACGACTTATCGATTCCTTGACGCTGCCCTTTGTCAGAGCGTTGGTAAAAGTGGGTCGCTTTCTGTAAGCGTTTTTTAAACGTCGAGTCGCTCATCGGGACACCCCCTTCCATACTACAGTTATTCCACAGATGGAAACGGGTGAAACGTTCGAACCTTTAAGAGGCGAGGGAACGACGGACTTGAACGTTCTGAGAAATTTTCACGGCTAATATGGCAGCAAGCACGGCTTTCAAAGCGTCACCAAAGAAGAATGGAATATTTACTTTGAGCGCATCAATGAACGACATACCGAGAACGATCTCAAGTCCGATACTTCCGAGTAAGTAGACGAGCCCTAGACCGAATAAAAAGTTATAGCCAATCAATGCAGGGATGGAGCGGTAGCGTTCACTGAACCAGCCAATGAAGAGCGCTGCAATCGGAAAGGCGATTAAATATCCGACAGTTGGTCCTACAAACGGTGCGAGACCTCCTTGACCACTCAGTACTGGAAGTCCAATCAAGCCGAGCAAGAGATACACGATGACTGCCAAAAATCCTTTCCTTGCACCGAATACACCGGCGATGGTCATGATGGCGAGTGTTTGAAGGGTGATTGGAACGGGTCCAATCGGTATTTCGATGAAACCAATACTTGCGATGAGTGCCGCGCCGAAGGCGATTTGAGTCATATCTTGAATCTTCATATGTAAACCCCTTTTCAGTTAACGTTAACAATATAAAAGTTAACATGTTGAAAAGGGGTTGGCAAGAATTATTTCAAGACAGCCCATTTTGACTCAAAGCTGTCTGATATGCCTTCGTTTCAACATAAAGTTCATCCTTGAGTGGATGAAGATGTCGTTGACGGATCCGATAAAATTGATAGGAGACAAGCGCCGCGTTGAATAAGAGGGAGAGTAGACTGACGATAAAGAAGGCTCTCGGGTCATGTGTCGACGGTACGGGAGCTAATCGGTCGGCGAACGCGGGAACTGTCATGACAAACATAATCCATAAAGCCAACGTGTGGGCACGATGTTGTAACCAAGCCCCTTTTTTAATAAAGAAAGAAGGAATGGTACATGAAAGGAGCAGAATCAATCCTGCATAAAACGAATGGTCAGAGATACAATTATAAACGTAAGCAAAATTCCATAAATCATAGGCGATGATCCATGGCCAAATCATATCAGGCCAAATCATATCTTTTGATTGATCTTTCGAAATATTGATTCCAATCCATCCGCAGATGGCGATGATGTTCAATAATCCGGCAAAACCGTTCATTAGATTCCAAGGTCCGGACATGACCCAAAGGTGATCGATATAAGCACCATCGGGAACGTTAAAGAAGTATACTTGAAAGTCTCGGATACAGGCTTCTAAAATGTTTAATGCCAAAATCCCAGGTGGAAAGAATAAGACCCATTTCTTTCGTAATAGCGAGGGGCGGTAACGAATAATCATGAAACCGAGACAGCCGGCGAGTGCAGAATATGTTTTCACCCAGTTGAACCAAGTACCCGTTCCATATTCATTCCCTGGAGCTGCGGTTGTCGGCCAAACAAAAAGGGTCAGTATAGTCGGTACAATCAAGAATAACGTTATTCCTCCCCACTTAGTCGTGCGACTGAATTCATTGAAAGCCATCAAGCTAAACAAGACAAATAACCCAATTCCCCATCCGACGAGATCGATTCGTTCATACAGAATTCCCACTCAAATCTCCTCCTTACATCAGTTACTTGTTCACTATTGAGCAATCTTACTCATACGTTCATATATTCGATTCCATCATGATACTTTGGCTCTCTTGAAGCTGATGATGGCCTTATTGTGATGAAGTTGCCACATATGCCAGAAGACGTAAGGGACGATGATCACAAAATTAATCATTCCCCATGATTTCAATACCTCCGGGTTGAACCAGGTCGAAGAGTTCATGACTTGCGGGAAGATGTCATAGCATGCGCGAATCAATAAATGGGCTGCAAGCGTGTAAATACGAGCGGTAATGTAAAGCTCTGGTCGTCCTTTGATGACTGGATACAGTTCTGCCGCAAGCAAGATGCAGAGCGAGCTGGCAAAATAAGTTGGAGATTCTGCATAGACGAAACATGCGTTCCATGACGTGTAGATAAAATTCCATGACCCGGTCGTATAGGCTACGAGATCCGCGTATCCTTCTTTCGCAAACTTCCAAAAAGTCGGTGCGAAAGGAATCGTCACACAGAGTAAAAATCCACAGGCGGCATTAAAGTAGTTGCCGAGTGTCACATCTTTAATCGTGGCTTCTGCGATATTTAAAAACAATATGGCGTAGAAGAACCATAAAAATTCGTCACGCTTTAAAAAGTCCCAAATTCGTCCTTTCTTGTTCTCGTAAATGGCGATTCGAGAGAAACCAACGATAATCGTTGGGATGATAACGCTTACAATTTTTGCCCAACGAAACCAGCCATCAACATTCCCCATCATCCATAGTGGGATGGTCAATAACGAAGCGAGCCAAAAGTAGGCGGACAGTTTATAGTGCTTTCTGAAAAAAACGATGATTCCTAATAATAAACCTAAATAGAGTGGCATCGAGATTACATGCGGCCAAACGTTCATTCCATTCACCTTCTCATTTGAATTTAACAAACATAACGTTTGTTATGTTTTTAGTATAGGCGGACAATCCTATTTAGTCAATGTGAATTATTTCACAAAATTTAGTCCTGAGCACTCGCATTGGTAGAGCTATGTTATTCTAAAGTGGACTCGAAAGGGGAGAATAATAGTGGACGGTAAAAATAAAATTCTAGATGCAGCCAGAACGGTCATTATTCGAAGTGGGGTGAACGGGGCAACAGTCAGAGCGATTGCAATCGAGGCGAATATGACGACAGGAGCCATCTATCATCATTACAAAAATAAAGAGGATTTATTATACGATTTAATGAATGAGAGCTTGTCTGTTTCCTCTCAAATCGCAAAAGAAATGACGGGCGATTCGTATTCTAAAGAACGCATCAAAATGGAGATTGCACGAAATACGGCGGAACGGTTTCATAAAGATGCAGAGAACCGTCTGCAGTATCATTTTGCTCATGAAGTGTTACTCGGGAACATGGAGGCACAACTGAAATTAAAAGACAAATATGCAGAATGGACAAAACAAATCGAACAAATCCTGATTCATTTGTACGGATTAGAAAACACTCGTCTAAACAATGCGTTCAGTTCATGGCTGATTGCGGCAGTCGATGGGGTCGTCTTGCAATATCTACTAGACGTCAATGAAAATTCCATTGATGAGATGATGGAGGTATTCGATCTTCTACTAGAAAAAGGTCTTCCTTCTTTCGTTGAACGTTTGAATGAACAGGATAAATAAATAGACCCGTCACAGATTAACGTGACGGGTTCAAGATGATTAAGAATAGGTCATCGTGCTCATGCATGCCGAAGCTTCTTTCAACTGTTCACGGACGGCATCGAATCCTGTTCCGCCGTAACTGTTTCGACGTGCGACTGCCTGTTCAGGGGTCAAGGCATGATACACATCCTCTTGAATCAATTCAGAGTACGTTTGGAACACCGTGATTGGAAGCTCGCATAAATACAATCGCTCATCCACGCAATATTTGACGAGTTTACCAGTCACCTCGTGTGCCTCACGGAACGGTAACCCTTTTGCCGTCAAATAATCGGCGAGTTCGGTCGCATTAGAAAAATCACGCTCGGTCGCTTGTTTCATGACGTCCGGGTGGAACGTCAATTCATTCATCATCCCCGCCATGATACTGAGTGAGCCTTGAACGGTCTTGACCGTGTCAAACATTCCTTCTTTATCTTCCTGTAAATCTTTGTTGTAAGCGAGCGGAAGTCCTTTCATGAGCGTCAACAAGCCCATCAAGTTTCCAATCACTCGACCCGACTTTCCACGGACGAGTTCGGCCATGTCAGGGTTTTTCTTTTGTGGCATCATGCTCGAACCGGTAGAGAACGTATCGGACACCGTGATGAAGTGATATTCTTCGCTTGCCCAAAGAATCAATTCTTCACAGAAGCGGGAGAGGTGCATCATGAGCATCGATGCATTTGAAAGAAACTCGAGAATGAAGTCACGGTCGCTAACGGCATCGAGGCTGTTCGGGTAAACCCGATTGAAGCCAAGTAATTCAGCTGAACGGGAACGGTCGATCGGAAACGTTGTCCCTGCTAAGGCTCCTGCGCCAAGAGGGGACCAATCAATCCGTTTCAAGCTGTCCGCAAACCGCTCCTTGTCCCGCTCCAGCATCCAGAAATAGGCGAGCAAATGATGGGCCAGTGAAATCGGTTGTGCACGCTGGAGGTGCGTATAGCCTGGCATGATCGTCTCTACGTTTTCTGAAGCATGTGCATGCAATTCACGTTGAAGCGATTCAATCAATTGAATCACTTCTTTCACACGTTCTTTCAAGTAAAGATGCATGTCCGTCGCGACTTGATCGTTTCGACTACGTGCCGTATGCATTTTCCCTGCGACCGGTCCGATCGCTTCATGAAGCAGAGCTTCTAAGTTCATATGAATATCTTCGTGATACACCTCGAATTTCAATTCATCCGCGAGTGCTTTTTGCTTAAGTTGTTGTAATCCATCAAGGATTTGAGTGACTTCTTCCTTTAAGAGGATGCCCTGGTCACCTAACATCGTCACGTGAGCCATGCTACCCTCTAAATCCTCAAGAACGAGTTGAGCGTCAAATTCAATCGATGCACCGAATGCATCGACCCAATCGCTCGCCGTCTTCTCGAAACGGCCTCCCCATAATTTACTCATTGACGAACGCTCCCTTTTCCATCAACACCTCTGATTGAACTTTTGTTGGCAGACCCCACAACTTGATGAATCCGACAGCTGCTTGCTGATCGAACGTATCTGCTGACGTATAGGTCGCAAGTTCCTCATCATAAAGAGAAATTGGCGACTTCCGTCCGTCGACGATGGCCTGCCCTTTAAACAATTTCATGCGAACCGTTCCTGTGACGGTCGCTTGTGTCTCATCGATAAAGGCAAGAAGTGCTTTTGTGAGCGGTGAATACCAAAGTCCGTTGTAGATCGTTTCTGTCAATTTTTGCTCGACAATTGGTTTAAAATGCGCCACTTCACGAACGAGTGTCAAGGCTTCAAGAGCTTTATGCGCAGTGATCAATGTCATGGCGCCAGGTGCCTCATACACCTCACGTGATTTGATACCGACGACCCGGTTCTCGATGTGGTCAATCTTCCCGACACCATGGGCACCCGCAACGATATTGAGCTCTTTTAAAATATCAGTGAACGATTGGCTCTTCCCATCAATAGCGACCGGAACTCCGTTCTTGAATTCAATTTCAAGAAAAGTCGGTTCATGCGGTGTATCCTCCAGTGCTGCTGTTAACTCATATGCGCTTGCCGGAGGTGCTGCCCAAGGATCTTCCAAAATGCCGCATTCGATGGCGCGTCCCCAGATGTTCTGATCGATTGAAAATGGCTCTTCTTGAACGATCGGAATAGGGATTTGATGTTTCGCCGCGTACGCGATTTCTTCATCACGTGACCATTTCCATTCCCGAACCGGTGCGACGATTTCTAGTGAAGGATCGAGTGCATGAATGGATACTTCAAAACGCACTTGGTCATTTCCTTTCCCAGTACATCCGTGAGCCACAGCGACGGCGCCTTCGGCTTGTGCGACCTCAACCAATTTCTTCGAGATGAGGGGGCGAGATAGTGCCGAAACGAGTGGGTATACGCCTTCATATAATGTGTGGGCCTGCATCGAATAGCGAGCGAACTCGTTGACGAACTCGTCGACCGCATCGATGACGATAGATTTTTTCGCTCCAACTTTCATCGCTTTTTGTTGAATCTTTTCTAAGTCTTTCCCTTCCCCGACGTTCAAACAGACGGCGATGACATCATAACCTTGTTCGTCCAACCATTTAATCGCAACCGATGTGTCAAGACCACCTGAGTAAGCCAATACGAGTTTTTGTTTCAAAATATGAACACCCCTTATGAATAATTATTAATCTTTATTTATAAATATACAACTCAGTGTAAGGGATAAGATGTCGTGTGGCAACCCTTTTTTGAAAATAAAAAGACCACGAGTGATTTCGTGGTCGTCATTGTTCGATTTTGAGTTGGGATAACCATTGCGACATATGGTCGCTAACAGGGATAAGAAGTTCAGGACGTGCAGCTTTTAATGGGACGACTTCATATGGACCGACCGAAGATTTTTGAGCAAAAGTCGGATAGAACATCGGATTTTTCAATTCAATAGTCGATTGGTCATCTTCGGTTGTCTTGACCACATCAATCCCGATAATGCCCCCCGTGTTTCGCTCATCCCCTTGTTGTCCGGAAAGGAAATTACCAAGCGAGTAGATGACAAAAGTTTGATTGCCATTGACTCCTTCTAGCATGGTCGGAGGTTGCAGCACGTGAGGGTGGTGACCGATGATGATATCGACTCCGAGGTCTGCTAACGATTGGGCGAGCTCAGTTTGACTCTTATTCGGTAACGGCTCATATTCCGTACCGAAATGGAGGGAGACGACCGTCATGTCAGTCGACTGTTCCGCCTTCTCGATCTCTGGTTGCATCTGTGCAAGGTCGATATAATTTACGTGATAAGGCTGCTTCGGCACGACTCCATTCGTCCCGTAAGTGTATGCGAGGAAGGAAAAAGAAATATCATTAGCCGTCAACGTACGAATATCCGCTTTGTCCTCATCAGATAGGAAGGAGCCTGTATAAGGCATTCCGATTGCATTCCAATGGTCGATTGAATTTTCAATGGCTCGGACGCCACGGTCGAGCGTATGATTATTCGCTGTCGTGACCAAATCGATTCCTGCCCGTTGTAGGGCATCACCAATTTCATATGGACTGTTAAATGCCGGGTAGCTCGAAAGTCCGATTTCACTCCCGCCAATCATGCTCTCTTGGTTGGCAATTGAAATATCGGCGCGATTCAATATTGGAGAGATCTGGTCGAATGCCGAATCAAATTCATACCCTTCATCGGTACGTGCTGCGTTGTATACCGAATCATGTAGAAGAATATCGCCGATTGCATAGAGGGAGGCCGTTGTGACGATCGGTTCGGGTTCGGCAGGCGGCATTTCTTCAGGTACCTCGACAATCGGTTCTTCGACTTCTTTTGGTACTTCTTGATTGGTTGCCGGAGTCGTACCACAGGCGATTAATAATACAAAGCTAGACAGGAAGGTAAGGCGAGAGACGATCTTGATTGGTTTCATCCCGATTCTCCTTTTCACGACAGATTCGTACGATAATCCTAAAATTCGTCGATAATTAAGAAAAATCCTGCATATATTAATAAAGACAGGTCATTTTTGACCTGTCATGAGAATTATTTGATATGTTCCTTGACCATGTCTTGCATTTGGTAAAACTCACGTTGAATGATCTCATTTGGTGGCGGCGTCATCAAACTCACGATATAGATGGCGAGCGCCGACAAGAAGAATGCTGGAATCATTTCATACAATGTCCCAAACGTACCGAAAAGAGAAGCGGCATAGTTCTTCCATAGAATAACGACAAAGGCTCCAGTCAACATTCCAGCAAGTGCACCTTGACGCGTCGTTCGCTTCCAAAACAGACTGAACAAGATGAGCGGACCAAATGATGAACCGAATCCTGCCCAAGCATAACCGACAAGGTTTAAGATGGTGTCGTCTGCATCGAGTGCAAGAATAATCGATATGACGGATACGAGAATGACCGTAATCCGACCGACCATGACGAGTTCACGGTCTCCCGCTTCTTTACGGAAGAACTTCTGATAAAAGTCTGTCGTCGCGGCACTCGACGAGACGAGCAATTGAGAGGAGATGGTCGACATGATGGCGGCGAGAAGAGCAGCCAACAATACACCAGTCACCAAATCCGGGAATAATAAGTCAGATAGGTTGATAAAAACGTTCTCCGGATTATCGATGGTGAGGCCTTGTTGTGTGTAATAGGCGAGACCGAACAATCCGGTCGCCATCGCCCCGACAACGGTGAAGACCATCCATGAGATCCCGATTCGACGTGCCGTCTTAATGTCCTCGAGCTTTCCGATTGCCATAAAACGGACGATGATGTGTGGCTGGCCGAAATAGCCGAGCCCCCACGCAAATAGTGAAATGATTCCAATAAGTGATTGCCCCGTCCACGGGTCAAGTAACGCTTCATCAATATTTCGTACCGTGTCTAAAGCATTTGATACACCATCAGTTGCCATAATGGCGATGGCAGGTACAAAAATAAGGGCAAACAGCATGATCAATCCTTGAACAAAATCTGTCCAGCTTACTGCTAAAAATCCACCGATGAAAGTGTACAGAATAATGATGGAAGCGAGAATGACGACTCCCGTTACAAACTCAATGTCGAAGACGGCATTGAATAGGCGACCGCCGGCAACGAATCCGCTTGTCGCATACAGTGTGAAAAAGATTAACGTGACAGCAGCTGAAAATGAACGCAACACACCTTTTGTGTCTTTAAATCGCTTCTCAAAGAAGTCTGGGATTGTGATCGCATCATCCGATATGTATGAATAAATGCGTAATCTCGGTGCGACCAATAACCAGTTCAAATAGGCGCCGATCGTCAACCCGATGACAATCCAGCCACTTGAAATCCCTGACGCATACATTGCACCAGGTAATCCCATTAAGAGCCATCCACTCATATCTGATGCACCGGCAGATAAAGCGGCGACCCCGGGACCAAGCGCCCGACCACCTAACATGTAATCTCCGATACTGCTTGTTCTCCGATACGCGATGATCCCAAGCAAGACCATCAGTGCCATGTACACGACAATGGACACTAAAATTCCGTTCATCAACATCCCCCCGAAAGATAAAAAATATGAAAACGCTTTCAGTGATAGAGTATCACTTTGTCAAAATATTGTCACAACAAGAGGGGGAATGTAAAGATATTTTTGAGAGCTGGTCTTAAGTTAGCGGAACGTGCAAGAGGTGAGATGGTCATTGACGAGACCCGTCGCTTGTAGGTGGGCATAGACCGTTGTCGGTCCTAAAAACTTAAAGCCGCGTCGTTTCAGGTCTTTACTCAATCGTTCAGAAAGTTCCGTCGTTGCAGGAACATCTTCAAGACGATTCCATGCATTCAGGATCGGTGCATCGTTGACGAATGACCAGATGTACGAATCAAATGAGCCAAACTCTTCCTGTAGTTTGATGAACTGTTTCGCATTATTGATCGACGCCTCGATTTTTCGTCGATTTCGTACGATTCCGCTATCGGAGAGGAGTCTTTCCACATCCTCATCCGTGAAGCTGGCAACTTGCTGCACCTCAAAGTTGGCATAGGCCAATCGATAATTTTCACGTTTTCTTAAGATGGTGATCCAACTGAGTCCTGCTTGCGCACTTTCGAGTGTCAGACATTCAAAGTGCTTCTGATCATCGTGAACGGGCTTTCCCCATTCCTCGTCATGGTAACAGACGTACAATGGATCCGTCCCGCACCAAGGACATCGTACTGTTTCTTCCATTTCAATCAGCTCCTTTCTTTGAGTGTAGCATGTCTTTGCGATTATATAGCAAAATGGACGGGTATAGAGGGGAAGAATGGAGGAAGCGACATGAGTGACTGGATGATTTCTGTGATTGAACAGTACGGCTACATAGGGATTGCATTCATGATTTTTATTGAGAATGTGTTTCCACCGATCCCTTCTGAAGTCGTCTTACTCTTTGGTGGTTTCTTTGCTGTGAAGACGAATTTGTCCATCACGCTCGTCATCGTGGCATCGACGGTCGGGGCCATATTAGGAGCCGTATTATTATACGGCCTTGGACTCTTGTTTGATGTCGAGCAGATTGAAAAATGGACGAAGAAATATGGAAAGTGGTTACGACTTGATCTGAATGATGTAAAAAAGGCGGATGCCTGGTTCGATCGATACGGGGGATGGATGGTCTTCTTTGGACGTTTGATGCCGGTCGTCCGAAGCTTGATCTCGATTCCTGCAGGGATGTCGAACATGCCATTCATGAAATTTCTACTGCTCAGTACGGCTGGAACAGCCTTATGGAATACCATTCTCATCCTTATCGGGATGAAAGTCGGTGAGAATTGGCAAGATATCCTCTCATACCTCGATGCCTATTCCTATGCAATCTATGGGCTGCTGCTCATCGGCGTCATCATTTATATCGTATGGCGTAAAAAGCGGCACAACAAACTAGCAAAAGACTAATGCACAAAGCAGGCGGACCCAGCATATGGGTCCGCCTATTTATTCTTCTTTTTTCTCGTCCGGTAAGACTTTCGTGAGGGTTTTCTCTGTTTTTTCTGCCAAGTACTCTGAGAAACGGAACAGAATGATTCCGACAATGGCTGACACAAAAATATAGAGACCGACAAACAAGTTGATGGCCCCGTTCGAAAGGGCGGTAAATAAAATAGAGAACTCCCCACGTGGCGCGAGTGAGAACCCGGCTTCATTGGCTTGAACACGCGTCAAGCCATAGATTCTGCCCCCGACACGTCCGACAATCCATTTTGACAATACCCCCCACACAATCAAGACGAAGAAGAGCGCATTCACGATGACACCTTTCTCGAGGTTGATCGAGATACCGAACGAGATGAAAAAGATCGGCAAAAATAAATCTCGGACGGGTACGGTCAAACGTTTCAGCGGTCTCACGTCGTGAATATCTGCGAGCATGATCCCGGCGATGAATGCTCCTAAAATCTCAGATAATCCAAACACCATCCCAATCCCTGCGAAAAAGAGAATGAGTCCGATCAGACCGATACTCGCATCATCTTGTCGCAACAAGTGCTTCGAAAACTTTTGTTGTTTGGATACGAAGCTCGAACCAATGAACAAGAGTACGCCAAATATCAGAAATCCTGCGAACACTTTGCCGATATCGGACATCGCAACCGGTTCTTCTTGAATGATGAAAGGGGCAACCGTCAATAGGAGAGGGGCAAAAATATCCTCAAAGATGAGTAATGCGAGCACAAACTCTTTAATATCTTCATGTTTTTCGGAATGCCGCTCAAGCAGTTTCGCAGAGATGGAGGAGCTCGTCGCATATAAGACGGCCCCGATTAAAAAGGCGCGAGGGAAATCGAGACCAAATGCTAAAGCAATCCCAAACGATACCCCGAATGACAGAATGATATCGAGTATTCCCGCCTTCCATACTTTCCGCATGCGCTTCCAAAGTTCACGTAGTGGAAACTTCAGACCGAGTAGGAAAAATAACAGAATGATTCCGATCTCTCCCGCGACTTTAAAGACTTCATTCCCATCCCAGAAAAACCCGACCCCGACCCCAATTGCGATAAACGCTAAAATACTTGGGAAGAATAATCGTTCAATCAGGAGACTGAGGACAGAGATGAGGGTGAGCGCCAATCCGAGCAACACGATGATGTTTAACCCATCCATACGTCATCTCCTCTCACGACCCCAATTAGCTTTCTCTTTGATTCCATTGATACTCCATTCCGACGGATTCAGGTCGTGAGTAATCAAAACCGAACTGTCGATACAATCCATCGGCTGGAATATCTGCGATTAAGCTGATGATGGCCGTCTCATCGGCTTCTTGTAAGATCCATTCCATCAAATGCTCCATGATTAATTTTCCGAGTCCAAGTCCCTGGCATTCTGGATCTACGACGATATCTACTAAATGGAATACCATCCCGCCGTCACCGACGACGCGTCCCATTCCGACAATCTCATCATCTAAGTATAAACAAATACCATACAGTGTATTTTGAAGCCCCTTCACCGTACCTCGATCAGAACGTCGTGGCATCCCTGCCTTCACGCGTAACGCTTGATGTTGTTCTGGAGTCGGTGTTTCGACTTTTACAGTTACTTCATTGACCATACTCAAATCCCCCTCTACACAAGTTGATTTTATTTTCCCGATATATTGAATGAGTAAACCTTGATTTATAAAATCGGCTATCTGCATAATGAGAAAGAGACAGGGGGAATAGTTGATGATCAATGGTCAATCCATCTTACCGGCGATACGGGACATGCGGGATTTGGAGCGGTTTTTATCGAGTGATTTCGAATTAGGGGTGTTATTAGAGATTCATATGAGTCGATTGGACTCCATCTTCAGATTATTGGGGAAACATGATAAAAAAGTGTTCATTCATATGGATTTGATTCAAGGTATGAAGGCGGACGAGTATGCGACAGAGTATGTCTGCCAGACGTTCAAACCGTTCGGCATCATCTCGACGAAAGGAAACGTCATCGTCAAAGCAAAGCAAAATGATGTGGTCACTGTACAGCGTCTATTTTTAATTGATTCCACCTCATTAGAGAAAAGTATCAAACACATTGAACGTTCAAAACCGGACTATATCGAAGTCTTACCAGGTATTGTGCCGAAGTATATTCAACGCGTAAAGGAGAAGACGGGAATACCCGTTTTCGCAGGTGGGCTGATTGAAACAAAGGAGGAAGTCCAAGCGGCACTTGATGCGGGAGCGAGTGTGATCACGACTTCGAATCGAAAACTATGGTCCGACTAATCGAGATTTGGGTATACAGTCTTTTAGGAGGGATGAATGATGAAAGACGTGATGATTGTAACAGGAGCTAGTCAAGGAATTGGTTATGCGATTGCTCAAGCTTTCGTAAATCAGTATGAAGTAATCGGGCTAGACATTGGAGATGATCCGGACATTAAAGGATTACGCTTTTATCAAGTAGACCTTGGAGACACGTCTGAACTTAAGCGTGTCTTTGACGATATTCACAACGAATTTGGTCGAGCCCATGTATTGATCAACAATGGAGGAATCGCTTCGCTGGTCAAGCCGATTGATGAGCTTGAGATTGACACGTTCAAACGAGTCATCGATGTCAATTTAGTCGGGACATTTAGTTGTGCGAAATACTTTTTAGAACTGAATCAAGATGAGTCATATGGAAGAATCGTTAACATGGCCTCGACACGTGCTTTCCAGAACGAACCGCATTGGGATGCATATGGTGCATCTAAAGGAGGCATCGTCGGCTTGACCCATTCACTTGCCGTCTCATTAGGCGACCGCCCTGTGACGGTGAATGCGATCAGTCCAGGATGGATTCATACGTCTGATGAGTCGTTACGTGAGATTGATCATGAACAACATCCTTCGGGACGTGTCGGTGAACCAGAAGATATCGTCCGCGCTGTGAGATACTTGATCGATCGTCAAAACAGTTTTGTGAACGGGCATAATCTTGTCGTCGATGGAGGAATGACGAAAAAAATGATTTATGAAGAATAATGTGACCATATACCTAAATTCGGGATGTTTTTAGGTTATATGTACCTAATTCCGGGTAATGAATAGGAGAGTTTTTATCCGGAAGAAGGAGGATGGCGACATGAACCCGCTCGTAGAAGAGGCGTTACGTTTTTCGTCTATTCGTCACGGAGGACAGTTCCGAAAAGGTTCATCCATACCATTTTTGTCACACCCATTCTCGGTCGCCATGCTTCTTGAGTCCGATCATCAAGCACCGGTGGTCGTGGCGGCAGGGTTACTCCATGATTTGATTGAGGACACGAAGACGGACCCACAAGAAATCTTATCAAAATTCGGATCTGACGTGCACAGGCTCGTTCTCGCGGTCTCGGAAAAAAATCGTGACGAGTCGTGGGAACAACGAAAACGACTGACACTTCAGCAGGTGAAATCACTTCAATTTGATGAAGTCGCACTTCTCGTGGCGGATAAGCTACATAATCTCCGTTCCATCCGTTATGATCTTGAGATGGAAGGGATGAAGGTGTGGCAACGTTTTAAACGACCGCTGCGAGACCAATCATGGTATTATCATGAATTACTATCAGCATTTGAACCGTTTCGGAGTTCGACAGACCTAATCGGTTTGTATGAACAAGAACTCCATCTATTGTTTTACGGCGAGAAAAATTCAAAAGATCGAAAAGTGGCAAGGCTCCTTGAATCGATGCTGACCCATTTCGTCGAAGACGAATGGTTGCAAGAATCGGCACCACTATGTCAAACGGCATATGAGTTAAAGGAGATTGTCGGGCGAGATACGATTGATGAAGTAGAGATTGTGTGCTTCCGACAGCGACTTCACGAAGCGGGTTGGACCACGCCATTGTCACCCGAGAAGCTCGCGGGGATGCAAGAACTCGCATATCGGACGGCTCTCGAGCCACAAGAACTTCTCGCACTCATACGTCGCTCGATTGTCAACTAGTTCTCTTCATGCTATAGTCAAAGGGAAGATAAAAAGGGGAGTAGCGACCACAATCGTGGTCGATGGGTCGTCATTACAGTGCGTGCGCACTCGGTCCATCGAGCTTTTACAAGTCCGCAAGACCTTTTTATGGGCGTTTTTGTCGTCCATAAAAAGGTCTTTTTTGTTTACCCAAGGAGGAGAAAAAATGGTATTTGTTTATTTCTTACTGGCTGCGGCCATCACCGTCTACGCTGCCATCAAATTATCGACGTACGCCGACGTCATGACTGAAAAGTCGAAAATGGGCGGGATGCTTGTCGGTACGGTTTTATTGGCAGGAGCGACTTCGCTCCCGGAAGTGACAACAAGTATATCGGCTGTCATGATTGACAACCCAGACATCGCCATCGGAAACATGCTCGGAAGTAACCTATTCAATATCTTTATCTTAGCGATGTTCGACCTATACTTCCGACAGAAGCAATTGTTCAACTATGCGAGTCGGGACCACCTGTACACGGCCGGACTTGGGTTACTCTTGACCGTCACGACGTTGATTGCTTTGATCGTTCGCGTCGATATGACGTTTATCGGAATCGGAGTCGACGCGCTCTTGATTGCGATTCTATACGGTATCGGAATCTACTATATCGGGAAACAACCGACAGAGCCGGTCGCGGAGCATGAAGTCGAAGAAGAAGTGGTCGTCGGTAAATATGAAGAGATCACGCTGAAACGTGCGGTCTTTGGATTCATCATCGCTGCAATCGTAATCATGGCGGCAGGAACAGCACTTTCCATCACAGGTGATCAAATTGCCGTTGTCACAGGACTCGGTTCTAGTTTTGTCGGTAGCTTCTTGATTGCGGCATCGACGTCACTCCCGGAAGCGGTCGCTGTGTTCATGGCGCTCAAACTACGTAATGTCAACTTGGCATTCGGTTCGATTCTCGGCTCGAATATCTTCAACATGTTGATTATCGCCATGTCAGATGTCTTCTATCGGAATGGATCGATTCTCGCAGATGTCTCGACGTCACACCTCGTATCTGCGGTCGGGATCACCATCCTATCGATCCTCGTCATGTATAGTGTGCTAAGACAAAATGTCACGTCGAAGGTACGTTATGTGATTCCTTCGTTACTCGTTGTCGTTGTCTATTTCGTTTCGTCTTACTTGATCTTTATCGGGTGAGTACATGCATCAGCCTTAGGGCTGATGTTTTTTTTATTGGGAATGCGAATTCATTGCTTCGGGTATAGAGGAATTGAAGGAGGGGTGGCGATGCAGATGCATGAAGTGGAAACACGCCAAGCGTATTCGATTTTGATTCCGGCCTATAACCCTGATGAGGCACTCGTCACACTCGTGGAGAAGTTGAGGGCGAGTGGGTTTTCGAACATCATTGTGGTCAATGACGGTAGTGACGAATCGTCGGTAGGCACATTTGATAAGATTGCATCATTTGTCGACCAAGTGTTAACGCACGAACAGAATCAAGGGAAGGGAGCCGCAATCAAGACGGGATTACGGTACGTGGTTGACACATATCCGGATAAAATGGGGGTCATCACGGTCGATGCCGACGGGCAGCACTTGCCGCAAGATGTCGTCAACGTCTATGAGGAAGGGTTGAATAAACCACATCATCTCATCATGGGATGTCGAGATTTTAGCGGAGATGCGATTCCGTTCCGGAGCCGATTCGGCAATCAGGCGACACGGCTCGTGATGTTGATTGGGAGTGGGCTGAAGTTAAAAGACACGCAGACGGGACTTCGAGCCATCCCGATGCGATATGCGCGACAACTGATTGACATTCCTGGAAATAGATATGAGTTCGAGATGAATATGCTCACGTTCACGAAACGATTGCAGGTCCCGATTCAACAAACGACCATCCAGACCGTATATGAGAATGAAAATGATTCATCCCATTTTAGACCGATTCTCGACTCGATTTTAATTTATCGGATGTTTTTGATGTATTCGTTATCCTCTGTCGCCTCGTTCCTTGTCGACGTAGGGATGTATGCGCTCTTTATTTATTTATTATCCCCATACTTCGATACGGCTCACGTCGTCATCGCGACGGTCATCGCTCGAATCATTTCCTCTCTCTTCAATTATCTCGTTAATCGAAAAGTAGTCTTCGATTCGAAGGCGCGGCGGTCTCTTCCGAAATATTTTAGTCTCGTCGTGCTTCAAATGGCCGTTTCAGCACTCCTTGTTTATCTCTTGTTTCTCTTGCTCAGACAAGGCGAGGTCATCCTAAAAGTAATCGTCGATAGTTTTCTCTTTTTCGTCAGTTATTATGTCCAGAAGAGATGGATTTTCAAAAAATAACCGGTCATGATTTCATGACCGGTTTAATATGCGAGCGTTCCTGTTTTCACGGACGTATAGCGATGTAATTCTTTTGGGCTTGTGATGCCGGTTTTTTGCATCATGTCTCGCATAAGTAGCGCGCATACGCGAGCATCTTCCGCAGCATCATGATGAATAAACGGCACGTTCAAGTGTTCTGCCATCGTGTTCAACTTATGGTTCGGGAGTCCTGGATACAGTTTACGTGACATTTTGACGGTGCAACCGTACTCGATTGTAGGGAAATCGAATAGATCATATTTCACAATCGCCTTTCTCAAGGCACCCATGTCAAATGAAGCGTTATGTGCGATGACGAGGTCCACTTCCCGTAAAATCGGGTAAAGAGAGGAAAGTACTTCCGGTAATGCCGGTGCATCCCACACGTCACTCGGACGAATGCCATGGACGCGGATGTTACCCATATCAAAGTCTTCCTCCGGATTGACGAGTCGCTGGTCGGTTTCGACCACATCACCATTTTGAAGGATGCTCCATCCGACAGAACAGATGCTGCGACTATCACGGTTAGCGGTCTCCACGTCAAGTGCGAGAATGGTATGGTTCATAGTTTACCTTCTTTCGTAAGCAATAAAAAAAGTCTAACAGAAAGTTAGACGAATGTCGTGCTTAAGCGGCAACAAGTGTTCGGCAAGCTTCCGCACAACGCTCACATGCTTTGGCACAGGCTTGACAATGGTCGTGCTGATGTCGTCCGCATTCAACCGCACACGTATCACAGACTTGGGCGCATAAAGCAACGATTGGTTTTGAAAAGGCTGAATCTGTTTCTAAGGCATTTAAAGCTAAAGTACAAATGTCTGAGCATTCTCGAGTCAGGCGGATGCATTCGGTGAACATGTGTAAATCCTCTTCTTGCAAACTTTTTGAGAAGCAGTGGTTGCATGCGCGCATGCATTCGATCACGCTCGTCAATGTTTCTTCTACAGATGTACGTTCCATCAAAATTCCCCCTTATATGAAAAAGTCTAACTATCATTACCCGTTCAGAAAGAGGTTGAATCGCACCATACCAATAAAAAAGCCACACCTCATTCGAGATGTGACCAATTAATGGAGCATAGGGGGCTCGAACCCCTGACCTCTACGCTGCCAGCGTAGCGCTCTCCCAGCTGAGCTAATGCCCCGTTCGAAATCATTATATCATCGTAGTATTCGACATGGCAATTCCCTTTTTGAATTTAGGTTTATAAAATTGGAGACGTGGGAATTTCATGTTAGACGTTATATTAAGAAAGCAGGTGTGCTTCATGGAAATGATTCTTTTGGCACTCTTACCGGCACTCATGTGGGGAAGTATTCCACTCATCGTGTCGAAAGTAGGAGGAAAACCGATTCAGCAGTTAATCGGAACGACCATCGGGGCGATGATCATGGCAACAGTGATTGCCCTCGTCTTCCGACCGGAGTTCACGACACTCGCCATCGTGACCGGATTTATCTCAGGGGCGTTCTGGGCGCTCGGTCAATATTTGCAGTTCCAATCGTTCCAAATCTTAAGCGTCTCCAAAGCGATGCCAATCAGCACGGGGATGCAACTCGTTGGGACGTCTCTCTTTGGGGTCATCGTACTCGGGGACTGGCAGACATCGACGGAGCTATGGTTAGGGTTTTCAGCGCTCGTCTTGATTATCATCGGAGCGACTATGACTTCTTACCAACAGAAGAAAGATCAGGACAGTGCCGGTGCGTTGAAAAAGGGTTTACTCGTCCTATTCGTTTCGAGTATTGGTTACGTCACATATGCCGTCTTGACGAACTACTTTGAAGTAGAAGGGATCACCGCGATTCTTCCACAATCCGTCGGGATGTTCATCGCGGCACTTCTGTTCAGTCTTCGTGAAAAGGACGTCAAGAAACTCGATCCACGCACATTCAAAAACATCTTGGCGGGGATTGCCTGGGGAATCGGGAACTTCGGACTTTTCGTTTCAAGCGGAGAAGTGGGGATTGCGACTTCGTTCGCCTTATCCCAATTGAACGTCGTCGTGGCGACACTTGGTGGGATCTATCTCTTGAAAGAAGAGAAGACGACAAAAGAACGCGTCTTTGTTTTCATGGGAATCGGGTTGATTGTCGTCGCTGGATTTATGCTTGGGATTGCCAAGAGTTAAGTTTCAATTATGAAATGAAAAGAACCTTGAATGAACTCGATTTTGAGTGCCATTCAAGGTTTTTGTTTTGAGTATCTTTCAATCGTTGAAATGAGAGCAGGAGAAGATGTGATCGATAGGGAAGTAATTTCATATTGCGTTTGTCATATAGGACGGGCAGCGCATTCGTGATTGATCAAAAATTGTAGAATAAAGGGGAAACGAATCATGGATTCAAATGTAGTGACGATATCAACGCTCGTCGATGCACCAATCGACACAGTCTGGAAATTCTGGACAGAACCTGAACATATCAAACAATGGAATCATGCGTCTGACGATTGGCATACGATTGAGGCGGAGAACGACTTACGGGTCGGTGGGAAGTTTCGTAGTCGGATGGAAGCAAAAGATCAAAGCATGGGCTTTGATTTTGAAGGGGTATATGAGGAAGTTGAAGTAAATGAGCTTATTCAGTATCGTCTGGAAGATGAACGGAGAGTCAGAATTTCATTTGCTTCAGAAGGTGATCAGACGAAAGTGGTCGAGGTGTTTGATGCGGAGTCGATGAATCCGGTTGAAATGCAACGACAAGGCTGGCAGGCGATCCTCGACAATTTCACTCGATATGCGAATGGGAAGAGTGTATAAAAGATAAACGGAAGGTTTGAACAGCAGGTCCTTTTCAATTAAAGTGGACGCTGCTGTTTGTCATGTATGGCCAAATGATTGTCTAGGTTTTTTTTAGCTTGAAGAGACGAATATAAATAAAAGGTGCTGGCAATATGTATGACTACACGTTACTAGAGAGACTCCTATTCCGATTTCCTTCCTTCGATTATCAAAAAATGAAATCAGAGCTGGATCGGAAAACGATATTGATTACTGGAGCGAGCTCAGGAATCGGGCAGGCGTTCGCTTATTTACTAACGGATACAACCGCGCATCTGATTCTCGTTGCCCGTAGAGAAGCAGACATGAACGTCATGAAGTCTGAAATCGAAAAGGGGTCAGCCACGGTGACCGTGTTCCCGGCAGATCTTCGAATTGAAGAGGAACGGAATGGTTTGCTGGCGTATCTCCATCAACTACCGGAAGGATTGGATGTGTTCGTCAGCAATGCAGGAATCTCCATCAATCGTCCCATCACTGAGTCACTCAATCGATACCATGACTTCACTCGGACGATGGCGATCAATTATTTTGCTCCGGTTCAATTGATTTTATCGCTCATTCCGGTGCTCGAAAAGAAGAACGGACAAATCGTCAATGTGTCGACCATCAATGTGTTACTTCATCCTTTTCCTCACTGGGCGGCCTATCAGGCATCAAAAGCCGCGTTTGATACGTGGTTTCGCTCCGCGAGTCCGGAACTCACAATCAAAAATATTTCCACGACGGTTCTATATCTACCGCTAGTAAAAACACCGATGATCAAACCAACGCTGGCTTATCAGCATTCTCCTGCCATGTCACCGGTACATGTGGCGGAACTGATTGGACATGCCCTGTATACAAAACGACCAGTATATAAGCCGTGGTGGTTGTTCCTCGGTCAAGTAGCGTCTCTTGTTTTCAGAAGACCGATAGACTGGATGGTCCCTACATTACTTAAGAGAAAGGAGCGTGACAATAAGAATGGTTAAGTTATTGAAAGTCTTGTCGCAGCTCCAGTTTCTATCACCATCAAACCTAGTCAGTCTATTCATCGCAATCCGTCAAAACGGAATCAACTTGATGCTGCTTTTTACATTGACGGAAAAAGTAGGGAGTCAAAATACGGCTTTAGTGGATAGTCGAGAAACAGTGACGTATCAGGAACTAAAGACACATTGTGAACACATTGCTTATCATTTCGCTGATCAGTATGGGGTCAAAAAGGGAAAAAAAGTGGCGTTTCTTTGTCACAACCACGCATCCTTCGTACAAGGGATGTTTGCGGCCTCACGACTCGGTGCTGACATCTACATGCTTCATTGTTCGATGAGTCAACTGCAGTTCAACCGGCTTGTAGAAGAACAACCATTCGATCTCTTGATTTACGATGAGATGTTCGAGGAATTGATAGAGAACTCATCTTACGAACGGTCGACACTTGCCAGCTATCATCGCGATAAAGATTCAATCAACCGTTTATCGAGGTCGAAGCGACATAAAAAAGGAAAGCTTCCGGCCGCATCGAGCGGGAAACTCGTGCTGTTGACCGGCGGTACTACCGGAAAACCGAAACAAGTGACTCATAAACCATCCCTCTTTCACTTTCTAGCTCCATTCACGGCTTTATTGAACCAGTTGCAGTTGCCGTCATTCAACACTGCCTATATTGCCACCCCGATTTACCATGGCTACGGCATCGCCATCCTTTTATCTTTTCTAGCGCTAGGGAAACAGGTCGTCATTCAAGAGAGCTTTGATGTGCAGAGAGCCTGTGACCTCATTCGGCGACACAAGGTAGAAGTGGTCACGGTCGTCCCGCTCATGATCCACAAAATGTTACGACACAATCCAACATCACTTCATTCTCTCGCTTGTATCGCGTCCGGTGGTGCGAAGCTTCATCCCGTTTTAGTCCGTGAAGTCCATAACGAGTTGGGGAGCGTCTTATACAATCTCTATGGGACGTCGGAAGCGGGCTTGAATCTGATCGCCACACCAGAAGATTTATATTATGATGCGAACACGCTCGGGAGAAGGATTCCGGGAGGGGACTTAAAGGTAGTGAAAGATGGCGCGGAAGTCGAGCCAGGCGCCATCGGGGAATTTTGCATACGAAATAAGTGGTCCATGCAAAGCAGGAAGAACCGCTGGATTCAAACGGGTGATGTCGGATACCGGGATGAGAACGGCTATTATTTTTTGTGTGGACGAACAGATGACTTGATTATCTCTGCTGGAAACAATATATATCCTGGGGAAGTCGAGACGGTTTTGCGCGACCATCCGAATGTCGAGGACGCTGCCGTCATTGGGGTAGAGGATGTGTACACGGGTCACATCTTGAAGGCATATGTCCATTTATATGATGAAATATTGACAGAAGAAGAGCTGGTGAGCTGGTTGCGTGAACGAGTGACAACATATCAACTCCCTCGAGAAATCGTGTTCGTGAAGGAGTTGCCTTATACAGCGGTTGGAAAATTAGATAGGAAACGACTTGAGATGATCAATTGACTGGATGGATAAGAAATCCAGAAAAATGAAGAAACTATTCGGATTATTTCGTTGATTCACTTCTTGCGGTGATGAAAAACTGAAATAGGTTGTCGATAATCCTGAGCGATGCAGTGATTTTTTGCGGAATTTAAGCGTCTCTCGTTGAGCAAGTGTGAATCAATCCGTGCACATGATCCGTTGTGGGGGACACTCCTAAATGTGAGTGGAATAGACCATCCTTAAGAATATGCTACTGCGCCGATATCGGTTACTTTCGGACTCGTTTCCGTGTCTTGACTTGGATGAACTTGTCGTTCGGGTTCTTACGTTAGGCGAGCACGTGGGCGTTACAGACGACCGTCCGGATTCGATAGTAGAGTTGCGTCAACTGGACTGCTTTACCGCTTCCTTTCTCGATACCGATCAAACCATGTAACTCATACGTCTTCCCGTCGAACGTGCGAACCGACGACGCTCGAGCTTGGAGACAGAATTTTTTGCCCCGTAGCCGTATCCAAATTCGATGGCGTCCCATGGAACCATCACGAGCGTGTGTCCTAATGCGCGAGGCAGATGATCGATGTCGGCAATCGAGGGTACTGATCGGTTCTGTTCATACTGGCTGATGGCTGGCTGTGAAATCTCTCCAAATGTCTTCTCTGATAGTTCGACCTGTGACCAGCCCGAGAGCCGTCGGTTCTCCTTCAACCACTCCCCGAATCGATACATAAGCCTTCCCCTTTCTGTGAACCAGAACGGCGACCAAACAGATGTTTCCTTTTGTTGGTTCCAATATAGCAGGGATAGGAATAAAAAACATCAGTTTTCTGATATGTCAGAAATTTTACAATTGACGATTCTTGTCGAATCCGCTTTGCATGAGGGTTAGTAAGCAACAGTAACTCAATATTCTTGGTTTTGTAGCACAACTGTAAAAAAATAACGCTTTATTTATAGAAAATAATGACAAGTATTTTGATTTCAAGAGATTGTGGTAGGGTAGAGGAATAGAAGGATGCATAAAGAATAAGAATGATGAGAGTACTATGATCGTGGGGTGAGCAAGTGGAATTGAACGAGGCAATCATAGAACGGATGAAGGAGCTCGCAACGGAACATAATATGACCATCCATCAAGTCATTCAAAAAGGTGGACTAAACCAAGCTACGATTTCAGAATTGATGAGTGGCAGGACAAAGCATCCGAAGGTAAGTACGATACAAAAATTCTGTAGCGGATTAAATATTTCTCTCAATGATTTTTTCAATAACTCTTGATTCAAAATCATTAACGTAAGGACTAAGAATCTTAAAATAATCACTACTTCATTGATATAAAAGCGTTTGATAAAAAAGCATACGCAATAGAAAATGGATACAGTAACACACTGTTTTCTATTGCGTATGCTATCACTATAAACAGTAATGCCTCATTACTCGCTGTGTTGAGGAGATAAAATTATCTGGATGTTCTCATCATAATTTGCCAATTCAGCCCGGATAACGTCGTTATTGATTAATTTGCTTTCTTTCTTTTTAATCTGTTGCACCATTTGATTTGTATCCAACTCTATCTCTAAACTTTGAACGATTACTTCTAGAGAATCATGAATTTGATCCTCCTTTTTATCTACCGCACTAAAAGGCAAATCAATTAAAATATAAAGAAATTCAAGTTGATCGTTCTTATTGCTTTCAGCACTTTTATAATTTAATTCAAGCGGCATTTCTTTGAATTCTATGCCTGTAGTTGTAGAGGTCATGGACTCATTATCCAAGTTATTTTCAATGTTCTCTTCAAATTCTTTTATAGTTATCGGAAATGTTAATACATTCAGAAGGGCTGTTTGGTCCTCTGCCTCAGAAACACTTTCATTCTTAGTTTGACTTGGTTTTTTTTCCGCTTCTAAACCATAAAATGAACAGCCACTGGAAAATATGAGCGAGACAAGGAAAAGCATTTTAAGCATGCGCGAGGACTTTATGTTCAATCGACTTACCTCCTTCTAATATAAAGACTTCATCACATAAAGCTTCTATATGTCTTTCATCATGGCTAGTTAATACAATGGTTGTGCCGCTCAATTTAAATTCCATTAAAATATCCTGTAAATTCGCCACAGAGTCTCTATCTAATCCATTGAACGGTTCATCAAGAATTAATATCTCAGGATCCTCCATTATTGCCTGAGCTATTCTTAATTTTTGCTTCATTCCTAATGAGAATGTTTTTACTTTACGATCTTTGTCGTTAAACAACCCAGTTTTTAACAAAGTATTCTCAATGTCTTTGTCTTCAACTTTATTATTGATATTTGCTAGTATCTTTAGATTATCCCAAGCAGAAATATAGTTGATGAATGGCGGATGTTCGATTATCACACCACTATCTTTAATATATTCTTTTCCAAACACTATCTCTTTACCTTTAACTTTTATAGTACCAGAATCAATTTTCGTAAATCCGCAGATAGCTTTTAGCAGCATTGTTTTTCCGGATCCATTATGACCTATTAATCCTACACATTTACCTTTAGGGATATTCATATTAATATCATGTAAAATTGTAGTGTTTTTATTTTTTTTAATGACGTTTTCGATTTTAATCATTTTTCCCACCTACTTAATTTCAAATTTAGTGACTCTTGATACAAAATAAGAAACAAATAGTAATATCCCTCCAACAAATATACCACCTTTAAAATATTCATCCTCTCCTAAAAATACAATACTGAGATGAGGGAATTGGATATTAGCTCCAAAAGTAATGAAAAGAATGATGAGGACCACCACAATAGACTTCACTTCATCAAATTTTGTAAACAAACTGTATAACGTTAAAGTTAGACCAGCACTTATTAATGTTGATGCAAGAAAAAAACCAATTGATTGTCTAATAATAGTTGGACTTTCTATCAAAGTACTTAAATTCTTATGAAAAATCATAAGAATCACACCGGATATATATATTCCAGTAAATAGAGTTACTCTAAAGAAATATCCTTTCAAAATTAAAGCCACTCCATACTGCTTTGTTCGAGCTCTAGTGAACAAAAATTGATAATATGGTTTCTTTAAAGTTAAAAAGGTATAACTACCAATAAGAATGGTCGCCAGAAAAAAAATAAATGGTCCTGTATAATGAATAGGATTATTCCCTTCCATATATTCAATATTTACAAAATCTAAATTAATGAAAACTCTATTAAATACTTCTTCAGGTCCCAATACTAAATTATTATCCTTTGCATAGGTTTTAATCGCATTAATTCCATGGAGAAAATTTATACTGGCTATCATTATCGCTACAGAACATATGATTGACGTTTCTAGAAAGATATTTTTACGTTGTATCATTTTTCAACCCCTAAACTTCGAATTCGGTAAGCGTTTTGTTTACGCCTAAAACTAATAATAACAATCCAATTATTAAAAGACCGAGTAAGGGTAAGAACGTTTCAAATGTAGAGTAAAGAGTATTAAATGCAGTAAAACTAGTGAATACATCAAACCATACGAGCCCGCTCATTGCACCAATTTTTCCGTATATGAAATAGATTGCCAAAACTCCTATTATAACTTTGTATTCTTGGTCTAGGAGGAGGACTAGAGCTACTGCTATAAGATTGAATGTGAAGGCAAGTCCTAAATAAATTGTAAAGATCATGAACATGAAAAATAAATAAGGATGATTTGAATAGAAACCATTTGGTAAAACCGAGGCGAAACCGCCTATATCTTCTAAACTTCTATAAACAAATAAAGAACCAACTGAAAAATAAAGAGCAAATGTAAAAGTGACTGTTAGGGTAGATAAAACTATGTATTCGAATACATCCTTGTAAATTTTTTTCTTGAATGATTTGAACTTATGACGTCCCATGGTGTAAATACTTCTTTTTTCAGCATATAAACCTAAAGAAACTAGAACAAAAAAAACAGGAATAAAATTAATCAAATAAAACATAGAAGAGTCCACAAAAATCTCCCAAGTAGAAATCTGACCTAGAAAATTGGTTCTAATTTCACTTTTAGTACCCACTAAATCAGGTGCATCATAATCCATCGTCATAATCTCAAAAAAGTTGCTTGCAAATACCCATGAAAGAGCTAATGCTCCTAATAAAGAAAATATTGTTAAAGGTACATATTTCTTTCTTACATTCATTTTCGGATTCAAAACCAATCCCCCTAGCTTAATTAAAATCAAATATTTAACAAAATAATACTCCCACAAATAACTTTTATAGTCTATATTTATTTAAAATTTTGTTATTAAAACCTATTAATTGAAAAAAATAGTAGAAAAGGCGCGAAATGCGCCTTTTTTTAATGACTTGCTGACCAAGTTCCTTTAATTGTAACTGTTCCTCCACCAGTATTGTTTGTTTTACTTAATCCAAGTTTATACTGATATCCAGTTTGGGCATTTACTGCTGAAAAAGTTTTGCGAGTTCCTCGTTGAAGAGTTGTACCCCCACGATATGCACCTTCAGAGTTTTTCATGTTAGCCGTAATCCAAGCAGTACCTGTATCGTTGCTCAAGTTTACTACCGCATTAGTATTTGATTCCCTAGTAGAAAAAGGAGCATATCTCTCAGCGCCTGAATACGATACTGAGAAATTTGTGAAAGCAATAATGTCTTGAGCAGATGCTTCATGTTCTCCAGCATTTACTAAACTTAATCCCAAAGCAGTTGATGCAATAATTTTACCTAATTTCATAATAACTACCTCCAAATTTTGATTATAGAATGGTTATAACTTCTATATCGCTTGTTATATTAACATTTATAAAATAAAATTATAAATATATTCCAAAATGAATAATGAAGGTGATAAAATGATAAATGAAATAATCAGAAATATACGTCTTAACCGAGGGATGACACAAAGTGAAATTGCAGTAAAAGTTTCACTGACACAAGGTACTTACAGCAAATTCGAGGCCGGGACCATAGAATTACGATTTTCAGCAGTTATAGATATATTAAGAAATCTTAATGTTTCTGTATCAGAATTGGATTCTTTATATAACAACAAGCGAAAAGAAATAAATAAAAATGAGACCGATCAAATCCTTGAGAATTTTTTTTCGGTTATCTTTTTCGATGAGTCTGATTTAAAAAAACACTTAACAACCTTCGATAGACTAATCAGAGAAAAAAATGAATCGAATCTTTTGCTTAATTACCTGGATAAAACATTAAGTCATATAGACCAACTAATGAATAAAGAAATAATGACCTCATCTCTAAAAGAAGATAGTTTATGGGAAGATTTCTTCTTATTAAAAAATCTTTTTTATTATGAAATTTTAATGCTTAAATACATTGAAATCAGCTCTGATAAGACAGTGGCTTTGGAAATAAACAAAATGATTAATCAAAATAAAAAAAACTATGAATCTTTAGTTTGTTGGAATGAAAAATTTATCATTACTTTAATAAACGTAGCTTTTATATACAGTTTTAAAGGCCAATATCATAAGGCTATAAAAGAATTGTTATTAGCTGAAGAGATAATTAGAAAGAAAAAAATGTATAAGTTTTTAGGGGATTGTAAAATTAGAAGAGGTATTGCAATGATGCAATCATGTGGAAATGGCTATGATCTTGAACAATCAATCATTTTAATCGATTCGGGTTTGAATTTTTTAGAATATACCCAACAACACTATTCGGCAGATATGTACATACACTATCTAAAATCTTTTGTTTATGTGTAATCTAGAGTAATTTATTTCCCTAAAAATTAGACAAATTATAATAATGTTCTATATTTAATGTGACTATTCAAAATCGATTTTATTTAAGATACAAAGTATTGAGATATGGGGTTCACCAATTAATTAAACTGTTGTTATTGTCACATATGGTTAGGATTTTTTGCACTAGTAGAGCTATTTGATGCGTAAAATTCTGTAAACATGACGAGAATAGTGAAAACGACGCTGGTAATAGCTTTTATTTCAATTAATTAAACAAGATGAGTGGCATGACTTTAGAAGGATTTTAATTGAAGTCGATCAATGTGCATCATTACGATACATTCAGTCAAGAACCAGGCAAGGGAAACCTGCCGAAAGTAGTGTTATATCGCGATGACTTAAATAATTTAGAGATGCAAAAGACCGTCTTCGAGGTCGATTTCAACAAAACGACTTTTTTAAGGATTCCGCTGTAGCGAACATCAAAATTCGTTACTTCACTTCAAGAAAAGAAGTGAACTCGTCTGGCCATGCCACGATGAACGCTGTCTATACATTTAAGACAAAAGGGTTATTAAGTAAACTTACGAAACCAAACCAGGGGTTCTGGCAATCAAAATCAACTCAATAGGAAACGATTTATCTATTACCGTCCAAAAAAACCGCCCGAGTTTAAGGCATTCAATGGGTCGAACAGAAGATTAGCACATTCCATTGGGTTAAATGAAGATGACATCCGGACAGAATTACCAATAGTATATGGTAGCACAGGGGATTGGACTTTATTGGTTCCAATCAAAACAATTGCTACATTGAGAACGCGGGACTGTTGGATGACCTCTTCCCGATGTTCTAAAAGAGATTTCCAACTCGTCCGTCCATCCATTTTGAATGGAAACTGTAGACTTCACAGCCAACATGCAAGATAGACGTTACTCTTCGCCTTATTCAGGTTACTGTCAAAGATTCTATTACCGATAGTGCTCCCCGCGCAATGGGAGCTTATTTTGCCAAATGTATCCTGAAGGATTAGTTTGAGACACTTCTAAATCCGGCCCATTGCGAGATAACCCTCGACCGTCTTGTGGGAAATTAGAAGGAACCCCCGATTACACGGTCGAATGCGCCCAGTAACACTATACCATGGCAAAGGGAAACTGCGGCGCCAAGACGAAGCTTGGCGACATGATGCGCCGGACGATCATCTATCGTTGGATCTATGCGGGGCAGATCGACGTGCCGATAACCGTGATCAACCAGAAGGGCATGCGCCAAAAAACCGTGAAGACACGCGGGCTCATCAACGTCGGGCTGACCATGTCGGCCTCGATGGAGAAGGTGATCGAGCGTCATGTCTTTAAATCACAGATGATTGTACCGTACTTTTTCGTTTTATCCAGACCCAGTCACCAATGCCAACCACGCGAGGGTAAGGCGTCTTCCGATGATGTTGTGAGCCTTTTAAAAGTCGGAGTAGTATTCTATCGCTGATATTGTTCAAGGTACGTTTCAGCCCGATTGCATTCATCCCACTTAAAAGTCTCAGTAGCCTACATTCTAAATGAATCGCTCTGCGGGAATGCGGTCGATACAGGAAAGAAAATCTCTCCGTAAAAATAGCTTGATAAACAGTTTGGTTCGTCGCGGAAGAAACGTCTTACCTGAATCCGTAGCTACACTAATGTACATCGCGCAATGTCCTGACATATCTGTTATGGACACCATGTGAGCTTTTAGTGAGATAAGGACGGGGGCACACGACTGTTTTCCATAACAAATGAACTGATACGCTTCCTCACAGCAGTTCCCTCGACCACTTCTAATTCTGGAAGAAACTCGTTTAACATGATTGATTCCTTCAATCCTTTTAGTAAACTAATTCTCGAAGATTACCTTCCTCAAAAGTTAGAAATAACCTTAATCCGCTGTTGACACACCCCCATAGTAGAGCTTTATTTCTTAGTTCATTCATTTTTATTAACCCTAAGCTCGTAAGAATATTAGTAGAATGCACTTGAGATATTTTCATTCATTCGTTGAAAGCGAAGTTCTTTAATACAAACTAATATTTACTGAAATTCATAGTTATTATCCTCCTCTATAAAATCTTACTAGGGCTAAAATATCATTAATTAACCGTATAACACTCTTTTTAACTTGTGATAATACAAGGTTCTCACAAGTTACAACGTGCATATTAATTAAGACAGAATTATGTATATCATAAAGTACATTTATTTTATTTTCTTTACATAACGAAAAGTATCTTGATAAGACGATTTTCACGGCAAGTCTGATGTAATTACTATTTCAACTTGTATTGTCTGATGCGCCACATCATCGACGTCATAAACGCTGCCCATCCACCGAGTACTAGGATATAAATTCCTAAGAATAATACGAATGCCCCATAGTCTTCGAGCTCTTCGAATGGATTCCGAATGATCATCGGTTCGGATAATATGCCGACCACCATCAATGGAATGAAGAATAGAAAGAAACGTTTCCGAAAGTAGTGTTTGTACGGTTGTGTCAATGTCTGCTCCATATTCGTATCTCCTCAATTGAATTACACTTATTTACATATATGATAGCATGTTCTCATTTGAGGTTGGATGAAGAATCATTCTTTTTTCAGCCGATTGCAAATGAAAAGAGGGTGGTCGATTCATTCAGCCACCCTTCAGCCTGTTCATTCACTTGATCCAGTCAGTTCTCCCGTCCCGAACGTCGCGCTAAACGCACGGCACCAGATGACAACGGTATTGTACTCTTCTAGATTCACATCCTTAGGGATCAAATAGTTTTGATTCCCGATGTTTCCTTTTAACGCTCCTAGACTGACGCCTTGGGTCGTCTCTCGTCCTGGTTTCGTCAAATAGACGAATAAGTCAGGACCGTTCGTCGTCTCGAACTCTTCAAATCGGAGATACGTCCCGTCTTCTGCCTCGACCGAGCGGATCGTGCCGGTCGTCTCATAATTTTTCTCCCCGTCCATGAACACACCCGCTACTTCGGTTGGACTCGGTTGTGCTTCCGGTGTCTCGGACGTCTCTTGATCTGATTCCTCTTCCTCTGGAGCTGGTGATTCGACTGCTGTCGGCGGCAATCCTTCATCGACCGTCTCGGTTAAGAATAGTGGGGAGATGAGCCACCAGGCAACAGCGATTACGGCTACGCCAATCACACCGATGATGAGTTTCGTGCTTGTTTTCATATATGAGTCCTCCTTTTCGGATGTATGAACCATTTATAGTCTTTTCCCGATTATTGGTCTTATAAAAGACGCGAATGCTAACATTCGCGTCTGATGACCGTTATACGGTTTCCGTCCAGTTTTCCTCGATGAACTCGTCGCGTCCCGAGATGGCCCGGTCTTCCTTATAATGCTTCGGATTCTTTTTATGATAATCCTGATGGTAGTCTTCTGCAGCGAAGAACGTCGTCGCCGGAATGATTTTCGTGACGATCGGAGCCGTAAAACGACCACTTGCTGCCAACACATCGCGACTCGCCTCAGCCGCGACTCGTTGTTCTTCCGTGTGATAGAAGATGGCTGGGGCATACTGAGGTCCCCGGTCTTGGAATTGACCACCATCGTCCGTCGGGTCTGTCTGAATCCAATACAGCTCAAGAAGACGTTCATACGAGAATAATGCTGGATCATATGTGATTTGAACGACCTCGAGGTGTCCTGTCGTCCCGGTTTTCACTTGTTCATATGTCGGATTATCGACCTGTCCGCCCATATAACCGGACACGATACCCTCAATCCCTGGTAATTCCTCAAATGGTGTCACCATGCACCAAAAACAGCCGCCTGCGAATGTTGCTTTTTCCATACTTTCGTTCCCTCCAAATCGTCATTCAACAAAAAAGCGCTCACGTCGGATGACATGAGCGCTTTCGTCATATCGTCCAAGGTTTCCCTTGCTGGTCGTAGCACCTTGCCTAAGGCAGGTTGCTGTGAAGTCGCGGAGCCAGATCTCTCGTTCACTCTTGATATCGATATGTAGTTGGTGAGAGCATCATACCACCCTCAAAATACATTCGTCAATGATTCGGTTTTCGTTTCAACTGAAAAACCGTCAAGACGATGATGAACCCGATCAACCCGATGGAAATGAGTGGACCATATGGCACATTTTCACCGTATAGCTGTAAGAAAAATAGACCGAATACGGCAAGCAACACAAAGGCATAGGAGCGTGTCATTGGGACCTCCTGTTTTTTCTTAAGTGTAACAAGAACACATCGACTTGGCGATACGAAAAGGAAATCAGGCATAGAGCACGAATAAAGGAGGAGAGATAAAGGAGGAATGCATGATGGAACAAATCCAATTACATGAACTGACGATTGAAGGTGCACATCGTGGGTATAAAGAGGGACAATTCACGGCGAGAGACGTGACCGCCTATTATTTGGGACGGATCGCGACGTATAATGAACGACTTCATGCCGTCATCCAAGTCAATCCGGACGCCCTGTTCGAGGCAGAGGCGGCAGACCGGGCCTACCGAAAAGGGGTACGCAAACCGCTACTCGGCATCCCCGTCTTAATTAAGGACAATATCGAGACTGCCGGTCTGATGCGAACGACAGCGGGTGCTGCCGCGATGCGACATCATTTTACGGGTCGAGATGCCGAACTCGTCAAACGGTTACGGGCTGACGGCGCTATCATCCTTGGGAAGGCGAACCTGTCCGAGTGGGCGAACTTTTTAACAGAAAATATGCCGAACGGTTGGAGTGCTGTCGGGGGACAGACGATGAACCCATATGGCGACGGGTTAGATGTCGGGGGATCAAGTTCAGGTTCGGCTTCAGCGGTCGCGGCAAACCTCACGCTTCTTGCAGTCGGGTCTGAGACGAGTGGTTCCATCGTCCATCCGAGTGTCCATAACAGCATCGTCGGGATTAAGCCGACGGTCGGATTGATTAGCCGCTCCGGAATCATCCCGATCTCACGTTCTCAAGATACGGCGGGACCGATGGCGCGCACGCTTCGTGATGCAGTCATCGCCCTACAATCGATGTGCGGGGAAGATGAATCAGATCCGGCAACTCTCGAGACACCGGTCGGTCCCCCATACGTGACATGTCTCGATGTGAGGCAAGCGGTCGGGATGCGTGTCGGGTTCGTCAAACCGGACATTTCAGAAGAAGAGGTCGGATTGTATGAAGGGGCGCTCCGATTGCTTCGTCAAGCTGAAATCGAACTCGTCGAGGTCACGCTTCCGAAGCATGTGGCACTAGAACAGGCGGATATCCTGTTCGATGAGTTCAAGCTCGGGGTCGAGGCGTATCTCGCCAACACGACCATGCCGTTTCAGACGCTGTCCGACTTGATCGAGTGGAATGCCGAACATCCCGAATCGATTCCGCACGGCCAGACCATCTTTGAAGAAGCGAACACTAAATCTGGAAAACTGACTGAAGCGAGCTATCTCGATCGTCGCATCGAGGACGTCCGTCTCGCAAAAACGGAAGGGATTGACGCATTGCTTGCGTCGCATAAACTAGATGCACTCGTCCTGCCACATGACATGAACTATGACATGGCTGCAAAAGCAGGGCATCCGACGATTACAATACCCTATAAACGAAAAGAGAGCGGTGCCCCATTCGGTCTCTCGTTCACGGGGACGAGCTACGCGGAACGTGATTTGATTCGAGTCGCCTATGCGTTCGAACAATTCATCACACGACCGACGCCTCCTGATTATTCGTAAGTTGCACCCGTCTCTTACGTCCGCTACAATGGTACGTATGCGGATTAGAGAAAGGACAGATTACAATGAAATCATCTATATACGGGTTGACGTTCGATCAACTCACGAACGAGTGTACGGAAGCGGGATACGGTGCCTTCCACGCACGTCAAGTTTGGGACTCGCTCTACATCGACCGGGTCAAATCGATGGACGACCTCAACGTACGTGACGAGGTGCGCGATTACTTAAGAGAAAAATATGTCATCTCGACACAAGAACTGTTCGTCAAACAAGAAGCGGGCGACGGGACGGTCAAATTCTTACTTAAATTACATGACGGGCACTACATCGAGACGGTGCTCATGCGTCACAAATACGGACGTTCGGTCTGTGTGACGACTCAGGTCGGTTGTAACATCGGATGTAGCTTCTGTGCGAGCGGCTTGTTGAAGAAGACGCGTGACTTGACGGCTGGTGAGGTCGTCGAGCAGATCATGACCGTCCAACATTTCCTCGATGAAGAGGGCGAAGGGGACCGCGTCAGCCATATCGTCGTCATGGGAATCGGTGAACCGTTCGATAACTTCGACAACTTGGTCGACTTCTTGCGTGTCGTCAAAGATGAGCGTGGACTTGCGATCGCTCCGCGTAAGATCAACGTGTCGACGAGTGGTCTCGCGGATAAGATCTATAAGTTCGCAGACCTCGACTTACGCATCAACTTGGCGCTCTCTCTACATGCGCCAAACGATGAATTACGTACACGCATCATGAAAATCAACCGGGCGTTCCCGCTTGATAAACTCATGCCATCGATTCGTTACTACGTCGAGAAGACGAACAAACGGATCACGTTCGAGTATATCCTGCTCTCGAAAGTGAACGATTTGCCGGAACATGCGGAAGAACTCGCTGACTTGATCGAAGACATCAAAGACAAGTCGTACGTCAACTTGATCCCATATAATCCAGTCAACGAGCACATCCAATATGAACGAAGCACGCCTGAGGACATTATGGCGTTTTACGACATCTTGAAAAAGCGTGGCGTCAACACAGGCGTCCGTCTCGAGCACGGAACAGACATCGATGCGGCATGTGGACAACTCCGCAGTAAGCATATGAACGTCGAAGGCGCGAAGTAAAAAATGGCCTCTCCGGGAAATTGAACTGAACCCTGAATGATAGACACTTGATAAAAAGTGCTCATTCAGGGTTTTTGACGTTTCCCTTTTTGGTGGAGCACGGTCGTGGCAAGTCGATTCGTTTCGAATAGATCTAACGATAGATGGTGGAGAAGACAATTTGTTCCGGCGACCAGGTCGCTCGCAGCTTCCAGATGATTGCCCGGCGCGTCTTGTCGTCGAGCTTCGTCGTTGTGTCACAATTGGCCTTCGACTTCTCGTAGCGGCCCCGTCTTGAGATGGACCGGATGGACATTCCGAGCTCCAGATAGGTCTCTACTTCCACGTTTTATTGTGGTAAGGTGGTGTGGCTCATGAGATTTCCTACGTCTGAATATTTGTGTGGTAATTTCATTCGACACAAGGAAAGCGTCAAGGTTTTTTGTGTTCACTTTTGAGTGTTGCACTTAATTTTATAATTCATCATAAGTAAAACCTAACCCCACCACATGGCAACGACAAAGAATGACCAACTAACAGCAAACGGTGCCGAAATAAATCCAATCATGATAAATCCCTGATACTGTATATAGTTAGAGTCTTTTATCTTAAAAACTATACGAAACATCAAGAACATGATGAAACTTAACAAATATAATATCCATCCTAAGATGGTCAACCCTGTAAGATAGTAAATCGGATAGGTATCAACAACGTGATCACTTAAAAAGTAGGCGATCCCTTGACCAAAAACACACAATATTGTTGCTGTTAAAAGGCTGATAACCAATAAAAAGTAAGGATTCTTCATTCACTTTCCTCCTTTATTTCTTTTCTTGTTTTTTACCTGATACAGTATAAAATCTAGAGTTAAACCGTAAAACAATCCGATTATCACTCGAAGAAGATAGCCTCCCCACAAAATTTCGTCAGCTGATTCATCAAATATAAAACTTCGAAATGTTTCACTGTAAACCATATGATATAGGATTGGATCTAATCCGAAGAAAAAGAATAATAGGCCTTTATCATCCTGGTCGGTAAAATTCAAATAACAAACAAATATAGAGACTAACACAAACCAAAAACTAAATGTTTTAATAATTTTCAAGGAAATACCCCTTCTCTTTTCAGCTTGTACTATTGATAAGTGTAATTTTACACTACAGTTGTAATTTTACCAATACCAAATATTGTGAAAAGCCTCATGAATATTCACCAACAATTTTCCATAATGATGATCTACTTTATCTCAATGGCATTTTCATTAAACAATCAATAATTTATGAAGAATAAGTGTTTTTCTTTGTTTTGTGTTTAAGAAAGATAGTATTCATTCCTATTAAATTTTTAAAAAGTCGAAAAAAACATTAAAAGTACTAAGTACAAACGAACCAATACATTTATAAAATGAAAAACTCTTGTAACTAGATAATTTTCAAAAGTTATTGTGAACGGATTAGAGCGCCGGATATTCGCCATTGTCGTTTGCCCAAGGTAATAGATCTATATGCGGAAACACTTTACATCTATATGACTGCGAAGGATACGTGATATATGACTAGCCTTCTTTGCTTTGTGACACTCCTATACAGAATTGTTTTCAGCAACGAACACAAACAGCGGAATATAAAAGAGATGACCCCGGAGCAAAATCGGAGCCATCTGATTGCCGTATAGAATTCGAGTTACTCAGTCCATAAAACTGGGCTCGTTTAAACGAAAAGGCCATTCGCTTACCGCTTTTGCCCGACATATTGAATCACAGATGATTCGCCGTGATGAAGTATCCCTTCTTCTCGCCATACGACCGTCTCGTTTAAGACGAGAGGGTCGAAATCGTCATCGAGTTGATGGAACATTTCTTCTGTGTACAGTAAGGAGGCGTCTTTTGGTCCGCCTGTCCCGTAAGCGAGTTGATTTGTAGAGTAGACTTCTGTCAGGAACAAACCACCAGGTCGAAGCGTTTGTTGGATACCCGTGAGCACCTTTTCTCTGACGTGTGGAGGAAAGTGGCCAAAGATACAGATGACCATGTCATACGCCTCGTTTGGCCAATCGGCTTCATTCAAATCGATTTGTTTCGTCTGAATGGACACGTTTCGTGACGTCGCCAAACGCTTCGCTTTTTCTAGCCCTACTTTCGAAGCGTCCCACATCTCGACTTCAAAGCCGAGCGTGGCGAGCCATACCGCGTTTCGACCTTCCCCCTCCGCGATAGCCAGCACTCGCTTTCCTTCAAGTTGATGAGACGTGACCCATTCGCGTAAGAACTCGTTTGGCTCTGTCCCATACACATACTCTTCCGAGCTAAATCGTTCATCCCATTTCGACAAGCCATTCACTCCCTCGCTACGTTTCTTTCACTATAGCAAAATGAACGGACGACGGTGAAAATCCATCACGATTTTCTGGATTCATGCATAGTCCCCATGCGAGAGGGGAATAGATTTCTGAACTAATGGATAGAGTGGAGGCTAAGTGATGGAGAAAGTAGATGCGTCGTTGTGGATTCGTGTACGAAATACGCTTGGTGAAGGTCCGTGTTGGGATGCCGAGCTGAAGCGGTTTTATTGGGTAGATATCGAAGGCCATACATTGTGGTGGTATGACGAACGTGAGGATGAAATCTCGTCGTTTGAAGTCGGGAAACAAGTCGGTTTCGTCATTCCAAAAGTGACGGATGGTGTTGTCCTCGGTTTGAAGGACGGCATTTATGAATGGGATGAGATCAATCGGGACTTGAAGAAGATTGTCGAGTTGGATGATCCGGACGGTCAATTGCGGTTCAATGACGGAAAAGCCGATCCATACGGTCGAATCTTCGCCGGAACGCTTCATCTCGAAGACAAAGAGAATCAAGCGACATTGTATCGTGTCGATCGGGATGGTACGACGACGACACTCATGGATGAGCTCACACTTTCGAACGGGTTGACGTGGTCTCCTGACCATTCCGTTTTTTATCATATCGATACACCGACTGAAACGATTCGCCAATATGATTTCGATTTGAAGGCGGGTACGTTATCGAATGGAAAGGTCGTCATCGATTTCGCGGACGAGGATGGATTCCCAGATGGTATGACATCAGATACGGAAGGATGTTTATGGATTGCGCATTACGCCGGAAGCAAAGTATCTCGCTGGAATCCATCAACCGGTGAAAAGCTGTTAGAAGTTCACGTTCCTGCACCGAATGTCACATCCTGCGCCTTCATCGGGGATGGGCTCAATCGATTGGCCATCACGACGGCTCGTGAGGGGATGGATGAGGAAGCGTTAGCCGAATATCCGGATGCTGGATCGGTATTTATCATCGATACAGAGGTGAAAGGGATGCCGCTTTATCGCTTTGGGCGTTGAGGAGGACATGCAATGGTGAAACGACTGTTAGTTCGAGCGGGTATTGGGTTGGCAGTTGCGGCAGCGGTCAAGATGGGGATTCAAAAGTTGCAAGAAAATCGAGCGCGGGAAGAAGATCATTCTTATCTCGACCCAAAATGGGACGAGGTGCCGAGTGTCGATTCTGACAAGGACGAGGATGAGGTCGGGTTGACGCAACTCGACTCCATCTATCGGGCGGAGTGGCAAGCGAACGCCTATCCCCGCTCGGAAGCAGAACGAAAAGCGTTGGAAGAATAAGAGCATGTTTTTCAAAACACGTCCGTATGGCGTGTTTTTTTGTTGACAAATAGGATCAGTCGTTTCAATATATAAAAAGTAATGATTACGATTTAATGGAGGTTCATCAATATGAAACGAATTCCAATTACAGTACTCTCGGGTTATCTTGGTAGCGGGAAGACGACACTGCTCAACCACATCTTACATAACCGGGAAAATAAAAAATATGCGGTCATCGTAAACGATATGAGTGAGTTGAATATCGATGAAAAATTGATTGAACAGGGCGGTTTTTCCCGTACCGATGAAAAATTAGTCGAACTCTCGAACGGGTGCATCTGTTGTACCCTCCGCGAGGATTTGCTCACGGCCGTCTATGAGTTGACAACGGAACGTGACCTCGATGGCATCATCATCGAGTCTTCGGGGATTTCTGAGCCGATTCCCGTTGCGCAGACGTTCACGTATGCCGACGATGCGCTCGGAATCGATTTGACGAGCCGTGTCTATATCGATGCGATGGTTACCGTCGTCGATGCGTACCGCTTCTTCAAAGATTTCAATTCTGGTGAATCGCTCATGGAACGTCAACAAGCCGTCGACACAGGGGACGTCCGTGAAGTCGTCGACCTACTCGTCGACCAAGTCGAATTTGCAGACATCATCGTGTTGAACAAGGCGGACCGGGTGACTGAAGAGGAACTGCAGGAGATGAGGGGGCTACTTAAGACACTCAACCCGAGCGCACGATTATTGACTTCGACGTACTCGGAAGTAGCGTTAGACGATCTACTCGACGTGCAGTTGTTCGATTTCGATCAAGCGATGCATGCGGCGGGATGGATTCAAGAACTTGAGACAGAAGAACATACGCCGGAAACGGAGGAGTATGGCATCAGTTCCTTTGTCTATCGACGTCGTCGACCGTTCCACCCTGAGCGCTTGATGAATTGGATGGAGCATTATCCTGAAGAAATCGTCCGCGCCAAAGGCTTCTTGTGGATCGCGTCACGGAACGACCTTGCCTGTCTCTTCTCCCAGGCAGGATATGCGTCGACGCTCGAACATGCGGGTCGTTGGTTAGCGACCCTTCCGGAGAGTGAGCGAGAGGCCATGTTCGCAACAGAACCTGAACTGCGTGAAGATTACATCGAGCCGTATGGAGACCGACAGAACGAATTGGTCCTCATCGGACAACGGATGGACCGGGAGACGGTCGAACAATCACTTGACGCCTGCTTGTTGACGGATGAGGAGATGGTAGCGGCATGGGATTCGTTCCATGACCCACTCCCTGGTAATGGCCAACTCGTCACCTATTCAGATTGACCGTTTACAAACTGACGAAACATCGCTATACTGTGACTGCATAAGTAACCGCATATCAATGACTGCACTAGGGGTGCTTCGGCTGAGATGTGAGCATGGCTCCGATCCCTTATAACTCGATCCAGGTAATACTGGCGTGAGGAAGTGCGGCACTTTCTCTATGCAAGTTTGTATAGATTTTGTTGCTGCATTCTCATGGATGCGGCTTTTTTTGTGCAAACACATATAGAGGGGGAAACAAGATGAATGAATCATGTGGCACGAGTCCGATTGTCGGATTACGCTTCACGCTTAGCCCGATGACAGATGACTTTATCGGGACGATCAAAGGGGCATTGAAAGGAACAAATATGACGGGTGTCTGGCGACATACGGACGACGTATCGACCGTGATCCGTGGTCGTGCCGAGCACGTGTTCGACGTAGCACGGACCGTCTTAAGCCTGGCTTCGGAAGAAGGACGCCATGTCTCGATGAGCGGAACCTTCTCCGTCGGATGTCCGGGAGATTCGGCAGGGGATGAAGCACTCGATGCCCCACCACAACCACTGAACGGGCCCTCAAGAGAACAGTATGTCTCTTCACAATTCGCGCTTTATCCGATGGGTGCAGAGAACTACATGGATCTCATCTATGATGAAATCGAACAAGCGAAACAGGCGGGTGTCTATAATGACTCCATGCACTACGCGTCAGGTATTCATGGGAATTTGGATGATGTGTTCTCGTATTATGAGGCGGCGTTCAATCGGACGCGCGAGAAGAATCGACACGTCGTCATGACGGTGACGTTCAGTGTGAACAGTCCGTCACATGGAGGACGACATGCTTAAATCGTGGAAATTGAAAGAGGTCGTTCTCGTCTCCGTATTGTCTGTCGTATTTGCCGTCGTCTACTTACTGTTCGTCCATATCGGGAACTTATGGGCGGGATTGATCGGGCCGATCGCCTATGAATGGATTTTCGGTATCTGGTTCATCGTGTCGATCATCTCGGCGTACATCATCCGGAAGCCGGGTGCTGCCTTCATCTCGGAAGTGATGGCAGCGACGATTGAGATGTTGATTGGAAATGCGATCGGACCACGCATCATCTTGGTCGGCATCGTCCAAGGTCTTGGGGCTGAAGCTGTCTTTGCGATGACAGGCTATCGTCGATATGAGCTATGGGTTCTCATGCTAGCTGGGTTTGGCTCGGCCGTCACGAGTTTCGTGTATACCTACTTCATGAGCGGATTTGCGATGCTTGAACCAGGATATGTGGCGACGATGTTCGGGCTGCGTGCGGTCAGCGGCATGGTCATCGCAGGAATCGGTGGGAAGTTGCTCAGTGATCTGTTGCTCAAGACGGGGTCACTTCGTGGCTATGCGATCGCTCGGAGTGGGAACGTCCATGGTTGAGACAGAATTGCTTTCATTCCGGTTCCCCGAAAGTCAGGACACCATCATAAAAGATGTGTCACTTTCCATACGACCTGGACGCACGATTTTGACAGGAACGAGCGGAAGCGGGAAGTCGACCCTACTCGCGCTGTTCAACCGTCTCTATCCAGAGAATTGTGATGGAGTCCTAGAAGGCAGACTCGAACTGTTCGGACGGATTTACGACGAATACGCACCAGGCGAGATCAATCAGCAGGTCGGGACCGTATTTCAAGACCCGGATACGCAGTTCGTGATGGAACAGGTGGAAGAGGAACTCATCTTCACACTCGAAAATTTGCAGACACCGGTCGAGGTAATCGATCAACGTGTGACGGAGATTCTTGACTCACTCCAACTGACCGATTACCGAAATCGTCTCATCGATTCCTTGTCGGGCGGGGAGAAACAACGGATTGCCGTCGCCTGCGCCATGGTTGGACAACCGGAATGGTTGCTTCTCGATGAGCCGTTGACGCACCTTGACCCAGTGACCGCGAATCGGTTCGTCGACTGGCTCGATCACTTAGACACCGTGAACGTCATCGTTGTCGAACATCGCGCGCACTTGTGGGGAGACTTTTTTGATTGGCACCTCGAACTCGACCAAGGACGGATTGTACGGAACGAACCGTTTCAACCGGTCGATGATTTTTCATTCAAACCGTCGCCTGCGCCACGACAAGCAATCGAGCATTACGTGGTCGACGAGGTGGTGCGTGACTCATTTCGATTAAAAGGGGTGACCCTTCAAGCTCGAATCGGGGAAGTGATTGCCATATTGGGGCCAAATGGAAGTGGAAAGTCGACGTTTTTACGAAGTTTGACGGAGTGTGACCGCCGGGTGGGACTCGTCCCCCAATCTCCGGAACACTTATTTTTCATGAACTCGGTCGAGCAAGAGTTACAGTTTGGTCATGAGGAATCGATTGATATCGTATCGGAGGAGCTATCCCTCGAGGATAAACGAGTCCTCCATCCATTGTCACTCAGTCATGGACAAAAGCGACGACTCGCCGTCGGGATTCAGTTACTCTCAAACAAACAGTTGCTTGCTTTCGATGAACCGACGGCAGGTCAGGATGAGCCGTCACTCCATGCACTAGAGATTTTGATGAAACGACATGCGGCAAAGGGACAGACGATCCTGTTCGTGACCCATGACTTATCGTTCGCCAATATCGCCCATACGTTCTATTTGATGAAGGATGGGGAACTCTCAGGACCATTCGGGGATGAGCTTTGGGAGGACACCGAGAGACTTCGTCATTATCGACTAGCGGGAGGACGACAACGATGTCACTCCATGATATGAATCCGACGATCAAGTTTGGGACGATGACGATCATCATGTTCGGGCTGGCCTTGTTTTATAACCCGTGGACCCCGCTCGTCATCATTGTCGGTACGTTGACGATTCAATTACTGGCGACGGACGTTCCCTGGAAGAAGTGGAGCCTGTTTTTGATTCCTTTTCTCGTCACGGCGCTCGGGACGTTTTGGACGACGCTCGTGTTTGGGAAGGAGCTCGGGGGCGAGACGTGGGTGACGCTTCTCGGTCAAGATATCTCAAAAGAAGAGGCACGCGTCGCTACGTCTCTTAGTCTCCGTGTATTGGCGTTCACCGTGTTATCGCTTCTCTTCATGTTGACGACCGATTCGAAACGTTTCGTCATGAGTTTGATGCAACAGGCAAGGCTTTCTCCGACGATTGCCTATAGTGCGCTCGTCGGATTCCGCTTCCTTCCGTTAATGCAACGGGAGATGCATCAGCTACAATACGCACATCGTCTTCGCGGCGTACCTCTTGATACGAAATGGGAGCGGATTCGGCATGTCCCGAAACTCCTTCTTCCACTGATGGCAGGTTCAATCCGACGTGCTGAACGTGTCGCCTTCTCCATGGAGGCGAGAGGTTTCACAAGTGGAAAACGGACCGTCTATGAGCGGATTGACATCAAACCGTCCGATTACATGTGGTCCGGTATATTCTTCATACTGTTCGGTCTTTCCATTTGGATTGGCATATGAAAAGACGACTCACGGAGAGTCGTCTTTTTTCGTTTCTTTCACGATGCGGAACTTCGGTTTGACCGATTCGTTGTTGAACGCCTCGAGCACGGTATTCTCGTTGGCCATTCGAATCTGTTGTGGCTCGCCTTTAGCTGTCGTACCGATGCAATACATGTTCGCTTCATAATCCGCAAAGAGCGATTTGTAAGATGTCGCATGGTGCATCAATCGACCTGGAGATCCCCAGCCGACGATGATCATCCCGCCGCTTGCTTCTACCTCTTGTAACGTCTCTTCGACGTAATGGTAGTTCGTCTCATCGAGTTGAGACTCCACGTATGGAAGGTTGTCATTGATGGCGAGTGTCGGGACGAGACTGATGACCCGCATTTCTCGAATCGGTTGTGACAAATGATTTTGCATCAACATATAAGCACGCTGTGTCGTCGTGCCAGACAAAAAGGCATCGCTCATCCGCGGCGAGTAAATAATGACGGCGCAGATGACGCCATCCTCCACATCGGTGAACTCATACGTTCGCATATAGCGTTTCGTTTTATCTTCATTGAAGATTGATTTGACGCGGATGGTTACTTCTTCTACATGCGTGTTCATTTCCATTCCTCACTTTTTCATGTAAGCATCAGCCGAGCGATTTAAACCACTCGACATATCGAATCGTGTAATAAGCAACTCGTTGACTAAGCGTATCACGCTCATCAGGCATGAACGTCACGCTTGATTCATAGTTCTCGAAGTACGTCATGACATCATTGACATATTGCTCACTTCGATTGTATTCGAAGATAGCGTTTCGGACGGATGTGACTGAATCTGTCTTTTTTCCACCGTGTTCACTTAAATAATACGCCGCCGTGTGCGCAGAATCAACTAGACTATGTGGGTCAGCTTTTCCATCGCCGTTCCCGTCGCGACCGAGTCCGCCATACTGTTCAATCAAGGCAAGGTCCGTCAAATCCACTTCGTCTTCTGGGACATCGCCTTTTTGGTCATCGGTATCATATTCCCAACCGAGCCAAGTACGGGGCATGAATTGAAAAGGTCCGATCGCGCCGACAGACGAACGCATCGACGAACTGTGTGAGAAGATGGTCTCTACACGATGAACGGCAGCCAGTAGGCGCCAGTCCACGTCATATGTTTCAGCAGCGTCTTGATAGACGGCCAGATGTGTGTTCGGAACACCGTTCTCTCCATAATAGGTTCGATACAATCCATTGTTCACTTTATCATGTTGACCGAGCCAGCCGACTGCCCCGAGCAAAAGCACGAGCACAATAATGAAACCGGTCAGTCGCAGCATCATACGTTTCAAGATACCGCCTCCTAGCTTTTAGACAATACCCGAATAGTGTAGCATATAGCTAAGAGGAAGGACAGGAGTGGATATGGATGCTTGAACGTTTGATTTTTACAGCCATTATCGGCTACATGCTGATCGTTCAAATCTTCAATGCCAAATTGATTCGTCCCTTGATTGAAACGAGAGGACGGGCATGGGTATATGAACAAACCGTGAAATCGGCATGGGGGCTGACCTTGTTGATTGTTGCCCTCATCTTTTTATTTCAAGTACCGCCATCAGAAGTCGGATTGAGGTTCGGACCAGAAGCGGGGAACGAACAGGCATGGCAAGTCTTTTACTTGTCATTCATCCTGGTCACCGTGGCGCTCGTCTTTTATCTGTTGGTAAAAACTTCAGCACGTCTCCGAAATGTGTTACGCCCTTACTATGAGCTCGATTTAGAGAAGCTGCTCCTCCCTCGGACAAAACCTGAGGAACAAGCGTGGGGTGCCGTCTCGGTCACTGCAGGCGTGACCGAGGAATTCATTTTCAGAGGAGTCCTGCTATACACGATCTCCCTCTATATCGAGGTCCCGGATTTGACTCTCGCCTTAATCGGGGGCGCCCTTTTCGGTGTGGCCCATGCCTATCAAGGGATAAAGGGAGTCTTCACGACAGGAATCGTTGGATTCGGACTAGGTATCCTATATTTAGGGATGGGTGTCCTTTGGCCGGTCATGGTGTTACATGTGCTACTTGATTTGATTGCCGGTCCAATCCATGTCGATGCAAAAAGCGAGTGACCGCCTCCTCATACGCAGGAGCGTCCTTGATCATGCAATCGGTATGTTCTGCGCCATCAATCAATACCAAGTCGTTCTTCCGGTTCAATGCATTCATTTCGACCGACATCCACGTCGGGACGAAATCATCTTTTGAACCATGTACGAATAGGATTGGGGTCGTCGTTTCCGTGACGGCCTTTTTCGGTTGGACTTGTCTCATCGTGAACCCGGCACGAGACCAAAGGAAATAGTCGATTCCCGGTAAAATGAGCTCGGCTGGGATATGGTGTAACTCTTTCAATTGATAACGCATCAATTGTTTCATATCGTCAAACGGACATTCTGCGATGACGAAGTCGACGTTCGTGAGCGGAGTCGTCTGCAAGACGGTGGCCGCTCCCATCGAGACGCCGTGAAGCCCGACTTGATCGACTGTTTCCTCTGTCTTCAACCAGTCCACCCAGTCGATCATATCGACTTTTTCATGGAAACCATATGAGGCATAAATTCCTTCGGACTCCCCGTGTGAACGTAAATCGACGGCAAGCAGGTTAAAGCCGAGACGGTGGAACATGGCGAGGTGAGGGGCCATGAAACTATGTGATGCGGTATATCCATGTACGAACACAATCCATTTTGTTGACCCCTCATTCCGATAGATACGCCCGTAGAGGCGGTACTCATCACGAGATTGAATCGAGACATGCTCGAACGGTACGTCATGATAAAAGTTACGATCTTCGTCCGTATATGGAGCGAGTAACATCTCCGGAGTCTTTCGTTTGCCCCGCGTCATTCGTTTGAAGGCATAGTAGCTGACCGCGTAGTAGCCTGTGAAAAGTGATGCCAATCCAATTTTCCATTTTCGTTGCATTAATACCGACTCCTTTCAACGTTATTGTACCCGAAACGAATCGATACGGTCCTGTTTTCTTACATAAGGAGAGGGCATACAGAACATAATCGTGTGAATATCAGGAATCAAGGCACATGGAAAGACATGATTTTGAACGATATGATGGAGTGACAACAGCAGGAGGGTGGGGATAGCTATATGGAGAGGTCAGAGATCTATCGAATGATACAAATGGTGTTGAGCGACAGAAAGGGGATGCTTGAACGGGGAGTAACGTTCTCGTGGACGATTGAAGGAGATGAACGAATCATCGGACTCGTATTTGATGTTATTCTCGACCGTTATTTTCTATATAATCAAACAAGCCTCCTCACCGAGGTACAAGAGATTGCGCGTCTAGTCGAATGTCGACCAGAGGAAATCGTTCGCGCACTCTCCTGTCTTTCGGGGATTCGACTCGAATCGAATCATATCATCGAACGATTGATGAGTATCGAAGAGGCGACCATTTCAGAGAACGGATCAATCCTTGTTGCCATTCGCCTTGGAGGATGGCTCACTCATCAATTGCATCAAATTGGTCGTGATGCCCTTCTTCCTTGTTGAGCTCGGTCAAGGTACCGTCAATCACACGAAGGACGCGATCACACACATCGAGCATGCGTTCATCATGTGTGATGACGACGACACGTCTCCCTTCTTCATGCGCTTGTTTGGCCAATAACTCCATCACACGTCGTCCATTCTCATAATCAAGACTCGCCGTCGGTTCATCTGCCAAAATGAGTTGCGGGGAGTTGATCAAGGCACGTGCGACGGCGACACGTTGCTTTTCGCCTCCCGACAATGTCGACGGGAGATGATGCAGGCGGTGTCCTAAGCCGAGGTCGGACAATAGTTGTTTCGCATCCATCTGTCTCTTCTCCTGAATCAGCTCAAGTTGCTCGAGCACCGTCAAGTAGGGAATCAGGTGGGCCTGCTGAAACACGAACCCGACTTCATGCAGACGTAACAGACGACGTTGTTCCTCATCTAATTCGAATACGTCCAGTTCGTTCATCAAAAATGCTCCTTGATCTGGTTTTCGCAATAGACCGAGGATGTATAACAATGTACTCTTCCCGCTACCACTCGGACCGACGATGGCAACGCATTCCCCTGGCGATACATGTAACTCGATGTCATTCAATACGAGCTGACCGTCAAACTGATGTGATACATGGCTTAACCTCATGATGCTTTTCCTCCTATGATTTCAATTGCGTCGACTTGACGTAGTTTCCATAACGGTAACAACGCGCCAAGAACAGATAAGAAAATGAACATGGACCCGAATAGCGCGATATGACCGAAGTCGACGAGAAACGGTAACGATGATGGAATCAACGCATCGACGACGTACATGAACCCGATCGATGTGGCGACTGCGGCAGATACGATGACGATGACCTGAAAGAGCAGTGCCCGTCCGATGATTCGAGGAGAGAGACCGATTGCCTTCAGAATTCCGAGTTCAGGTAACTTTTGAAGCGTGAACAAATAAAAGAATGCGGTCAAAATAAACGTTCCGATCACGAGTAGAAAAGCACGCATCATCGTGAATGTGCTTTGCTCGGCACTATATCCAGGAACCGACTCAATCAAATCTTGTTGACTCATGACGAGCGGATTGGACATCGTGGATTCCGTTCCAATCTCAGCAGATACATATGGACGTTGTTCGGAGTAATCCAAATAATCGAACCACGTCTCGTTCGTCGTGTAAATCACCGGTCCATGACTGTAGCGTCCAGGCGCCTTACCGGCGATCGTAAAACGATATTCGGACGCAAAGTCGGTCAACGTGTCACCTGTTCCAAGTTGTTCTGAAAGACTTGGGTCAAACAAGACTTCACCTGTTTCTAGATAAGTACCTGGGCCAATATTACTTCCACTTGGAAGGGCGAATAGCGTGACCTCTTCTTTTTTTCCATCAATCGTGACCGTGAGCTGTCGGACGCTCATCGTTTCGTTTGAAGTATCCGCTGTGACGTCTATAAACGATCGTGTCAATTGACCTTCTGAGTCCGGATCAAGTTGATACGTCGTAGCATTCAATTCGTGCAAGGCAGAACCGTTATCATATGCGAGACCGTCTGCTAGCCCTGTGATGAGTGTCGTCAACATGACAATCAATAATGTGATCACGAACAACATGGAAAACTTTCTTTTCTGTCTCCACATCTCTTTCCAACCTAACTGCATAAAAAAACCTCCTTCAAGTGCTGATGAAGGAAGTGTACGTAATCAATATGAACAGAATATGAACGACATCAAAAATGTAAATGAACCGTGGTGCCGGTTCCGAGGTTTGACTCGACTGTGATGTTTCCGCCATGTAGGTCGATGATATCTGAGGTGATGGCAAGACCGAGACCTGTCCCTTGAGTCGTTCGAGCCGTGTCCCCGCGATAGAAGCGGTCGAACAGGTGCTCTTTTGTCTCGTCGTCCATCCCAACCCCTTCATCCGTAACCGAGATGACGATACCTGGGTCGACGGTACAGGTGATGTGGATTGTGCCTCCATCATGTGAAGCATGAACGGCGTTCATCAATACATTGTTCCAAACTTGTGCGAGTAGAACCGGGTCACTCTTCAAGACTACGTCTTGTGGGATGTCGGTAACGACGGCGATCCCTTTTTGATCAAGAATGAAAGCGTTCGTTTGAATGACTTCGGATACCGATTGAAGCACATTCACGTTCGTCTCGAGAATCGGGGGATTTTCATCCAATCGTGATAAAAGCAGGAGTTGCTTCGTTAATTGAGACAGTCGTTTCGTCTCCTGTTCGATGACACGCGCATATTCTCTTGATTCACCTTCCGTACCGTCAGCTAATTTTTCTGCATAGCCACCTAGGGAGGTCAAAGGAGATTGAAATTCATGGGAGACATTCGAAACGAATCGTCGCTGTCTCGCTTCGGTTCGATCGATCTCATTTGACATGTTTTGAAATTGTCGTGCCAACGTTCCGATTTCATCTTGACGCTCGACGGGGAGATGTTCCGGAGCTTTACGCATGGCGACGGATGTGGTCGCATTCGTGAGCGTCTGTAACGGGCGGACCAGGGACCTTGTCGAGATGGCAATCAAGCCAAATGCCAAGAGGGTGACGAGTGCGAAAAATAGACCGACGAACAGATGTAACTCGCGGATTTGGGCACTCAAATCCGGACGAATAAAGATGACGTCCCCGTTTTCAAGTGTGAATCCATATGTGTTCGTCAGTTCGTTATCGAACAATCCGAGCAAGAAGAGATGAAACGGAAAGTCACGCATTCCCTGATATGGAGACCCGTTCCGTACGGATTGGATCACCTTGTCAGAGATAGTCTCATCCCGAAAGGCACCGCCAAAACGTCGACGTTCGTCAATCGCATCCACGACGACCAGTTGATATCCGGTCGCAGCTAAGAAAGTATAGAAGGCATCATAGTCTAAATCGGTATGGTTCTCGACATACGACTCCGCCATTTTGGCGACCCGTTCCGTCTTCTCGCTATAGGAAGGTTGCCACCACTTGTAATAAGCCACATTGCTGATCAACAGGGAGATGGCTCCGGATAGAAGTAAAATCAAGAACATCGTGACGATGATTCGCGTGTAGAGTGTCTTCATCCGTTCACCTCGAGCGAGTATCCGACACCTCGTACGGTTCGAATCGACAAAGCAGGGTGATCGAACCGATTACGAAGTCGCTTGATATGAACATCAACTGTTCGCTCATCCCCCTCGAAATCAAATCCCCATACCAAATCAATTAACTCCTCACGACGATACACTCTTCCCGGAAAAGAGGCGAGTTGAAATAATAGTTCAAACTCTTTTTTAGGGAGATAGAACAGCTGACCCTCAAGCGTCACCTCGTATTCTCTTAAATCGAGTCGAAGAGGACCAGCTTGAATTTGTGAAGCGGCCGAACGTTGATAACGTCGCGAGACGGCTTGCAATCGAAAGAGTAACTCCTCAGGGATGAAGGGTTTGGTCACATAGTCGTCTGCCCCATGAACGAATCCTTGACGCTTATCCTCCCATTCATCGAGAGCGGTTAGTAAAATGACGGGAATATCGAGAGTCGCCTTGAGTCGTCGACACAATTCACGACCGTCAAGCCCTGGGAGCATGATGTCGACAATCGCGGCATCGATTGGTTGCATCGTAAAACGTTCTTCGCCTGTGTTCCCGTCGGTCGCTGTCAACACCTCATGACCCGCATCCTCGAACGTTTCTTTCACAAGGCGTAAAATGGATGGGTCGTCTTCTACAATGAGTATACGCATAGCGGTCGTTCCTTTCCTAAATAGGTTCGACACGAAACGAGGTGACCCATGCGGAGTCACCTCGTTTCGTATCAGCTTTATTGCTTCGTCATCTCTTGATGAAGGGCACGGAGAGCGCGGATGAACGCGTCCTTAAAGTATTTGTCTTCTTGAGTCTCTAATGTTTGGATGGCCTTTTGGTCACCGTTACTCGCCTTGACGAGGAGATTCACGACTGTTCCCCAGCGTTTCACATGTTCTGGGCGAGGGTGGTTCAACGCGGTCGTCAGCGTGAACCAATACGGTTGATCGCGGCGCTGCAACGTGGCAATCATCCGTTTGGCAAGGAGCGCTTCTTCTTCAGAAGGGATTGTTGCCGTGGCGAACCAACCGAGCATCGAAGCGCTCATCGATTCAAGTTCTTGTTTCATCGCAGGTTCGATTGGCATCCGTCCGAAGTCTGTCACGTTGACAAATACCAATCGGTCTTTCGGGTCAATATGTGTGATCCATCCTGATACTGACTTCAGCTTTTCACGTTCTTTTGACTGGGCTTTACACGTATACCCTTGAAGTTTTCCGATGTAGATGCGGAATTGTCCACGGTCGACATGTTTGTCCACCTTGAACTCGATTTCTTGTCCTGCTTGAAACGGTTGATTCCGTTTATTCAACGTCTGCCCCTTTTTCAATTCAGGTCGTTTGGAAATATGACGCAATGCTTCTTGTTCAGTCCGATCATCCAATGTCCAAAGGTTGTGAGGGGTCACGTTTTTAAAACGATGACGCCGGACGTAGATGTATTGGTCGAGTGCGTCTATCGCGTCTGCGGAAGTGGCAGTTCCATTCAAATAGTCATCAGCGATATCACGTAAGGTGAGGGATTCGAGACGATCGATATGTCCTGAATAGGGAACGCTTCCGACAACAAATAACGCGGTCGCAATCAACTCACTTTCTCGAGGGGTCAGCGGTCGTTTGGCCATGATGCACTTCCTCTCTTAATTCATATGATTAGTATAACAAAAACAGTTAGAATGTTGTGAACTCAACTGCGATTTGGAAAAAAATGAGGAATGGACAGGATTCCCACCATTTATCTCGAATAATGAGCTTGTAGAGAATCGGATGTAGGAATGAAAAAGTGAGGTGAGGCAATGAAGCTCTCCATCGAATCTGGGGATTATGTCGTATTGATTGAAATCAATAAAGAAGTACTCAAATGTGCATCCCTTGAGGAAGCCGATCAGGCAGATCGTCTGCGATATGAACTCGTTGGTCGGATGAGTGAACGCTTGCCAGCAGAAGTCATCGTTCCGTCGATCATCGATTACATTCGCTTCGGAAGCGGATATATCGGAGATCGCATCGTCTGGGACGCTGAAACGGAGTCTTTTTTTTGCCAGCAGTTTGAGACCATTGACGGGTCTCCACTTGGAGAGGACCTCGAGGGATTCCGTCCCGACCCAAGCCGGGTGGAACTGGCGCGCTACTATACGTACTTGACGATTGGACGGATTGTCGAGTTTGATATGCTGCACCCAGATGAGCCGAGCTATTGGTAAACTTAGCGACAACTTTTTATTCAAAAAAAGGGAAATCTAATCCAAAGTTTGAGATAATGGAATCACTTTATCAGTTTGGAATGGAGCGGAAGGAATGAAAAAGATTGCCCTTTTGACAGCGATTGCCCTTTTACTGCCGGTCGGAGTAGATGCAGCACAGCCGGTCATCCTTAAGAAACATGGTTACGTCGTCTCAGAACCACAAGTCACGAGCCAATATTATGTGAAGCAAATCGGTATGGATTTGGCCTGGAATAAGACGAGAGGCGCAACTGATATCGTTGTGGCGCTGATTGACTCGTCAGCTGACCGTAACCATACGGATTTGAAGAACGTTCCTCGTGTCGTCAATTCCATGAAAGGTCCATACACTGCGGATATTCATGGCACACATACCGCTGGGATCATGGCCGGGAAACATAACCGTTTTGGGATCGCCGGACTCGCGCCGAACGTCCGCTATCACTTTTATAATGTGTTCTACGGGGTGAATTCAGATAAAACAGACTCTTGGACGGTCGCCAATGCAGTGGATACGGCTGTAGCGAAAGGGGCGAACATCATCAACCTCTCGCTTGGAGGGGATGATTATGATAGTCGTTTGGCCACATCGATTAAACGGGCAAGGGCGAAAGGGGTCATTATCGTCGCATCATCTGGAAATGATCGAAAACAGACGATCAATTTTCCTGCAAACATGAAAGAGGTAATCGCGGTCGGTGCAATCGATTCTAGACATCGTCTCGCGAGCTTTAGCAATATGGACGATCGCGTAAAAATCGTGGCGCCAGGTGTGAACATCCTCTCTCTAGGAATCAACAACCGCTTTATCTTTATGGACGGGACGTCGATGGCGGCACCGATGGTCACGGCGAGCCTCGCGCTCGTCAAATCGATCAATCCTTATTTGACACCTGGTGAGATCGACCAGTTGATTGCGAAGATGCCAAAAGCCTCCGGAAAGTCTTATACGGAATTGAATGCGATGAAACTGCTAGAGGCAACGGCTCGCCCTATTCACATCTCTGCCCCTTCGGTGTGGAAGAGTCGATACGTGAATGATGTCAAGTTGAGTGTCATGAACCATTCGAACTTAAAGTCCTCGTTCACACTGTATCAAGGGAACAAGAAAGTCAAGACGCTCACACCAAATCGGTCGTTCACGATGTATTCGAGCGGGGATTGGTTACCGAGCGGACAATATCGCATCGTCGGTCAAGTCACGGATGGAAAACATAAGCGATACACGAGCCGAACGATTGATTATGTCAACACGTTGAAGACGGCAGTGTCTGTAAAGGTATCGGAAGAAGGGACGTTCTCGATTCATACGACGCGAAAAGGCACGGTCACGGTACTTGATTCAAATGGGAAGGCCTTGTACGAAGCCCTCCACATCGCCGGCACATTTCCGGTAAGAGGGAATACGACACAGAAGCTGACGGTCATCCTTAAACCGACGGACCTTCGCGAAAAAGTGGTGACGACATCTTATGAACCACCAATCATCGAAGACGAGCCTCCGGTCACAGAGACCTTGTAAGATAAAAAGCCGCCTGCTCCTAACGGAGAGACGGCTTTTTCTATTTAATCGATGATGATGGCTTCACCACACCAACGGATACTCGCTTCTAATACGTTCCCTTGGTCATCAATATGCTCGAAACTGAGTTTCCCATCTCGGATGATTTCGCAAAGACCGACTCGGACACGGTCGCTCCAAGCGCGACGCGTCTCATGCGTTTCATCGAACACTGGAATGGCGTCCGGGAAGCGCTCCTCGAGATGTGCTAAATTGTGATGGTCAAAATGATAAGGTCGTTTCGAGAGTTCGTTCGGTGCCTTGATGTCGAACGGTTCAAACCCTCGGACGAGACGATTATTTCGGTAGAAGGCGAACACGCCGTTGTTCGGGTGGAGCACTTTAATGTCATCGATTTCTATTACATAAGTCAGACGTTGAATCCAACCGTTTTTTGCATCCTGATGCATCAAAATCCCTCCTTATTCAATGAACACGCCTTATTTTAGCGCTGACTGAACGTAAAATCAAGTTTCGAATTTAAGTTGTCAACCGTTCAAATTTCAGCTACAATGGTTGAAGTGACTATGAAGTCTGGACAATCGCGGGACGCAAGTCTTGAGGAAAGTCCATGCTCGCACAGCCTGTGATGGCTGTAGTGATCGTGCTACACGAAACGATAAGTGTAGGCAACGCAAGTTGACGGCAGAAGAAACACCTAAGTCCTCGGATATGGTGTCCGCTTCTTGAAAGTGCCACAGTGACGGAGTCTGATCGGAAACGTTCAGAGTGGAACGAGGTAAACCCCACGAGCGAGAAACCCAAACTATGGTAGGGGAACTTCCAGACCGGAATCGAACGGGACGGAGGGCGCTGATGTGCGCAGATAGATGATTGTCACTCCATCGTGCCAGGGAGACCGCTATGAGCACCGGAGTACAGAACATGGCTTACAGGACAACATAGTCTCAACTGACAACGACAAGGAGTTCAAGCACATATACTTGAGCTCCTTTTTTCATGATTTTTTTACAACTTACAAAATGACTGAAAGATATTTATGTAGAAGGAAGGCGATTTAGATGGCAAAACGTAAACTGATTGCGACGGCAGCGATGGGAATCGAGGCACTTGTGGCAAAAGAAGTAAGGGATTTAGGATACACGTGCGAAGTCGAGAACGGACGGATTTATATCGACGCGGAAATGGAAGACATCCCACGTCTGAACATGTGGTTGCGGACAGCAGACCGGGTCAAACTCGTCGTTGCCGAGTTCAAGGCGACAACGTTTACAGAATTGTTTGACGGGGTCGTAGCGTTACCATGGACCGACCTCATGCCGTGGGACGCGGCGTTCACGGTCGACGGACGCTCGGTCAAATCAAAGCTGTTCTCGATTCGTGACTGTCAGAAAATCACGGAGAAGGCGATCGTTGAAGCGATGCAACGCGGCTATCGTAAAGAGGGAGAATGGTTGCCGAAGTCAGGCGCGAAATTCCCAATCGAAGTCGCTCTTTTGAAAGATGTGGCGACCATCACGATCGATACGTCCGGTCCACTTCACCGTCGAGGCTACCGTGAGCTTCATTCGCAAGCTCCACTCAAAGAGACGATGGCAGCGGCGATGATTCAATTGACAAACTGGCGTCCGGACATGCCGTTTTATGACGTATTTACAGGTTCAGGGACGCTCGCCATCGAAGCGGCGATGATTGGACGAAATATCGCGCCGGGTATCAACCGTGAATACTTCGCACAGGATTGGACATGCATCCCGAAAAAAGCCTGGTATGCGGCAATCAATGAAGCGAATGAGAAGGCGGAGTGGGATAAACCGTTAAAAATCTATGGAATCGACTTGGATCCGCGGATGGTGAAACTTGCAAAAGACAATGCGGAACTCGCTGACGTCCGTGATGCGATCACATTCGTCCATAGTGACGCAGCCGCACTGAAGCCGAAAGAAGAGTACGGGGTCATCATCGGAAACCCACCTTATGGGGAACGACTTCAGTCAGAAGAAGAAATCATCGACTTGTACGAACGGATCGGGGAACAATATGCGAAATACCCTGGTTACAGTGTCTATATGTTGACGAGTTATGAAGACTTCGAGAAGGCATACGGGCGCCCGGCGACGAAGCGTCGGAAGCTGTACAACGGAAATATCGAGACGCAATATTACCAGTACTTCGGAAAGCGTCGCCCACGTCCGGACCGTGACGCAAAACCGAAATCAGAATGATGAATCCATGACCGTTCACCTGAGCGGTCATTTTTCTGTTTTCTTAGAACAAACTCACTTGTTTCATCATCCGTGTAACAGGATATACATAACATATGTATAATTAGAGGGGGACAGATGATGGAAAAGTATACAGTCGAATATCAGTTACATGTGAAAGAACAGAACACTCGGACGGTCGAGGTAGAAATGGACCGTGTGCCGGACTTAAATAATCAAGAAGAATTACATGCGGCTTACCAGATTGTATCTGACGCGATTCGTGAACCGATCACAAGTTTTGAGATTGTATCTATTACGTGAGCCCGAGGCAATCGCTTCGGGCTTTCTACATAATATTGGAGGAGTGAGCAAATGAATATTTTAGTAGTGGGCATCGGGGATGTCGCCAAAAAAGCATATCTACCTGTATATGCCGGATTAAAGGACGTTGATGTGTATCTCGTCTCAAGGGATGAACAGAAGTTACACGATATCATCTCGACCTTTCGTTTCAAAGGAGGGTACACAGACCTACACGCCGTGCCGATGACAGAAATCGATGCGGTCATGATTCATTCGACGACAGCTGTTCATTATGAGCAAGCCGAGTATTGTCTACGGCAAGGAAAGCATGTCTTCATCGACAAACCGATCACGTTCACTCTTGGAGAGACGGAACGACTCGTCGCACTTGCTAAAGAGAAAGGCGTCCATCTCGTCACAGGCTTCAATCGCCGATTTGCCACGGCCACACAGGCACTCAAACAAGTCGAAGAAAAAAATATGGTCTTCATTCAAAAGAACAGAACGTATAAACCGGCATCGCTTCGTGAATTTGTGATCGAGGATTTCGTGCATGTCGTCGATACGCTCCGTTATTTGACCGACCTTCAGCCTGTCGAACGTTTACGTGTCACACCTCGATTTGAAGGGGATGTGCTGAAACAAGTGATGATTCATTTCAAGGCAGGGGGAATCGAGGCAATCGGTTGGATGAACCGAGACAACGGTTGCACCGAAGAAGTAATGGAAGTCATGTCACCGACCGTGAAGCGGGTCACACGTGATGTGGAGCGGATTACAGACTATGGACGAGACGGTGTGAAAGAATGGTCACTCGACCCATGGGAGTCGAATTTGAAACGTCGAGGGTTTATCGACCTTGTGGAAGACTTCTTACGTTTACTTCGTGGGGAACCGAACGCCTCCGTTGTCGCGGAAGACAGTCTCGAGACACATCGTCTCTGTGAAGAGATTCTAAAGGAAGTGCGGTGAACATACTGTTTCCGTCATATTCAGACCGGGTAAAAACCCGATAAAAGGAGGCGATTTCGTTGGATATTCGTGAACTGATTATGCAAATCAATGACTATTTATGGTCGTACCTTCTCATCTTCGTATTGATTGCAGGAGGTCTTTATTTTACGATTCGGATGGGGTTCGTTCAATTTCGAATGTTACCGGAAATGTTTAAACTCTTATTCGTGAAAGGAATCAAGCATGAGAAAGGACAGGTCTCATCTTTCCAAGCGTTCGCCATCGGAACGGCTGCTCGTGTCGGTACGGGGAACATCGCCGGCGTATCGACGGCCATTGCCTTAGGAGGTCCCGGGGCAGTATTTTGGATGTGGCTCATCGCCTTGATCGGAGCAGCTTCGGCGTTTGTTGAAAGTACGCTCGCCCAGGTGTATAAAGTGCATGACGGCAAAGCTTGGCGCGGTGGTCCGGCGTACTATATTGAGCGGGCTCTCGGTGCACGCTGGTTAGGCATCGTATTTGCCATTTTGATTACGTTCGCGTTCGGTTTTGCGTTCAACTCCGTCCAGGCAAATACAATCGCACTCTCCGTGAATAACGTATTTGAGATCGATACGGTCTGGGTCGGCATCATCTTGTCCGTTGTCACCGCTATCGTCATCTTCGGTGGGATTCGTTCCATCTCGACCTTATCGGGAATCATCGTACCAATCATGGCGGGCGGTTATATCTTACTCGCTATTTGGGTTGTCCTTACGAATCTTGATGTCGTGCCACAGGTCTTCTCCGCCATCTTCTCTGAAGGTGTCCTCGGTTTCCAACAGTTGTTCGGTGGTGCGGTCGGTGCAGCCGTCCTCCAAGGAATTCGACGTGGTCTCTTCTCGAACGAGGCAGGTATGGGGTCTGCCCCTAACGCCGCAGCTACCGCTGAGGTGAGTCACCCGGTCAAGCAAGGATTGATTCAATCGCTTAGCGTATTCGTTGACACCTTGTTCATCTGTACCGCAACAGCGATGATTGTCCTCATTTCAGGAGTGGAAGGCTCTGAAGCCTTCCAAGGGATTGAGCTTGCCCAAGAGGCGCTTCTCGTTGAAATCGGACCGATTGCGACGACTCTCATGACTGTCGCCATCTTACTTTTTGCCTTCAGTTCGATTTTGGCCAATTATTATTATGGAGAGACGAACATCGAGTTCATATCCGAGAAGAAGCGATATTTGATAATCTATCGGATTGCCGTTGTCGGAATGGTCATGTTCGGTTCGGTACGATCTGCGGGACTCGTCTGGTCGATTGCCGACATCTTTATGGGCTTGATGGCACTCGTCAACATGTATGCGATTTTCCGATTGAGTAAAGTTGCCAAGACGCTCCTCGACGACTATATGGCCCAAAAGAAAGAAGGAAGAGACCCGGAATTCTTTAAAGATGGTGTCGAACTTCCTGGTAAAGAACATATTGAAGCGTGGGAAACAAAAAAAGAAGAAATTAGTTGAAGGATCATCAATCAATGGGACGTCCCTGGCAACAGGGGCTTCCTCTTCATTTTGAACTTATTATTTCAAATACCGCATTATATTATAAAAAGAAAGTAGAGAGTAACGATGAAACAAGTATTTTTGACAATCGTCAAGCGATTTTTTACAGAACGTTTTTTTGATCAAGCGGCCATGTTAGCCTATTATTTCATTTTATCCACGTTCCCGTTCTTATTATTCGTATTAGGGATTGTTGGATTTTTACCGTTTACGAGTGGCGATGTGATTCAAGCGTTATCACTCATCATGCCTGAAGCCAGTTACAAGCTATTAGAAGGGAACATTGAAGCCGTATTCGACAACTCCAAATTGAAATTGGCATCATTCAGTATCTTACCAGCACTCTGGATCTCATCGATGGCCGTACAATCTCTCGTGCGGGCATTGAACGATGCCTACCGGGCTGTTCGTAATAAAGCCTTTTGGAGGGGTGTCTTACAGGATATCGCCATCACCTTGGCGCTCATGTTTGTGTTGCCATTTTCATTGCTCGTCCCTGTGATTGAGACGGCACTTCGAGAAATCTCTTCATACGTGTTGTTCATCGATGAGATTGTCACGACATATGCGCAGATTTGGTTTTACTTCAGATGGATCATCGGAACAGGTCTTCTATTCACTGTATTCGTATTTGTATATAAGTGGTTGCCAAGTGTGTCTGGAACATTTAAAAATAGTTGGGCCGGAGCCGCTTTTGCAACAGTAGGGATTCTGCTTGTCTCGAACGTGTTTAGTTACTATTCACAATTCGCAAACTACGAGCAGTTTTATGGTCAACTCGGTGCATTCATCGTCTTATTGATTTGGTTCTATCTCGCTGCCTCTGTCATCTTGCTTGGTGGGCTGTTGAATGCGACGTTAATCGAGAGGAAAGAAAAACTTCGTTAGACGTGTAATTGCTAGTTATCATTCGAAAGAATAGGGAATGGTATCGTAAGGTCACATCATCTAAGCGGAGGTGGGAAACATGGATATGCAACGGCTCGTACACAATCGTCGTTTCATCGATCAATCATTGTTTTACCTCGCCTTACATCTATGGAAATGGATCCTACTGTTACCTGTTTTGTTCTATTTGGATGTATCGTTCCGACATTCGCCATTCTCTGAATACTTGATTGTCAGTATCATCTTGTATCTCATGTTTCGTGTGATTCAATATGTGATAGCTAGCCGAGCTTCTCTCATGGAATTAGTAGAGTTCGCGTATGGGGTGCTATCACTTGTTCTCGTCTTCTCGTTCATGATGGAAATCGGCGCGCCACCGATCGCTGTCGCAATAGTTGGTGCTGCATACTTGAGCCATCCGATGCTTTCTCTACATCACTATCAAAACTTTTCAGAGCGCAAATGGTTGAACAAACAGTTTCAATTATTTAGCCCAATGCTTCGCCAGGGTGAGGTACCGGTTCACGTCCTCGTGTTGACGGAAGATGAAATTGTGATTACTGTAGAAAGTGGAAAAGAGTTTACGTACCGTCATATTTACTGGGGCGGTTTTTATGTAGAAAATCCTTCCTAAAAGGTGGTTACTCAGTTGTTTAGTGGATTTGATAATGTGATTGTCATCGTATTCTGGATTGCAACATTCATCGCTTTCTTCAAAGGCGCTTATGATATGTGGCGTGAATACCGAACGTCGAAAGAAAAATCAGTATTGTACTTTTTAATCGTACTGATTCTCACATGGTTTTGGTTCAATCCATACGAATTGGTCGCATTGCATCCGTTCGTACTAATGGCGTACTATTGGAACCGAAATCGGTGGATGCGAAACGCAATGTTCGTGTTGGTTCTCGTACCGTTTGTGATTCGTGTCTGGTTAATCGCAGCATCGATGTAAAACAAAAAACTCGGTCCCTTTATAGGGAACCGAGTTTTTGTGTGAATCGTTACTCTTTCTTCGCAGCTGCCAATTCAGCTTCCATTTCACCGAATTCACGGTTGATGCGTTTTTGTTCTTTCTGGCTAGTAAAGTTACTGACAAGCACGATTGCCAACATACTCAAGAAGAAGCCAGGTACCATTTCATAAAGGACTGTCGAAAGTCCAGTGACGATCCAGAGAATGACGGTAATGGCACCGACGAGGATACCAGCGAGGGCACCTTGACGCGTCATCTTGCTCCAGTAAAGTGACAAGAGGATTGCTGGTCCAAATGCAGAACCGAATCCAGCCCATGCATATCCGACGAGTGTGAGGATTGTACTTGATGGGTTGAGTGACATGAGTGTCGCTACAACTCCTACTAGCAAGACACCAACACGTCCGGCAAGGACCATCGTCTTCTCACTTGCATCTTTGTTGAAGAACTTACGATAGAAGTCTTCTGTCAACGCAGATGATGTGACGAGCAATTGCGACGATACCGTCGACATGACCGCAGCAAGGATGGCTGCCAATAAGAAACCAGTGATGAACGGGTGGAACAAGACTTCAGAGAATTGAATGAAGACTGTTTCCGGGTCCCCGAGTGGATTTCCTTGTCCTCGGAAATAAGCGATTCCGACGAACCCTGTCATGACGGCACCGATGATAGATACTGTCATCCAGCTCATCCCAATACGACGAGCCGTTTTCAATGATTTCACATCACGGATTGCCATAAAGCGAACAATGATGTGTGGTTGACCGAAGTAACCAAGTCCCCAAGCGAGGAGACCGATAATCCCGAGTGTCGTCGTCCCTTTAAAGAGGTCGAACAAATCGGCATTGATTGTCGTTGCAGAGTTGACAGCAGTGTCTACTCCACCGATATCTGTTAAAGCGACGAATGGTACGAGCACGAGCGCCAAGAACATGATGACACCTTGTGCGAAGTCCGTCCAACTAACTGCCGTGAATCCACCGAAGAGGGTGTATAAGATGACGACACTAATTGTGACAATGACACCTGTCTGATAATTTAATCCGAATGAGCTTTCAAACAACTTCCCGCCGGATACAAGTCCAGCTGACGTGTAGAACGTGAAGAAGATGATGATGACGGATGCAGAAAGGATCCGTAGCCAGTTCGAGTGATCTCGGAACCGATTCTCTAAGAAGTCTGGAATCGTAATCGAATCGTTCGCCATCTCTGTGAAGACGCGAAGTCGTGGAGCAACTAACAAGTAGTTCAAGTAAGCTCCGATGACCAATCCAACGGCTAACCAAATTGCTGATAGTCCAGTTGCATACATTGCACCCGGTAGTCCCATTAACATCCAACCACTCATATCCGAAGCTCCGGCTGACATGGCTGTAACGCCTGGCCCCATTTTACGGCCACCTAACATATAATCTGATGAATCGGTCGTTCGTTTATACGCAACGTATCCGATAAGAAGCATCATCACGAGATAAAGCGCGATTGATACCCATTCTTGCCATAGCATTGAATTACCTCCTATTAAGTTAAAAGATCTATTTAATCAACTCGTTCGCGATTGTGTGAAGACATCACACAGTTAAAAACAAAAGTTGAAAATGCGAACTTGTGCTTTACCTTACAGAACCTTTGAAATGATTGCAAACTGACACTTTTTCATAAAAATAGCTCTAAAGCCCATTATACCAACGGATGAAGGCTAAAATTTTCAGGTAAAAAGTTTAAATATTCTGAATATTTGAAATGCTAAGGACTTTCCTGTGTAACATGAATGTAATATTTATGGGAAATTTTTCAGAAAACATATTTATAATCATAAGAAAAAGAGCATCTTTGAATGCTCTTTACTTCTTTATTTGAATGCTTTTTCTTCAACGAGTCGCATCGTCGGGAATGTTTGTCCAGACTTCGCCTGCATCGTAACCAAGATATATGTTTCGCTATTATGTTTCATGATGAATACCATGGTATATCCGGATTCGTCCGTATAACCCGTCTTCGTGGCGGTCACAAACTTGGAGTAGTTGACACTTCGTTCATTAACCGATGAACCGAGGTGATACCACCAACGACGTTTGCCGTTACCGTCTTTATCTTTAAATTCGGCTTTAAATTCATAAGTCCCGGCAATTTCAATCAACTCCGGGTATGTACTGAATGCGAAGGCGATTTTAGCCATGTCGTTCGCCGTCGTATAATGATTCGGATCCGAGTAGCCATGCGCATTTACGAAATGCGTTCCAGTCAATCCTAAAACCTTTGCTCGATCATTCATCAATTGAACGAAGGCCTCGGTCGACCCGCTCGTGTATTCCGCAAGGCTGTTCGCAGCATCGTTTCCGGATTCAAGTAGCGTGGCGTAAAGTGCTTGACGAACTGTCAATGTATCCCCGATGGCAAGATGCGCGATATGGCTGTCCCATGGAATATCGAGTGTCGACTGTTGAATCGTAATGATTGGTTGGTCGAGTTCATTCGCTGCAGATGCCTTCTCATAAGCAAGCAGTGCCGTCATCAATTTGGTCGTACTGGCTGGAAACACACGATCATTGGCGTTTTTATCGATTAATATCTCTTGTTTGGTCACATTGACGAAAGTTAGTGCACCAACAGAGATTTCCTCATCCGAAATCATCTTCGTCTCACTCGGACTCCATGAACCCATGTCGATCTCCGGGAAAAGCGGACCTGTCTTCATCGGTTCAGCTTTTGGTGTGGACGCTTCTGCTAATGTCGGTGCTTCTTTATCTTGTTTAAATCCGACCAACGTCGGGATCAGTGCGATGATTCCGAGTAAAACGACCGCGGCAATCATTCTTCGCATGATGTACGTTCTTCTTCGGTGTCTCCTTCTACGGGTCAACAAAAGTCCCTCCTTTTTTGGTTACTCTATAAACATAATAGAAAACGCTCTTTTTTTTCGCTAATAAAATAAAGAACTAGGTCAATGATTGATCGGCGATGAAAGAACTGTGTTTCGGGTATAAGGGTAAAGATGTCACTTTTAGAGAGGAGGATGCGTCATGCATCGTTATCCGTTCACGAACTCCATTTGGCGTCAACATGATACTTGGACGCCGTATCCATCCCTTTCCGTTTCGGAATCGACCGAAGTCGTCGTCATCGGGGCAGGGATTGCGGGACTCGTCTGCGCCTATGAACTCCAAAAGCGAGGGAAACAAGTGACGCTTCTAGAAGCGTTAGAGATTGGACATGGGACGACGGGACATACGACGGCAAAATGTTCCGTTCAACATGGGACGATTTATCATAAGCTCATTCGTCATTTTGATGAGTCCATCGCTCGTTTATATTACGAGTTCAACTCAGAAGCGCTCATCTATCTAAAAAAACAAATTGAAGAAGGGTTTGACTGCGATTACGCGAATGAACAATCGTTTCTTTACTCTAGGGAACCGAACGAAGAACTTACTAAAGAACTGGATGCGTATCGTCGTTTGAAGATTGACGGAGGAGAAGCGACGGAAGAAGTGAGAAAGGCTCTCCCGTTCTCGATCGAGCAGGCGTTGGTGATCCATGACCAAGCTCAATTCCATCCCGTGAAATACTTACGTGAATTAGCGGAACGTTTTGTTCGTCTCGGAGGAAAGATTTATGAAAATTCTAGAGCGACGGAAGTGAGTCAGGGACCACGTCCAGTAGTCACTACATCTAACGGTAGAAGGGTACAGGGAAATCAAGTCGTGATTGCGACCCACTATCCATTCAATGACCTGCGCGGGTTGTACGTGTCGAAGTTTTCAATCGAAAGATCGTATATCGTTGCCTGTGAAGTGGAGAGTCGACCACTCAGAGGGATGTATTTAGAGGTTGGACAGCAAAATCGCTCGTTTCGATCCTATAGTGAAAACGGAAAAAGCTATTTACTAGTTGGAGGTGAGGGGCATACCGCTGGGCAAGTCACAGATACGCGTCTCCGATATGATCGATTGGAGAATGACGCACAGGCACATTTTGGAACGCATCGGGCATCTCATAGGTGGTCGTCCCAAGATCTTATCACCTTAGATGGACTTCCTTACGTAGGGCAAATGTTCAAGAGAGAACCAGATCTCTTTGTGGCGACTGGATTTTCGAAATGGGGGATGACGAACGGAATCGCTGCCGGCACCTTGCTCGCGGACCGACTCACAGGTCATGCGAACCGATTCGTCGAGCTGGTCTCACCGCTCCGTCAAACGGTTAAACCTAGTGATATCAGTGCATTTCTCAAAACAAACTTAGATACTGCCGCTCAATTCACGAAAGGGACAGTAAATCGGATGCTCGAACGAAAAGATGTACAAGACCTGCAGCTAGACGAGGGAGGAATCGTGCAAGTTGATGGGAAGACCAAGGGCGTCTATCGAGATTTGGATAACCAGTGCCATGTCGTCAACCTGACCTGTACGCACCTCGGTTGTACAGTGAAATGGAACAATGCCGAGCGGTCATGGGATTGTCCATGCCACGGCTCTCGTTTCGATGCAAAAGGGGCTGTATTAGAGGGTCCTGCCACAAAACCACTTTCCTACAGTAAGCGAGAAGATTTGTAAACTGGTGTAGGCAAAGGTTGACAGCTATAATAAAGTAGAAAGAGAACAGAATAACACATAGGGGTGAAAGACAGATGGAAGTAACAAAAGAATGGCGTGAACATTTTAAACAACTGCGTGCCTTCGATGAAGCAATCTCTCTCTTATATTGGGACATGCGTACACAAATGCCGGAACAGTCGGCACCGCTCCGAGCAGAGACAATCGGTTATTTGTCGACCGAGGCATTCAAACGACAGACGAGCGAGTCGTTCGCTTCATTACTGGAACGGATGGCGGATGAAGAGAGTCTATCTGACGTTGAAGCGCGTTCACTTGAAGTCGCGAAGACGCAATACGATCGAAATGCCAAGATTCCGCATGATGAGTATCAAGCTTACGTAACGCTCGTCTCAGAAGCTGAGACGGCGTGGGAAAAAGCGAAAGATCAGGATGATTGGGACGCATTCGCGCCATACCTTAAAAAGATTATCGGATTCCAGCAAAAATTTGCGGAATATTTCGGTTATGAGAAACATCCGTACGATGCATTGCTCTATGATTTCGAACCGGGCATGACGGTCGAGCTCTTAGACGAATTGTTCGCCTCGCTCCGAGACGAACTCGTTCCTCTTATTCAGCAGCTACCAAAAGAATCACTCTCTATGGACTGGTCGATGCCGGCGGATGTTCAAGAAACCATTTGTCATGACTGGATGAATGTCGTCGCTTACGACTTATCACGTGGTCGATTGGATGCGACAGTGCATCCGTTCGAAATCACCATCAATCGCCGCGACGTCCGGATTACGACGAAGTATGATGAAGCAGATTTCAGAAATGCACTGTTCGGTACGATGCATGAAGCGGGGCACGCGACGTATGAGCAGCAAATCGACCCGATGCTCGATGAACTCGGACTAGGCGGCGGTGCGTCGATGGGGATTCATGAGTCCCAGTCGCTCTTCTTTGAGAACTTCATCGGACGAAGCGAAGCGTTCTTGCATCGCGTCTATCCGAAACTACAATCGCTTCATCCGACATACGCTGCGATCGACTTCGACACTTTCTATCGAGGTGTGAATGAAGCGAAACCATCTCTTATTCGGATTGAGGCTGACGAATTGACATACAGTCTACACATCATCATCCGCTATGAGCTCGAGAAGGCACTCATACAAGGGACGTTGTCCGTCGATGAGCTTCCTGCAGCATGGAATGAAAAGTATAAAGAATATCTCGGACTCGATGTTCCGTCAAATGCTAAAGGAGTCCTTCAAGACGTCCATTGGGCAGGCGGTTCATTCGGATACTTCCCGAGCTATGCCCTGGGGTTAATTTATGCGGCCCAGTTGACGGAAACGTTGAAATCAGCCCTTCCGGAATTTGAGACGTTGATTGCAGAAGGCGAAATCGAACCAATCAAAGCGTGGCTACAGGAGAACGTTCATCAATATGGAAAACGTCTCACACCGAACGAACTCATTCAACAAGTGACAGGTCAAGCCATTTCGGTCCAACCACTCGTTCGATATTTGACCAAAAAATATCAGACAGTTGCCAAATGAAACGATTTGCACATCGTGGCGTGATGGCACATCGGCCGGAGAATACGATGTCGGCATTCAAGCTCGCACTCGAGGCCGGGGCAGACGGAATCGAGACGGATGTTCACATGACAAAGGACGGTGTCCTCGTTCTCATCCATGACGAGACGCTCGAGCGGACGACTGACGGAAGAGGACAAGTTTCACTCTATACCTATGATGAGCTCAGACAGTTTAATGCTGGAGTACGTCATGGTCTAGAAGAACACATCCCTACGCTCGAGGAGCTGTTCGACCTTGTGAATGAGGAATCGGTCATTTTGAACTTAGAGGTGAAGACGGATGTCCTACGATATGAAGGAATTGAATCTCGCATCATCGATACGATCGAGTCCGCCGGGATTCATGAGTCCCGCATTCTCTTTTCCTCATTCAATCACGAAACCATTCACCGATTGAAACAGATGCGACCGGATATCGAGGCGGCCATTCTGCTTGCACAGCCGCTTTATGACATTTCAGGATATCTTCGATTAGTCGGAGCGGATTCGGTCCATCCGCACATCGATCGCATCACAGACGAAGAAGTACGCTCGTTGCAACATCAAGGGATTCCAATCAGACCATATACGATTAAAACACAACTCCAACTGGAGCGTTGTTTAGCGCTTCAAGTCGATGCCGTCTTTGTCAATGATATCGAATGGGCAAATAAAACCACTTAGTCGCAGACTGAGTGGTTTTATATTTGGGTGGAAGGGAACTACATTTTATGTAAAGGTAGCGCTTTCGTCCGTTAGCATATCGGAGCACATTCAGGGCATAGTGCCCCCTTTACGTCATTGTCGGATTGTCTTAAGTTTAAGATGTCACCGAGCTACATAGCAATCAGATGTAGCACACCATGTAGCACTGCATCACATTTGTTGTATGCAAGTCGTGGGTTACCAAAGATCAAAAGGAGGAAATTTCACATGAAGAAGTTGATGTCTTTACTGGGTACTCTAGCACTGGCTTTCGCTTTCGTCTTACCGGTTAGCGCGGATGGACATGAAAATGCGATGGTCCGTGTGCTACATGCTTCACCTGATGCACCGGCAGTTGACGTGTACGTGGATGGGGAAGTCGCGGTCGAGGGAGCAGAATTCAAGGACCTCACAGACTACTTGACACTTCCTGCAGGGGATTACAACGTTGAAATCAAGCCGGCAGGTGACGCTGAAACAGTCGTCGTCGCAGCAGACCTCTCAATCGAGGCAGGCAAGTTCTATACAGCCGCTGCGATCGGTCAACTTGAAAACATCGAAATCGCTGCAATGGAAGACGATGCAAACTTTGAAGATGGTAAATCTAAAGTTCGTGTCGCTCACTTCGCACCAGATGCACCAGCGGTTGATGTCGCACCTAAAGGTGGCGACCCACTCTTCTCAAACCTCGAGTTCAAAGCAGTAAGTGATTACGGCACACTCGATGCTGGAACGTATGACCTTGAAGTACGCCCGGCTGGAGCGACTGACGTCGTCAAAGCACTTGACGGTGTCGCACTCGAAGGTGGCAAAAACTATACAGCATTCGCAATCGGACTCCTTGAAGGAGAACCAGCGTTTGAAGTCCTTCTCGCCGCTGATGGTGGGGAAATGGCGATGGCTCCTGAAACAGGACAAGGTGGTCTTGCTCAAACAGCTTCAATGAACTGGTTGCTCGCAGCAGCAGTGGTTGGAGCGGCAGCAGCTGGATTCTACGTCTTTCGTCGTCAGAAGCAAGACGCTTAAACTGATTTTCTTAGGAACAATCACATTTCTCGTATGGAGCGCTCAAGCGGAAGCTCCTGACAAACCGTTCGTGATGCCAACGGCTGAATTTGCCGAACCGCAGGTCTTGACCTCGAAGCAGGTAGATCGACAAACGTTTCATTCGAACAGTTTCGTCCCTGCCCGGCTGATCATTCCTTCAATCGATGTTGATACATCGATTGAAGCGGTCGGGAAGGATGAGGCCGGAAGAATGGACACACCGTCTGACGTGAATCAAGTCGGTTGGTATCAATACGGAGCCAAAGCAGGCGCAACGGGGAATGTCGTCCTATCGGGTCATCTAGATGATCTGAATGGTCCAGCTATCTTTGCGAATCTGGATCAACTTCCGATCGGAGAACTGGTGACGCTCCAACGGAAAGACCAAGTCGCAACGTATGAAGTGGTCAGTGTGAAACAGTATCGCCTCGACCAAGTGCCGCTCGCTTCCATTTTTGCGGCGACTCAGTCAAAACGGATTCAATTGATCACTTGTGCAGGACCGTATGACGAGAATCTTGGGTATCGGGACCGGATCGTGGTCACGGCCCACCTGATTGAAACGTAAAGATGAAGAGATGCTGACCGATGGGTCGCATCTCTTTTTTTTCGCAAAAAATAGCCCTTCACCGTTAAGATGAAGGGCTATATTCGGATTAAGCATCCATACGATCTAATAATTTTGAGAGTAAAATGAGTTCGTCATCTGAAAAATCAGTGAAGACATCCATCAAATATTCAATCTTCATGCTCTCTAACGTCTCAAACAACTCACGACCTTCATCCGTTGCCTGAAGTTCAACGACACGACGGTCACGCTCGCTGCGTTCGCGAGAGATCAACCCTTTTTTCGTCAACTCATCGGCAAGCGCAGTGATCATCGAAGCTGAAAATTGAAACTCATTTGACAGAGCAGAGGCGATTTGAGGACTCTGTTGACAAAGAGAACGTAGAATGAAGAATTCATTGCGGGTTAAATACTGTGAGAACATCGAACGGAGATTTTTTTTCACTCCACGATAGTTCATCCGGATTCCACGTTCAGCGTCTGCGACGAGCTGTCGACGTGAAGCGGTCTGTACGGGTGTTGTCATCCTCGAAACTACCTCCTAGCGATAATATTATTCATATATACTTCAGAACATAGAAACATTCTACATTAAAAACATGTTGTCTGTAAAGTTATAGGGGCTCGTCTTTTGCCCGAATTTGCTGAATGATGTCTTCATAATGTTTCAAGTCCGGATAGAACCGTCTAAAGAAAAATTCAATCTGCGGATCGTCGCCTTCCGCCAACAATTTAGCGAGAACGGCATAGACGACCCCCATGCCTTGTCTCGGTAACAGAGAAGATGGCAACAAGGTTGCACATTGGACGGCTTGAGTATAGTAAGTCGAAAGTGTGTCATTCAAATCTTTGAACGTACGGATATCGGCGTAATGGAACATTCTCGTCAACTCGACGATGGCAGAGAGGTCCGTCTCGAGTAGCCATTCGCTCTGGAAGATCGCGTTGTCTAGTTTCTCGACCGTTTGATCATTCGCAATATAATAGTTGAGATTATCTCGGGTAATGGCCACTTTTTCAGGAGAGTCAAGAATCTGTTCGACCGTTTCTTGTTCGAATGTTCGCAACTGTTTTCGAATGTTCACGAACTCGGAGTCGGCAATCTCCAATAGACCAGCGACCCGGCTGAAACTTCTTTTGATTTCAGGAGGAACGGCATTCGGATTTTTGTAACCGAGGTCGTGTTCAATCTCGGCCCATGCGTGTTGTAGGATCGAGCGGACTTGAATTTCCGCCTCTTTTTCTGCAAAACGGCGATATTCACCGAGAGCAAGTCGCTTCTCACTTAATTCCACGACATAATGGACAGACAGATATCCGAACTCATTGGAGTCGAGCAACGTCGACTTATCGATGGACTGTTCACGGTCGATGGTGAATTCATCTTCTAAAATTTGCGCAACGGTGCGTACGTCGTCATGAAAGTATGTCACGATCCGTATCCCGGCCAAGTCTTGTACGTCACGTAAGGAACGATATTGATAAGGCTTACGTGAGAGTTTGGCATATAGACTGTCCGCTTCTTTGGCACGGGCGACGATTGAATGGAACTGGATGCCGGCTTCTGTCAACAATTCACTGAGGAGCGCTTTCAGCTTTGTGGCAAACGCTTCATAGTCTTCTTTCTCATTCAAATATTCAAGCATGATTGTATTTAAGTCTTGTTTTGGCACAGAACTCACTCCTTTTCTCTATCCATAGTATAGCATCACATGTCAGAAACGATATGATAGCATGTATAAGGAGTGAAATAGAAAGAGGGGGGATGGATGCATACATTCCGTTCAGGTGAGAGAGAGAAAGTCGAAATTATCGCTGGATTATTACAACAAGCTGGATATCGCATATCTCGTATCCGCACTGTCGATTCCCAGTTCGTAGTGACCGCTCGATTAGAGGGTAGGACTCAAAGAGAAGGGGAGTACGATCGAATCGAGGGAATCGTGCATCATTTCGACATCGAAGAATGGATCACGAACGAAGAAAGGGATTGATTGTATGTTTATCACCTCATTTTTCGGGAATAACAAAAACAGTGAATTACATGACTGTGAACGTTTAGGAGGATGGGGCATGTTAGAGACAAGAGTAGTGAATGATATGACCACGGTGGACCATGAAGTAAATGAGATGGTGTCAGGCGGATGTGTGAACGAGCATATCTACTTGTTCGCCAAAGATGAAGAATTGACCGTTCGATTGGCAGCAGAGGCCGGTGTACAACCATACCGAATCCCAGAGAAAGGAATGTTCGAGTCGTTGCTTTCCAAATTCACGAGCAATTCAGAAGATCGCATGGAACAGATGGAGAGTCTTGGACTCACAAAAGAGATGGTAGATTCACTCGAACGTGAAATCAAAGGCGGTAAAATCGTACTTGTTTGCGATAAATAAAAAATGGACCGGAAAAATCGGTCCATTTTTTATTTTGCTTTGTAATAGGCATTCACGATGCGACGTAACGATTGATGATCGAGACGGAGCGGAGCGAATCCGGCATCCTGAAGCAATTGTTTCGTGTTGTCGTCACGGAATCTAATGTCCCGATTCAAATACGGATTAAATACTTTTACCATATCATTGAACGACTGTTCGACTGAGCTTAGTGTCGATGTGGGCGTTTCCGTGATCGTTAAATGCGGGAATGCTAGGGACTCTTTCATATAGTCGAGCATTGTTTCATTTTTTGGAGGTGCGTCGTTCGTCACGTTATAGATTGTACCCGCCTTCGCGTGCTCGATGGCAGCGAGTAGTACATCCGCTACATAATCGACAGGGACAAGGTTAGAAGTGCCCGTCGCAGAGCCGATCAATCGAATCGATTCGAAGTCATGGCCACGACGTTCCAGTTTCCGTTTGAATAGCTCGAGCGCGCGCATGTATCCATACATCGTAAACTTCGAGTCGGCCTCTCCCGTCTTCGAGTCTCCGACGATGATGGCCGGTCGGAAGATTGAGACGTCAAGCTCATCCCGTGACTCCCAGACCGCCTGCTCGGCGTGTGCCTTGCTCTCTTCATAAGGATTTAAAAAAGACTGAGACACATCGTACAGTGTTTCCCCGCCAACTTCTTTAGCGCCGAGCGTGTAAGCCGTACTCACATGGAAAAAGCGATGGCAGTCAATTAACTTAGTTAATCGAAGGGCCTCTTTCGTTCCGGTTAAATTGGTCTCGAACAATTCATCACGTAATTCTTCATCGAATTTGACGAGTGCAGCCATGTGTAGAAATAAATCAATTTTCCCTTTATGTGTCTCGATGAACTCTTCATTGGCCCCGAGCGCATGTGACGTCAAGTCGCCTGATAACACATCAATCGACTTTTGTTCTTCAGCGGTGAATTGTGCCTGTACCTTCTCCGGTGTTCGCGCCAACATACAGACGCGATGCCCCCGTTGAATCAATTCTTTGGCGAGTCGCCCTCCTAAAAATCCGGTTCCACCAGTCATAAAAATATACAATCGCGTTCTCCCTCTCTGTGACATTCTTTACCCATCATATCAACTCTTGTCGCATGTAGCCACTTTGCCTTTCCTGAAATTCCATGTTTAGAAAAAATCGAACTCGGTTATGAACTATAGAGAAGCGTACGAACGGTGCGTAAAGACAGCTTGCCTGTCAAATCCATTGAAGTGAGGTTTTAACGAATCATGGCAAATCTATTCGGAACAGACAAGGATGACGCAAAAAAGAAGCAACAAGATATTGAGAAAACGGTACAAGAGAAAAACATCACCCAAATCCATCTATATTTCTCAGATGTTCTCGGTGATTTAAAACTCTTGACGCTTTCGGCAAAATTGTTGCCTGAAGTCTTTGAGGGAAAAACGATGTTTGACGGTTCTTCAATCAACGGGTTCTCTTCCATCAAAAACTCAGACTTATTCTTGAGACCGGATTTAGATCGTCCACGGTATGAGCAAGACGGCGAGGAAAATATTTTGGCATTCTTCTGTGACGTATGCACTCCGGAGGGAGAGCGATATGAATACGACCCACGTAATGTATTGAAGGATGCACTCGAACGTGCAGCACGTGATGGCTACTCGGTATTCGTCGGGGCAGAGCCGGAATTCTTCATCTTTGACGAGAACGGGGAATTTTATGACGAGGCCGGATACTTCTCGACACGTTCAGAGGATAAAGGATATGAAGTGCGACAGCACATCGCGAACCGTCTCAGTGGTGTCGGGTTCAACATTGAGGCTGTTCACCATGAAGTCGCTCCTGCGCAACATGAGATTGGCATCAAGTACGATGACGCACTCCATACAGCGGATAACATTCAGTTCTTTAAAGAAATCGTCAAGATTGCGGCGAAGGAGAAAGGGGCATCCGTCTCATTCTTGCCAAAACCGTTGCGTGATGTGAACGGTTCTGGAATGCACTTGAACATCTCTGTCTGGAAGAATGATGAGTCCGGAAATCCGACGACCAACGCGTTCGACGAAGTCGATGCGGATTACGGATTGTCGAAAACGGCGCGTCATTTCATCGAGGGAATCTTGAAGCATGCCCGTGCCACAGCAATCTTCACGAATCCACTACCTGAATCATACGAACGTCTCGTTCCTGGATTCGAGGCACCTGTCAATATATGCTGGAGCCCATCGAACCGCAGTTCGATGATTCGAATTCCAGCTTCCCGTGGAAGTGCGACTCGTGTAGAGGTCCGAAACCCTGATCCGAGTGCGAACCCATATTTGGCACTTGCCGCGCTCATTTATGCCGGACTTGAAGGAATCGAGCAACAGCTCGTTCCGTCTTCTCCGAACGAGGACGACTTGTTCGAGTATTCAGCGAAGCAAATCGAGAGCCAAGGCATCGCATCACTGCCTGCGACATTCCATGAATCGATTCAGTCACTGAAACAAGACAACTTCCATGACTACTTTAACCACAATATGATCGATCGCTACTTGTCACTCATTCAAGTGCGAAAATAAAAATGACGCCAGCCGATTGAATCGGCTGGCGTTTTTTGATGATTAATGGATACCACGCATATACACTTTGATTTTCGGTGCAAGTGCGAACAGAATCAAGCTTAAGATGATGGCGACGCCACCAATCACGCCGAAGTAGAGCATCTCGTTCTCAGGTGTGTAGAACTTGACCAGCTGTGCGTTGATCCCTTGCGCCGCAGCGTTCGATAAGAACCAGAGCGACATCGTTTGAGCGGAGAAGGCAGCTGGTGCGAGTTTAGTCGTAGCCGACAACCCGACCGGTGACAAACTTAGTTCTCCCAGAACGACGATGAAATAACTTAAGACGAGCCAGAGTGGGCTGACGAGGGCATCCGGACCACTGAAGTATGCTGGGAGCAGGATGACCAAGAAACTGATTCCGGCAAATAAGATCCCGAAAGCAAACTTCGTCGGAATGCTCGGTTCGCGGTCACCAAGTCGGACCCATAACCAAGCGAAGATCGGTGCCAGTAAGATGATGAACAGTGGGTTCAGTGATTGGAACCATGCTGGTGACAACGTGAATCCAAAGAACTCTAAGTCAGTCCGTGTATCAGCATAGCTCGCCAAAATCGTTGCACCCTGCTCTTGGATCGCCCAGAACATGACGGAGGCGATGAAGAGCGGAATGTAGGCGATGATTCGCGAGCGCTCGACCTCTGTCGTTTTCGGACTGCGATACATGATGATGAAGTAAATCGTCGGGATCGCGATACCGAACACCCCGACGAGTGAGATGAACGTATTGATTGTGAACCATCCGAGTGGAATCAAAATTGCAAGCAAAATGGCAATTCCGATGGTGACAATGCTGACGATTTTTATCGTTTTCTTTTTCTCATCAGGCGTCAACGGATTCGGTACATACGAACCAGCTAAGCCGAGGTTCGTTTTTCGTGTCAATACGAAGACGACGAGTCCAACGAACATCCCGATTGCCGCGAGCGCAAAGCCCCAGTGGAATCCATAGTCTTTTTGCACTTGACCGACGATGAGTGGTGAAATGAACGCACCCAAGTTGATACCCATGTAGAAGATACTGAATCCAGCGTCACGACGGCGATCCGTCTCACTGTACATGTCTCCGACGATACTTGATACGTTTGGTTTCAATAATCCGGTACCAATGACGATCAACGCCATCGAGATGAACAAGAAGACGACACTACCTGGAATCGAGAGGACGATGTGGCCGAGCATGATGAACACACCACCGTAGAATACCGCGCGAGACGTCCCGAAAATCCGGTCTGCAAGCCATCCCCCAATGACCCCAGACATATAAACGAGCGCGCCATAGACGGACATGATTGAGAGTGCGACGTTTCGGTCTAGACCGAGTCCTCCCTCAGAGACTTCATAGTACATATAGAATACGAGGATGGCCCGCATGCCATAGTACGAAAAACGTTCCCAAAACTCAGTGAAGAATAAAGTGAACAACCCTTTCGGTTGTCCGAAGAAGCCTTTTTGTGGAACACTGTCCACGATTGTCTGTTTATCGATCCTTTCCATGAAAGATCCCTCCTTAACCGTTTTATCATAAAAAGGATTATTATGATTGTAAAGTGAATTGAATGATAATTTCAAATTTTAATAAAGATGAAAAGAATGAAAAGACCACACTTCCGAAATCAGAGAGTGTGGTCAATGAGCGGTTAAGCCGTCTTTTGCTTTGCTTCCGTCGCTTGGACATGACGTCCGAGCTGCCAATAGATGATGCCTGATAAACAACTCGCTCCACCGATGAGGATCAAAGCGATGTGTCCGGCACGATTGTCAAAAAAGACACTTGCGATGATTGGTGCCGTGACACCGCCGATCAGCCATTGGATACTCGCTGCACCGTTATAGGCACCACGCATATTCTCCGGTGCGATCAAGGCGATGAATGTCTGCTGAACAGGGGACATGATCATCTCACCTAACGTATAAAACGCATATACGGCGAGTAAGATCCCGACGAGTGGCACGTAAGGGGTATCGAGTGCGAACAAGGCTCTAGGCACAATCGCAAGCAAGATCATACCGATACCAAATACGGTCGCTCCTGCTAACATGACCTTACCGAACGGCTTGTTCCCGAGTTTTGAAGCAATCGGGAACTGGAAAAGAACTACCATGATTCCATTCAGTGCTAACAGATACGGGAATGGGTTCTGTTGTGCGGTATACGTCGGGAGCGATTCTTTTAAAAAGAGTGGTAGCATGCTCTCGACGACGGAGAATCCCATTGATATGAATATACCCGCAAAGATGAAGACGAGAAACACGCGATCGTTATAAAAGACGCGCAACACTTCCCGGTTGCTTGGAGTCTCATCTTCCGTAAACTCGGGCAACGACTCATGTATGAACGTGCCGAGCGCAATCGCATATAGTCCAAAGACGAATGCCGCCGCAAAGAAGATGAGCTCGCGGTCGATGAACAGCACCGCACTACCAAGAAGTGGACCGAATGCAGCGCCGATGTTATGTCCCATCCGTAAAAGTCCGAACGCTTCGTTCATATGCTCTGGCTCCGTGACATCGGCGACCATCGCGCTTGCGGCAGGGTGGAAGAGCGAGTTCGTCAGTCCGAGCATCGCGTTCAATAAAAGAAGCGGCCAGAACGAGTCGGCGAACGCAAATCCGATGAGGGCAAGTGCGTCCCCAATGATTGCGATCATCATGATTGGTTTTCGACCATACAGGTCTGCTAGACGTCCTCCGATCATCGAACCGAGGAGCGCCATGATTGGGCCAGTCGCCATGATGATTCCGACTTGAAGGTAGCTATCTAACTGGTCACTATAGTAGAGAACAAGGAATGGGGCAATCATGAACATCATAATTCCCGTAATCGTTTCCCCTAAAAAACGAATCCAAATGTTGCGGTCGAGCCGCTTGAGTGATTGAAACATACAGGTCACCTGCTTTATTTAATTTTAGACACAAAAGGGACGTCATATGCATGAAGGCATACGACGTCCCACGTTGTTTATGCATGCCTCGATAGGCAGGCGTCTTAGATATGAATCAATCGAAGAGGTGCCTGCCAATCAGTATGAACTTGAGTGAATGGTTTCGAAGATACTACTGACATGGGAACCTCTCCTTTCTGTTAATTGTGTTCTTCTCCTCAACTGTATGACACATTTCCTCAATGTGTCAACAAATTTATGAGGTGAATCAAAGTAATTCGTTTAGATTTTTTCGGTTCAGTCGATAATCGATGAGACGAGACAAGACGACTTGAATCATGGCCGTGATCGGCACGCTCACGAACATCCCGATGAGGCCGAACAGGCTTCCTCCGATGATAATCGATGTGATGACCCAAAATGGTGTGATGCCGACACTATCTCCGAGAATCTTCGGTCCGAGCCACAATCCGTCAAACTGTTGTAACAAGAATATGAACAAGAGTACCAATACGGCGGTGAACGGATCATAGAAATAGGTGATGATAAACGCTGGGATCATCCCGAGTAGCGGTCCGACGTAGGGGATGAAGTTTAAGACGCCGACGATGACTCCGAGAAGTAGGGCATATGGGGCCCCAATGATCAAGAGTCCAATGACTGCTAGCACTCCAATGATCAGACAGTCGAGTGACTTTCCGATAATATATCGTTTGAAGATATAATCCATCTCTTGAAAAATGTCGATTGTCGTCTTTGCAGTGCCGACAGGTAAAAGCGCATAGAGAAGACGCTTGAACATACGGGCAAAGACTTCTTTGTCCTTTAAGAGATAGATGGAGATCACAATTCCGATCAAGAAGTTAATCAGGGTCATCGTGAAGCTGGAGACGTAACTGACGGATGAAAGTACAGCCGTCTCGACCCAACCCGAGTATCGTGCTTCGAATTGAGCAAAATCAATTGCTTTGGCGATGGTCGCGTTATAATCTTTCAAATAATTGTTCACTTCTCCAAGAAATGCATCAATTTGTCGAATGTAGACCGGTAGTTCTTCAATCAACGATGCGAGACTTGAGTAAATCCGCGGGAACAACGTAACGACCGAAATCGCCAAGAGGCCGATGAACGTGATATAGACGATGAGTAATCCTTGATACCGTTTCAAATGGAACCGTTCTTCAATGTAAGAGAGTACGGTATTGAGTAACAAGGCGATGGCAATCCCCATGATGATGGGGGTCAGTAACTGAAACGTGTATTGTAAGACACGTGAGATGGTATCTGGTTCACTGATGACACGCCATAAGACGAGTAAAATCAGTCCGATTACACTCAGTTTCCAAATAAGTTGACGATTAAGCTCCAATGCTCTATCCCCTCATACAAATATAATTTTTCTACTCTTTTACTATGAATGTTTTTTGAAAAGGATTCAATAGATGTTCATCTTGAAAAAAATGTTTGACACCGTTGGGAATGTCTGGTTAACTTAGGGACATACAAAAATTACATAACGAATGACACTTTCTATCAAGAGAAGCGGAGGGACTGGCCCGATGAAGCTTCAGCAACAGATTGCAAAATACTGTGCTAATTCCAGCAAGGTGACCTTGAGAGATGGAAAGGTGGTTGACTACATACGTCTGTATCGAGCACCCCTTTCCTCAGAAAGGGGTGTTTTTTCGTATGAGGAGGACCCATCATGGCAGACAGACGTTCCAAGTTATTAAAATCGTTACCAACACAACACTTTGTCGGATTAGCAGAAGAAGTCGCGGCAGTCGAGGCGAGTGGCAAGACCGTCATCCGACTCGGACAAGGCACACCCGACTTACCGACACCAGCTCCAATCTGTGAGGCACTGGAACGAGCATTGACCGACCCGACGACTCATCAATACGGACCATTCCGGGGACAGGCTCGACTAAAAGAAGCTGTGGCCGCATTTTATCAACGTGAATACGGAGTCGACCTTGACCCAGCAAAAGAAGTGGCGATTTTGATTGGCAGCAAATCGGGTTTAATTACACTTCCGCAATGCCTTCTCGAACCAGGTGAAGGCATCTTGCTCCCGAACCCTGGCTATCCCGATTATATCTCGGGCGCGCGCCTCGCCGGAGCGGACATCATCGATTTGACGTTAAAGGAGGAACACGGCTACCTCCCGGATTACACCACGCTCGATCCGCTTCATGCTCGACTCATGTATTTGAACTACCCGAGCAATCCGACCGGCGCTGTCGCGACGCCAGCCTTCTTTGAGGAGACGGTTGAATTCGCCACAAACCATAATCTGATGGTCGTACATGACTTCGCCTATGGAAGTATTGGCTTTGATGGGCATGTCCCGCCAAGTTTTCTCCAAGCCGAAGGGGCGAAAGAAATTGGGATTGAGGTATATACGATGTCGAAGGCGTTCAACATGTCGGGATGGCGTGTCGCGTTCGCAGTCGGGAACGCAGATATCATCGAGGCGATCAATACGTACCAAGATCATGTCCACGTATCCGTGTTCTCTGCCATTCAAGAGGCGGCCATCGTGGCGTTAGAATCGCCGCGTGACTTACGTGACAATCTAGCCTCACTTTACGAAACAAGACGAAACCGATTGATTGACGGGTTACGCCGGGCAGGGTGGGAGATTGAGGCACCGAAAGGTTCTTTCTTTGTATGGGCGAGAGTACCTGAAGGCGATGCAAAATCATTCTCGACGAAGTTACTACATGAGGCGGGCGTCGCTGTCACACCGGGCTACTTCTTTGGAACGGAGGGGGAGCACCACATCCGGTTTGGCCTTGTATCATCTGAACAGAAGATTGATGAAGCGGTAGAACGGATTGAAAGACTGTTTGCAGCCTACGAGGAGATCCATCAATGATTCGACAAGCGGTGCTGGAATACGACCATTCGAACGATGCGCTCGATCAACTTTACTCACTGATTGGGAATCGGGAGGCACTCGTTTTGAAAGGAATTAACGGATACGATGAAGCGATTCGCGTGTCCCCTCGTCTAGCAGAAATTCCGAGCGTACGATTCAAGGGGGAATGTTCAGACGAAGAAGTCGAACGACTAAAAGCGCATCGACCTGACGTCTGGATTGCCGTCGGTGGCGGTAAATTGATTGATACGGCGAAGCGGATTGCATTCACCCAGTCTGTCCCGCTCATCGTCGTTCCGACACTTGTGTCAAACTGTGCCGCCTTCACCCCGCTCAGCGTGATCTATGGAGAAGACGGTACATATTTACGGTACGATACGTTCCCCGTCGTCATCGAGCGCGTCATCGCGGATGAACGACTGTTACGCGACTCACCTTATGACTATTTCAGAGCCGGTGTGATTGATACGGTCGCAAAGTGGTTCGAGGCTCGATATATTAGCGGAACAACATCAAGGGACGCAGGGATTCAGTCGGGGCTCTCACTTGCTGCACAGTGCGGAGCGTTGATGGATTTGTCCATTCGTGAAGATGATTTCCGCCATTATGGCACGGACATCCGATCCATCGTCGATCATGTCCTCGCCATCGGTGGTGCCGTTGGTGGATTCGGTGACGCCGGCACCCGAGTCGCCGTCGCCCATGCGGTGCATAACGCACTCAGTCGTTTTGATTCGACGCATCATTGGTTGCACGGGGACAAGGTAGGCTTCGGGCTGATCGTTCAAGAACGATTGGCTTCATCCGAAGACGCCTCATTCCTCGAGAATTGGCTAAAAGCGATCGCCGCTCCGACGTCACTTGAACAACTTGGGATTCGCTTTGACCAAATCGATGAGTTGGTCGATTATGTCGTCGAAGAAATGACGATTCAAGGCATTCACAAGGTAGAAGATACCGAGCAATTAAAAGAAATTTTGAGAAATCTTCAAGAAATAGTTTACAAATAATTCTTTTATCAGTAATATAATAACAAAATAATAGAACCGATTGCTTATCAAGAGTGGTGGAGGGACTGGCCCGATGAAACCCGGCAACCAGATCAGAAATGATCATGGTGCTAATTCCAACAGACGAGACGTCTGGGAGATGAGCGTGTCCGACTTTCACGTGTCGTGCCCGCCGCTCTTTTTGAGTAGCGGGCTTTTCATTTGGAGGAGGAATCATTCATGAACATTAAACAAAAAACCATTTTGGCAGGTACATCTATCCTTGCGGCCATCGCACTCTCAGCGTGCGGACAATCCGAGGCGAGCGAGACGCTAAGCACGAAAGAGCTAACGATCGGCGTGACTGGTGGACCACACGAGCAAATCGCCGAGAAAGTACAGGAGCTCGCAAAAGAAGATGGGCTCGAAATCGATATCAAAGTATTCAACGATTACAACACCCCGAACACCGCTCTCGACGAAGGAAGTCTCGACGTGAACAGCTATCAGACGCTCTCGTTCCTCGAACTGCAAAAATCGGACAAGGGATATAAGATTGACGACGTCTTCAAGACGGTCGCTTTCCCGATGGGGCTCTATTCAGAGAAGTTGACGGATATCAAGGACTTAAAGGAAGGCGATAAAGTAGCCGTCCCGAATGACCCGGCGAACGAGCTCCGTGCGCTACGATTATACGAAACGGCCGGACTCATTACGTTAAAAGAAGGATTGACGGATAAAGCGACGAAGCGCGACATTGCTGAGAATCCGCTCAACCTTGAATTCATTGAACTTGAAGCATCCCAACTGCCTACGCAACTCCCGGAAGTGGCACTCGCAGCCATCAACACGAACTTCGCGATGGGAGCGGGTCTCTCCATCAATGAAGATGCCCTCTTCCATGAAGATACGGTCGACAACCCATATCCGAACTACGTCGTCGTCCGTTCGGCCAATAAAGAAGATGAAGTCGTGAAGACACTGAAGTCTTACTATCATTCAGATGAAGTACGTGCCTTCATCGAAGAAGAATTCAATGGTTCGGTCGTGCCGGCATTCTAAGGAGGGGTCTTATGATTGAACTGAAACAAATCACCAAGGAGTTCAAGGTCAACGGAGACACGATCACGGCACTCGATGATGTCTCCCTCACGATTGAGAGAGGGGAAATCTTCGGGATCATCGGGCGAAGTGGTGCCGGTAAGAGTACGCTCATCCGGATGATCAATCTTTTGGAGCGTCCGACATCAGGCGTAGTCGAGATTGAAGGACAAGATATTACACTTCTTAAGAAAAAAGGGTTGTCGACGTTACGCCAGCGAATCGGTATGATCTTTCAGCACTACAACTTGCTGAAGACTGCGACCGTCGAAGAGAACGTCGCCATCCCGCTTCGTCTCGAAGGTCTCGGGAAGCAGATCATCCGTGAACGGGTCGACCGCTATCTCGAAATCGTCGGGCTGAGCGAACATCGGAACCATTATCCTGAACAATTGTCAGGTGGACAAAAGCAACGTGTCGCCATTGCGCGAGCACTCGCCCATGAGCCTGATATTCTCCTCAGTGATGAGGCGACGAGTGCACTCGACCCTGAGACGACTGAGTCGATTTTAGAGTTACTGCTCGAAATCAATCGTGAGCTTGGATTGACGATTTTCTTGATTACGCATGAGATGGAAGTCATCGAACGAATCTGTGATCGAGTCGCCGTCATCGATCGTGGCCAAATCGTTGAACAAGGACACGTACTAGACGTCTTCTCCAATCCGTCACACGAAACGACCCAGAAGTTCCTAAAGACAAATCTTGACGTGCCAGAAGAAGTCGTATCGGAACTCCAGACTCGGGGAACGCTCGTCCACTTGTCGTTCATCGGCAGTCAGACGGAACAGGCAGTCCTGGCCCAACTGACCAAGCGGTTCGGCATTCTACCGAACATCATTGGAGGCGGGATTAAAAAGTTAAAGGCGGGTCTTGTCGGAAACTTGCTCGTTCATCTCGATGGAGATCATGATCAAACGGAACTCGCCGTCCGTTATTTGAAGACGAGCGGCGTACATGTGAGGGAGGTGTCAAACCATGCAACAGTTTTGGACAGACTGGGGTGACTTAATCTGGACAGGAGCGGTTCAAACGTTGACGATGACGAGCATTGCGCTATTGATTTCGACATTGATCGGATTGCCGCTCGGGACGTTGCTCGTCTTGACGAGACCGAACGGAAGACTCGCAAACCGATTCGTCTATGGTGGCTTGTCGAGCGTCATCAACGTCATCCGTTCCATCCCGTTCATCATTCTGTTGTTCTTCATCTTGCCGTTCACACGGTTCATCATGGGAACGACGATTGGCGTGCAGGGCGTATTGCTCCCCTTGATCGTCTTCACTGCTCCGTATATCGCTCGACTCATGGAGTCGGCACTACTCGAAGTCGACCGCGGGGTCATCGAGGCGTATGAAGCGATGGGCATCTCGACGAGAAAAATCATCTGGTATGTGTTAATCCGCGAAGCACGTTCTTCTATCGTTCTCGGATTGACGATTGCGACGATCGGGTTGATTGGAGCGACGGCGATGGCGGGACTCGTCGGGGCAGGTGGGCTTGGAGACATCGCCTATCAATACGGACACCTTCGTTTCGAACCGGAAGTCATGTACGTGACCATTTTCGTCCTCATCCTCCTCGTTCAATCCATCCAATCCTTCGGGAATCGACTGGCGGCAAAATTGAAAAAGGCATAAAAAGAATCGTGTCGCGAAAGCGACACGATTTATGCGTTATGGAGCAGACGTTTTAGTTCAGCGATGCGGTCATGTCTCGGGATGAACGTCCGAATCTCTTTTTCACTGAAACCGACCTGGATGCGATGATGGTCGAAGACGATCGGACTTTTCAGGATTTGAGGATTCGAGGCGACGAAGCTATATAGCTCACGAATCGACATCTCATCTAGTTTCTCTGCCGCTTGTTTATAGACACTCTTTTGGACCGACAACAAGTCCGTCGTCCCATTTTCCGTCAGGCTCAACATCTCTTTGAATTCTCCGAAGGATAAACCTTGGTCTGTCAATTTCTTTTCGATGAAGGGAATCTTTTGTTCCCGCAACCAATCAATCGTTTTTCTGGAAGAACTGCAGCTCGTATGCGTGAATACCGTGACCGTCACGACAACCACTTCTCCTTTACATCAGTTTGATTCTAACTATTATCTCCTTTTATACGTTCGAGTGCGTGATTATGTTTCAAATCACATACAGTTTCTTTTTGATTGAGCATGACTTCGTTCGGGTACAGATTTCATGAGTAACCACATAAGGAGGAATGAAGATGTTTGACTATACCGTACAATCTGACCGTACCGTCGAGGACGTGATCGACCGTCTAGGTGAAACGTTGAAAGAAGAATCGTTTGGCGTGCTATGGGATTTTGATTTAAGTGAAACGTTAGAGAAAAAGGGTCAAGCAATTGATGGGAAGTATCGTATCCTAGAAGTATGTAACCCGAAGGCGGCGAAAGAAGTGCTGTCACAACATTTAGAAGGAGGTTACTTCCTTCCATGTAAAATCGCGGTATTCGAAAAAGACAATCACACACATATCGGCATGCCAAAACCGACCGAATTGATTCGACTCATCGATGACGAATCGTTACAAGCCGTCGCAGCTGACGTGGAGGAAAGACTACAACGTGCGATTGACCAAAGTAAATGATTGTTCTGCCATCCGCTCATGAAACGTGAGCGGATTTTTTTCGTATAAGATAGTTAGATAATGGTAAAATTGGATAGTACGATAACAGGAGGGGATATTTTGTACAAAAGAGGAATCATGATGTTACTGAGCGCTTCATTTTTAAGCGCATGTGGGACATCTGATATAGAAGTCATTCAACTGGATTACATAGAGGATCAATGGAACGTGGAAAGCTATTCAAAAGAAGGAGAGATGATTAAAGTTCATGAGTCAAAAGAAGTATTGGCTGCATGCGAGGGGGAGCGTGCAACCGAATTAAAGGGTGACATCACGGTATACCAAACGGCGATTGCAGGGAGAACAGAACCTGTTTCAGCCATGACCTCATATACGATGAAAGTCGTGACGTACTTAGAAGGTGACGAACGGTATGTCGTATGTCGTGAAAGTTACACCAATCAATTGATGGCGGAAGCGATTGACTCGTTTCCAGACTTTGTGAATACAAGTGACGGAATTCGACTTCCACGACTCCCTCGTATTCATGAGACATCTTCTGCGTTACAAGACAAGTTGGTGGAAGCAGAAGAATTGGATTTTGACGGGAATTCCATCACCCCGTTCCCGCATACGTTACTGGAAATCGAACCGGCGCTCTACGGCGAACTTGAAATGAAACTCGGTGGCAAGGTGATCCGTTATCCGATTGCACAGTTCGAGCCGCGAGGATTTGAGATGCCGAATCAACAGATTGCCATCGGATATGATAAAAAGACGTTTCGTCCATATATTCTTTACTCGTTTGACGGTCAATTTTTCATGCCTCAACCGATCGAGTTTGATGAGTTAGAGGACCCGGAGTCAAAAGAGAATACCGTCTTTTCCGAGTTAGAGATCAAGACTGTCGCGACAGCCCGAGAACTGAACGAAGAAGAGGAAACTCCGTTCTATACTTTCTCGTATCTGAAAAACGGGAAACGTGTGACCGAAACGATGACGATTCGATTCGCTCCTGGCTTGTTTTTAAAAGAAGGAGAAGAACCGGATCCGATGTTTGAGGATTGGTTGCCTGTTGAAGAAGCCGGGCCAAGGGTCATCGTCCATCGCAAACCATACGATGGAGGGGCGATGGAATTCGCAGAGTATAGTGAGGCCACGAAAGAGGAAGCGAAAGAATTGTTCGACATCATCAATGAGGCAGACCCTGTTGACCGCCACGGAGAAGATTCAGAATATCGATATATGACTTTAACAGACGGTTGGAAAGGGCAAGTGTTCGAAATCAGCTATCAAAAACGTTCGAAAAAAATTGATATCTATTTAACGGACCCGCTCCGCGATCAAACATTTAAATTATCGAGCGAAGGAGCGGAATCGTTCTTAGACATATTTCCGCGCCTAAGGGAAACATTATGAAGCGAATTCTTATATTCATTTGTTGTGTAGGTTTATTGACAGGTTGCGGCGATGAGAAAATGGATGTCGTAAAGCTAGATTACATATCGGAGCATTGGAATGTGAAAGAGATGAATTCTGGCCGGATGGATGCCAAGTCGGAGACGTGGGCGAGTGATTTACTCGACGCATGTACTGGTGAGTTAATTGAGGAAATTAAAGAGGAAGTTACAATCTTCAACTCATTTGAACTACACCGTAAAGCAATAGATGTTCCTCACTCCAGTAAGTTTGTAATGTACCTAAAAGGAAAAGAAAATTATACTGTTTGCTATGATAATACTTCTGATCAGATGAGAGCGGGTAAGATTGATGCATTCCCTTCCTTTGTGAACACAGAAAAGGGAGTCGACATCGTAAAATCGCCTACTATCCGTATTGGAACAGAGGAAGAGTTGAAAAGTTTGGAGCAGAAAGACCACGGCCATTTCTTTGACAAGCCGATCCGACTCCTTGAAGAGACGATGCTCCATGTGACTCCGGCTCTTCATGGTAAGATTGATTTTACAATTGGAGATCGTCAAGGCCTCTTCCCGCTCAACCATTTAGATCCGTATAATGCCCAGATGGGAGAAGTGTCAATCGCTCTCGGATATGACGAAAAATCGAGAGAGGCCTATTTTTTCTATGAGAGAACAGACGGGTCGACTTCTATATTACCATTAGTCGTCTGGAGAGAGGGATATGGACATGAGCCGATTCAATTAGAAGACCTTCAAGTTGAACGGGTGTTATCGGCAGACACTCTCGAACCAGGAATAGAGACACCACTCTATAAGTTCTCATTTATTCAAAATGGGAAACGTGTGAATGAGGATGTCCGTCTCACTTACATGAGAGGGCAATTTGCGTCGAAGGATTCCATCCAAGAAGTAATCGAATCAAACTCTCCCGCCCTAAGTGGTCCATTCGTATTCGTACATAAAAAACCACTAAATGGCGCAACAGATTTTCAGTATCCGTTTGTGCTACGGGCTGAAGAGGACGACATATCAGATCTGATGAATGCGATTGATGACGCAACACCTGTCAAACGTGCTGGAGATGTGACTGACTATTCGCGTCTTTCGATCGTCGATGGTTGGGGTGGTCAAGAATTTCAGTTAAGTTTCAAGGAACGATCTCAAAAAATCGATGTTTATCTGACGGACCCGCTCCGCAATCAAACATTTAAATTATCAAGCAAAGGAGCGGAACGGTTCTTGGATATATTTCCGGAGGTGAAAAAGTCATGATGAAACGAATGCTATTGATGTTAAGCACAGTCGGGATTTTGTCGGGTTGTGCTGGAGAACAGATGGATGTCGTAAAGTTGGACTATATGCCTGAGCAATGGAACGTGGGCGATTTGTATTCGAATCAGATGGATGCCGAGTCGGAGACGTGGTCGACTGCAATTCTCGGCGCTTGTACGGGTGAACCGCTCACTCAGATCGAGGGGGATGTAACGGTTTTCAATTCATATGCGCTGAATCGGAAAGTCATGATATCAGATTATGATCCGAACTCATATAAATTAGTGACATTTTTGAAAGGGAAAGAAAACTACACCATTTGCTATGATGGAGACTATTCCAACATGATATTAGGGAAGATTGATGAACTACCGGACTTCCTCGATTTATCAGCGGGTATCAAAGTCCCGAGCGTCCCGAAGATGAAAACGGGTACGAAAGAGGAAGAAGAAGTCGCAGAACAGAGTGACCCATCCGAGTACCTGGGGATGCCCATCAACCTGTTCGAAGACACGATGGTTCATTTGACCTCTCCTTTGAATGGCGCGATTGCGTTAACAGTAGGTGAACGGGAAGGAATCTTTCCCATCTCGACCATTGAACCATATAATGCGCAAATGGGAACCGCAACGATTGCACTCGGATATAATGACAAATTGGAAGCCGCTCACTTTTACTTCGAAACCACGAACGGTACGACATCTATTCAACCTTTCCTTGTATGGGATGAGAAAGACGGCGCACATGTCCCCATCCAGTTCGAAGGATTACAAGTCGAACGGGTCCTCCAGACGGATACATTAGAGCCGGGCGTTAAGACACCTCTTTACATCTTCTCATACATGAAAAATGGAAAGCGTGTGAAAGAAGAAGTCAGCTTGACGTACACGAAGGGCGAGTTTGCCACGAATGAGTCCATTAAAGAATCCACTGAAGCAGGACTCATTGCAAATCCTTCCGTGCCGCGAGGTCCGTTTTTCTTTCTCCATAAAAACCCTTTAGATGTGGAGGCCACATTGAATTATCCGGATACATTGCGTGCGGCTGGCACTGACATGTCTGATTTGATGAACGCATTTAAGGAGGCAGAACCGGTGGATCGAGCTGGAGAAGTGGGGGACTATCCCCTTCTCACCATCATAGATGGATGGAAAGGGCAAGAGTTTCAGTTAAGCTTCAAGAAACGGTCTAAAAAAGTAGATGTCTATGTGACGGACGAAACACGAAACCAAACGTTCAAACTGAGCAGTGCGGGAGCGGAAACGTTCTTCTCCTATTTCCCTGATTTAGATGAGTGAAAGGCGCCCCTCGGCGTCTTTTTATTTGGTAAATACTTCAAGTCTAAGATATTGACCTTCTGTATAAAAAGAGAGTAATGGAATGTTATGGGATACGTTACACTGAAATTCACGATTTAGTACGAACATCCTAAGAATAAGAAAGGTTGCTATCTATAATGAGTACTTTGAACCAAAAAGGAATTCAATCTGCAGACGTTTTTCAATCCATTGAAACGAATATGGCGATGATTCGATTCGATCGTCAACGCCGGGTCGTCGATGTGAACGATACGTTTGCGAAAGCAATGAAATATAGACGCGAGGAGATGATTGGCATGCAGCATCACTTGTTCTGCTCTTCTTCCTTTGTCAATAGTCCAGAGTATTCGGCATTTTGGGAGAAATTATGGAATGGTTTCAGTTTCTCGGATAAAGTGGAGCGTGAGAATGCAAAAGGGGAAACCATTTGGCTCGAGGCGACGTATATGCCGATTTTTGAAGGAGATGATGTCATCGGTGTCGTCAAAATCGCATCGGACATCACCGCACGGCAACAAGTGATTGAGGATTATGCGTATCGCTTTAAATCGATGACCGATGTGCTCGACGAACGGGCGAAGACAGGCATGCAAGACACGAAAGTATTGAATGAAACGATTGAAAAGCTTGCAAAAGATGCCGCGGACAACCTCCATGCCCTTCAGAACTTGCGTCGTCAAGCCGATGACATCGCGAAAATTGCCTCGTCGATTAAAGAAATTGCGGCACAAACGAATCTGTTGTCCCTGAATGCTGCCATCGAAGCGGCACGAGCAGGTGAACACGGGCTTGGATTTAATGTGGTTGCGACTGAGGTCCGCAACCTCTCCCGTATGGTTGAACGTGCGGTCATCGACGTCAACTCGAACACGGAAGGGATGAACGTCGAGCTTCGGAAAATTGTAGAAGGTGTCACTGCGTCCAATCAAGAGATTCAGTTAAGTGCAAAAACGATGGAACAGACGATGGAGCGATTCCATACGTTTGAGCAGGCGGCAGCCGAGTTACATGATACGGCCGACACATTTACATCCAACCTGTGAACCGATTGACCCTACACGGGGTCATTCGGTTTTTTTGAGTTGTAACGTATGTCCGTGTCGTTTCAACCAATCTTTCGCTGTAGCGGTATTCGGATAGATCGTTTGTAACGTGCTCCAAAAAGAAGGGGAGTGATCGAAGTGAACGAGATGCACCCATTCGTGGGCGATGACGTAGTCCATCATCTCTTTTGGCGCCAGCATGAGGCGAACATTGATAGAGATGGTTCCATTCGAACTACACGATCCCCAGCGTGTCTTTTGGTGACCGATACGAATCTTTTTCGCTTTAACGCCTAAGATCTTTTCATAAATTGGTGCCCGCTCGATCACATAGTGTAAGGCACGTTCACGAAGCCAAATCTCATACTGTTTCCAGAGTGTAGCGTCGTCCCATGCTTCCGGAACCCAAAAAGACGTGCCGTCAAATCGGAGAGTCGAGCCATCATCTATTTGGGTCGGATAGTTTTTCCCATGAAAAACGAGCCCCTCATCGAGAACGGACGTCTGTCGAGGTAGCTTTTGCGATATCTCATGAATCCATGTGTCGTGCTCTTCTAGTATGCGGTCGATGACTCGTTTAGACAAACGTGCTGGAATACGTAGCTCGATGCCGTTTGGCGTGACATAAAATGCGGCTTTTTTTCTTCGTTTGTTTCGAATGACGGTAACACGCATTGATGTGCCTCCTTTCTTATCTCGATAGAGTATAACGAGGTCGGCAAAAAACTGCCATGCTTTTTTTGGCACGTAGTCGAATCAACTTTGATACAGTAAGAGGAGGAGGGATGAACATGAAATCAATTTTACAACAACAACTTGAACGTAAAGGTACGAATTCGGTGAAGTGGGATGGGTTGGAGCGATGGTTCCGTTTGTCAGAAGACGTGTTACCGCTATGGGTAGCGGATATCGACATCCGTACTGCACCGTCCATCTCCGAGGCGCTCGCTATAAAAGCCGCTCAAGGGGAATTCGGGTATACATTGTTCGCACCTGAAGCGCAAACAGCGGTGAGCGATTGGTACGGCCGACGTCACGATTTAATTGTTGACCCGAACCATGTGTTATTCTCTAGCGGTGTCGTGCCGGCGTTGACGCATATCGTCGAGGCGTTGACTGAAGTCGGAGATGGCGTCGTCATCCAGTCACCTGTCTATCCACCATTCCACGAACTCGTTGTCGGTTCCAAGCGACAAGTGTTCGATGCCCCGTTGAAAAAAATTGACGAGCGCTACGAGATGGATTTTGTCGCACTCGAGGAAGCGATGAAACAAGCGAAACTCTTCCTACTCTGTTCCCCACATAATCCAGTTGGGCGTGTCTGGACGAGAGCGGAACTAGAAAAGGTCGTAGAACTCGCGAATCAATATGAGGTGATTGTCGTCGCTGACGAGATTCATGCAGACTTGACGTTCCCGTCTCATCAACATACCGCAATCGGCACACTCGACCCACGTGTCATCACGGTGAGTGCGCCCTCAAAAGCATTTAACATCGCCGGATTGTTTGCGTCCTACATCATTTGTCCGGTCGATGAGTGGCGGAAGCAAATCACGAAAGTACAGAACAAACATCACGTGCTCCCGACACCGTTCGCGAACACGGCCATCATCGCCGCCTATACCGACAGCCGCGCGGAACGTTGGCTCGACCAGTTACGGGAAGAATTGGAGCAACAAATGAATGACGTGATCGATTCCATCGAATCAAACCTTCCGATGCTCCATACGACCCGTCCGGAAGCGAGTTATCTGCTTTGGATTGACTTCTCAGAGTTACCGATGTCAGCCGAGGAGCGGAAGTCTTGGCTGCATCAAGACGTCCGAATCTTCTTGTCACCGGGTAGTCCGTTCGGTCCTCAAGGTGAATCATTCGAACGGATGAATATCGGGACTCGTCGTGAACTGTTGGACGAGGCGATTCATCGGCTGAGCGCGCAAATGAAGCGAAAAGCGTTTGTGTAAAACGAGAATCGGGAAAAATTCACAATGAGATGATGAGAGAAAGTGAGTGGATGGAATGGAGACGATCAACTGGAAGAAAAAGATGGAGGAACAGTTAAGACGTAGCGGCTTCACCTTGCAAGTCGAAAACATGTCCAATATCCGCTTGACTGAGATTCATGCGAGTTCTTCTCCGTTGATCTCTTATCCGCTCCGAGTTCGTCTATATGAGCGGATGGGTTGGCTCATGTGTACGGTCGATTCGCCAACGCTCAATCGGAATGAAGATCATCCGTTATTTGAACGCATGGTGACCGCCGTCTTTGAACGAATTGTGCGTCACCTGTATAACGGGTATGGTTTTCACATTTTGACGTTCATCGGAGATACCGGAAATTACATCGCCCCAAAAGATTCGGAGACAGGGGAGGTCGTACGCCTCGTCGCCCACCTTTGGAATGACCGTTCGTATATTCACCTCGACACCTTCGAGGAGTATCCCGCCTTATACGTGACGCCACCGTGGGCACATCAAGCCTATGCCATCGAAAGCACAGACGATGAGTGGGTCATCTACGCGGGAAGAGGGGGGAGGCCGTCGACCGATTATCGTGCTGACGGCGTCGAATTGAAATCTCATCGTCTATCGGATGGTGAGCTCTTCTTCCCGGTCGATCGGATTTCGAAAGAGAAAGGAACCCTCGCCCTGGCCGAATGGCTTCGACTCGAAAGGCGAGAAGTCGAGGACTTTATGATGTCCTTCATGCAAACAATCCGGAAGTTCGATCCGTCATTTGGATTCGCATGGGGTGGGACCGAAACCTTTTTTCATGGTGTACCGGTTGAACCGTACGCGCAGGTGCTCAGGCTTGAAAGTGGGAAACGTCGCTATCGCGTCATGAACAACACGGCAAAACGACTATTTGCCGTCTCGGACGACCCGAACGAGTGTCTGAAGGAAGTGAGTCGAACACTAGGGACGATCACGCTCCCTGAACGGCGTGTCTCAGCCCTCGGCCAATTGATCATGGGGATCTGGCAACAGTTTGAAACCGATGAGGAAACATACATTCAAGAAGTCGCGTTTCGTGACATCTCCAAATTCCAAATGGAAGAAAAGATCGGGTATGCCCTCGCGAATCAACAACGGATTCGCTGGATTGACAAGAACCATCCGCATCAGGATGTGATCGAATATGCTCATCTACGGATCACGTTCCCGAAACGACCACCTGGGCTTGTTACAGTCGAACCCGCTGAATCCGGACAAGAGAGAGGTGCTTTATGAGAATCGTTGACGCACGAGCCGTGCCAATCGATCATGAAGATGTGATCGCCGTTACCCCTACCTCGGTCTACTATCGAGAGAAGAGAGATCGCACGACATTCTCGCTCTATCGCTTTGACGAAGAGGATGGCGTGATTACACAATTGAACCGGAGGGAGTACGCGGATTACGGTTATCCTAAGCTATTCGTCGATGGAGACATCGTCTACTTTATAAATGAGGTCCCGGACGGTGAAGGGGTGGTCAAGACAGAACTGATCGCCTTCTCCTATAAGGCGGGCACCGAAGAAGTGGTCACGACGTTTGAGAAGCGTGGAAATAGCACATTGTTCTGGGTACTGGATCATCGTTACTTCCTCTTTTTGACGGCGTTTGAATCATCGGATGAGGCGTGGCTCTTTGATCGGGTGACCAATCAACGTGAGCGTATTCGGGATGAGCGTCTCGTCGGTAAGACGGAACGTTTCCGAGAATTGTATTTGTTCACGACCACATTTGATGGTGTTCCGTACATCGTCTGCAACGCGAGACTCGATGAGTTTGACTATTACAATGCACTCGATGATGGGCGCATCTCTCCTGACGACCCGATTGACCATTCCGAGGCACTCTTGATTTGCCCACTCGAAGAGGCGGTCGAGGCGATATGGGATCAACGGGATGAATTGCCATTCGATGATATTCTCCGTCTCCAAGGGGAAGGGGACACGGTCCAATATCTAGGAGAAAATGAAGGGACGCTTCGATTCTCCGCGTTTGTTGACGCGTTGAATGAGGAGGTCATCTATGATTTGACGGCTCCCGATGTCTTGCATGAAGTATCGGTCGTCGATTGGGGTGCTTATGAACCGATTGATTTCACTTACGACGATATAAGTTCGTCGATTTTCATCAAAGTTGATGAGACGGATATGCACTCAGAAGTCATTGACCTCGCAACCGGTGCGCGTTATATCGACGTGGAACCGTTCGAACGCGTCATCGGTCACCGCTATCTCGTCCATGAATATACGGAAGGGCTAACGAGCGGTGTCGTGATATTCGATTTGAAATCCGAAGAACGTTTCGCATATGACAATGCCTATTTTATGGTCATCGATGATGCCATATTGATATTGTCAATGTCTAGCATATAAATATAACCACCACCCATCATATAGGTGGTGGTTATATTTGGATATATAGTTTACATAACATATTATTGTAAACTTGATATTGCGTGTTTTTTCCGTTCGTCTCCGATATGGGCATAGACTTGTGTCGTTGCTACAGATTCATGTCCGAGAAGCTGCTGAATCGTGAGCACATCGACCCCACCCATCGCGAGACGTGAGGCGAACGTGTGACGCAACTTATGTGGCGTCACCTGCTTATAGCTCAAGAACGGAAGGTAAGGCTTCAAACGGTCAATATGACCTTTCAACATATGTTGAACCGTTCGTACAGCGATTCGATTTCCCTTCTCATTTTGGAACACCGCACCTTCGCTCGACGCGTGGCGATATTCAGAGAGGAGCGGAAGAAGTGGCTTTGCAATTGGGATCAATCGTTCCTTGTTCCCTTTACCGATGACCCGAATCGTCCCGGTCTCGAGGTTGATATCGGACCAATTGAGTCCGACAAGCTCGGATACGCGCATACCTGTTAGTCCGAGTAACTGTATGATTAAAAAGTCACGTGCACGATTCAGTTCGTACCAGCTCGCCTCGCGATTCGTCATGCCGACGTTGCTACGTACAAGCGTCGAGAAATCGAGCCATTCCGATTCCGTCAAATAAACGGGATTCCGTTTGCCGCGCTTCGGACGTTCCACGGTTTGAAAGGGATTCACCGTCGCTTGATTGGTCTCGATTAAGTAATTGAAGAGTGACTGTAACGTTGAAAGCTTCCGGTTGATGACGCTTGGAGCGTTTTCGAGATCGAGGGCAAGATAAGTCGCATACGCTTCTGCACCGGCATGGTCAATCTCTGTGAATGATGCCAAGTCAATCGTTTCAGACTCTAACTCGGTACCGCTCACGCGCTCGACCCAACGAAAGAAATCTAACACATCATACACATAGCGTTGGGCCGTCTGTTTGGAGTAGTGCTTTGCTGCTAAATGATGAAAAAACTGTTGGATGAATGCGGGTAGTCGGTGCAACCCGTTCAACTCGAAGCGTTTCGTCGTCGTCGGTGTCTGCCGCTGTCCAAGTTGACCGAAAATACTCATGGAATGCCCCTTTCTTCATGTTGTTCTCACTTGATTCTTTCCGTTGCGCTTCCCTTCACGAAGGAAGTCATCTGCCTCTTTTATAATCTCTTCAACCGTATCGTGACCAGTACGAACCGCAAGTCCGAATGTCATTGTGACATGAAGTCGTTCCCCTGCGTAATAGAGAGGAATCGACTCGATTTGCTGTCTCAATTGTTCAGCGATTGTAAGGAAGTTATCGCACGGACTCGAAAAGAAAATCAGGAATTCCTCGCCTCCCCATCGGACTACAATCCCGTCGACGTCGGATAGGATGCTGGCGACTTGTTGTAGCACCCGGTCCCCACAATCATGTCCGTAAGTCTCGTTAAATGATTTGAATCGATCAATGTCACCGAGGACGAGTGCGTATGGAACGCCTTCATGAGCGGCTTTGTCGATTGCTTTGGAAACCTGTTCATGCCCGACTTTTCGGTTCAATAGTCCGGTCAATCCATCCGTCGAGGCGAGAATTTGCAACCGCTCATTAGATTGTTCGAGTTCATCTGTCACTTCGACAACGGCTGACTCAAAGATAAAGGAGAGCCCTGCAATCATCATCACGGTCGATAGGATACAAAAGAGTCCGAGCGCTTGTTCAATCTGTATCGGTAAGGTCTCGATGCCGTCAGATACATAGATGAATAGAAGGCTATAAATCAGCATCGCAATGGCCGTGGTGAAGATGCGTTGGCCTCTTGATACGCTTGGCATGAAAAAGACACCGTATGCCATCATGAGGATAAAATAATGCATGTTGATCTCCCAGCCGAGTATAACGGTCGAGATGACGGCGTTGTAAACGACTTCGATAAAAAGTCCGGCAAAGAAAATTCCGTACCACCTTTTATGTACAAAATAGAATGAAATCGTGTAGTAGATCACACTCAAGCCATTTGATAGGAATAAGAGAGTCAAATCCAGACGATAAAACAAGATGCAAAATAGGAAGTGAACCAACCAGGCGATAACGTTGCCGTAAAAAGTAATACGTTCATTATATAGTGTTCCTCGACGAGTTTCATAGGTTGTTCCCATCGCACACCTCCTTTCTTTTAGTATAACGAAACAATGAACAAATTTATATAAATGTCCGAAAAACGGATTCAAAAACGCTCTTATCTCGTATGTATTATTGCGTGAAATAGATATTTCACGCAATGTTCATGAATTGCGTGATTGTATCTCAATCGAGTGGTTAATTGAGTGATTGATTTTATAGCAAAATAAATGGTAGACAATAATTTGTTATGTAAACCATATTGGTTTGTCTTGAAATTGTAATGTTGAGTCATTATACCTTATGATGAAAATAAGACTTGAAACAGGAAGGAAGGTAACGTTACACTGTAAACGTAAACCAAAGGGGGATTTTGGATGGATGATCAGCGTTTGAAGCAACTTTTGTCTGAAGCGAAGACCATCGCGGTCGTCGGTGTGTCCGACAACCCGAACAAGACGGCCAACCAGATTGCGGAGTATTTGCTTCGTGTCGGGTATACCGTCATCCCTGTCAACCCGATGCTCGAGGAGTGGAACGGCCGTAAGGCGTATCCGTCCGTCGAGAGCATCCCGGGTAGAATCGATATCGTCGACGTGTTCCGTCGCAGCGAATTTTTAGCGGGCGTCGCGGAAGATGCGGTACGACATGGGGATGTCGGGCTCGTCTTCAACCAGCTCGGTCTCTCAAGTGCTGAGGCGGAGCAAATCGTGCGTGACGCCGGGCTCGATTATATCGAGAACCGCTGCCTGTACGTGGAGCATGCTCGTCTACTCGGATAAGACCTACCTCCTTGGTAGGTCTCCTTTTTTTCAGCGATGGCTGACAAGGGAGGCTTGCCAGAATCGATGAACAGCTATACAATAGGAAAGAAAAACGAACGTGTGTTCGAAATTGAGGTGACTGCTATGTCAACAGATCTATTTAATTACAATGAAGACGCCATCCAGGTGCTCGAAGGACTCACGGCCGTGCGGAAACGACCGGGGATGTACATCGGGTCAACCGACCATCGCGGACTTCACCATCTCGTCTATGAGATCGTCGACAACGCGATCGATGAGGCGCTCGCTGGGTTCGGTGGTCAAATCGATGTGACGATTCATAAGGACGATGCCATCACGGTCCGTGACCACGGCCGCGGGATGCCGACAGGAATGCACGCCTCTGGAAAGCCTACCCCAGAAGTCATTTTTACGGTCCTTCACGCTGGAGGAAAGTTCGGACAAGGCGGATACAAGACGTCTGGTGGACTCCACGGCGTCGGTGCTTCGGTCGTCAACGCCCTATCAAGCAAGGTCGTCGTGACGATTTATCGTGACGGAAAAGTGTTCGAACAGACCTTTGCAGACGGCGGTGTGCCTCAAACGACACTGATTGAGACAGGCAAGACACGCCAAACCGGCACGAGTGTCTATTTCAAACCGGATGCGACCATCTTCTCAACGACGACGTATAACTATGACACGCTCGCCGAACGCCTCCGTGAATCGGCTTTCCTCTTAAAAGGATTGACGATTACGCTCACTGATGAGCGTACGGAGAAGCAAGAGACGTTCCATTACGAGGAAGGGATTGCCGAGTTCGTCCAATACTTGAACGACGACAAGGCGACACTCCACCCAATCGTCTATTTCGAAGGGGTCGAGAATGAGATCGAGATCGAACTCGCGTTTCAGTTCACAGACGCCTATTCCGAAAATGTGCTCTCGTTCGTCAACAACGTCCGGACACGCGATGGTGGAACGCACGAGGTCGGTGCCAAGACGGCGATGACCCGAATCATGAACGAATATGCACGGAAGAACGGTTTACTCAAAGAGAAAGATAAAAATCTCGACGGCGGCGACGTCCGTGAGGGACTCACGCTCATCGTGTCGGTCCGGATCCCGGAGGAATTCCTCCAGTTCGAGGGGCAGACGAAGTCGAAACTCGGGTCACCGGAGGCACGTGCGAGCGCTGACAGCGTCATGGCGAAACAGTTGACGATCTTCCTAGAAGAGAACCCTCAGATGGCGACGATGCTCATCAAGAAGGCGATTCGTGCGGCACAGGCTCGCGAGGCGGCCCGCAAGGCACGGGAAGAGGCCCGTAACGGGAAGAAAAAGAAACGCTCGAGCATCTTGAACGGAAAATTGACGCCTGCGACGTCAAAGAATGCTGCTAAGAACGAGCTCTTTCTCGTCGAGGGTGACTCGGCCGGTGGTTCAGCCAAACAAGGGCGGGACCGTACGTTCCAGGCTATCCTGCCGCTGCGCGGGAAGGTCATCAACTCGGAGAAGTCGAAACTCCAGGACATCATGAAAAACGAAGAGATCAACACGATCATCCATGCAATCGGCGCCGGGGTCGGTCACGATTTTGATTTGGACGACTGCAACTTCGACAAGGTCATCATCATGACGGATGCCGACACGGACGGTGCACACATCCAGGTTCTCCTCCTCACGTTCTTCTTCCGTTATATGCGACCGCTCGTCGAGGCGGGCCGCGTGTTCGTTGCCTTGCCACCGCTCTATCGCATCTCAAAAGGGAAAGGCAAGTCCGAACAGTTCGACTATGCCTGGGACGAAGAGGCACTCGAGAAGCTCGTCAAAGTGTATAAGAAAGGCTATATCCTCCAACGCTACAAAGGTCTTGGCGAGATGAACGCGGACCAGTTATGGGAGACGACGATGAACCCGGACACTCGTACACTCATCCGTGTCACAGTCGACGATGCGGCCGTTGCGGATAAGCGTGTGTCTGTCCTGATGGGCGACAATGTCACGCACCGTCGTGAATGGATTGAGGAGAACGTCGCCTTCGGACTCCAGGAAGATGATTCGATCATCGCCAATGAACATGTGACTAAAGCGATTGAGGAAGTGATGTAACGATGTCGACGATTCAACACATTTTAAACCTATCTCTCGAACAGGTCGTTGGAGACCGGTTCGGGCGTTACTCAAAATATATCATCCAAGACCGCGCCTTACCGGACGCACGTGACGGACTCAAGCCTGTACAGCGCCGGATTCTATATGCGATGCACCACGAGGGGAATACGAACGATAAGCCGTATCGGAAGTCTGCGAAGACGGTCGGGAACGTCATCGGGAACTATCACCCGCACGGTGACTCGTCCGTCTATGAGGCGATGGTACGTCTCTCGCAAGATTGGAAACTCCGGTATCCGCTCATCGACATGCATGGGAACAACGGATCGATGGATGGTGACCCGGCGGCGGCCATGCGTTACACGGAAGCCCGTCTCTCGAAGATTGCGGGTGTCATGTTGACGTCAATTTCGAAGAATACGGTCGATTACACGCCGAACTTTGACGATTCAACGGAAGAACCGCTCGTCTTGCCGTCGCTCCTCCCGAACCTGCTCATGAACGGAACGACAGGGATTTCAGCCGGTTATGCGACGGAGATCCCACCGCATAATTTGACAGAAGTCCTCAACCTTGCCATCGCACGTTTGAATGGCCAGGTCGATATCGCTAAAGATGCGCTCGAGTATGTCACAGGTCCTGACTTCCCGACCGGGGGGACGGTCATGGGTAAAGACGGTATCCTAAAGGCGTTCGAGACCGGTAAAGGGAAGGTCATCATCCGGGCGAAGTCCGAGATTGAGCAATTAAAAGGTGGCCGTGAACAGATCACGATCACAGAACTTCCGTATGAAGTGAATAAGGCGAACCTCGTCAAAAAAATGGAAGAGCTCCGCCTCGATAAAAAGGTCGAAGGCGTCGCAGAAGTCCGTGACGAAACAGATCGGACGGGACTTCGGGTCGTCATCGAATTGAAGAAAGAGGCCGACGCAGAAGGTGTGCTTCACTTCTTTTTGAAGCATACGGACCTACAGCTCGCCTATAACTATAATATGGTCTCGATCGTGAACCGGACGCCGAAGCAGATGGGAATCATCCCAATCATCGATGCCTATTTGAAGCATGTCGAAGAGGTCGTGACGCGCAGGACGACGTTCGAACTCGAGCAGGCGAAGAAACGTGCTGAAATCGTCGATGCCTTAGAACAAGCCATCTCGGTCCTCGATGAGACACTCGAATTGATCCGTTCCGCCAAAGACAAGGCGGACGCGAAGAAGAAACTGATGGAGCGGTTCTCATTCACGGAACGACAAGCCGAAGCCGTCGTCATGCTCCAATTGTATCGACTCACGAATACGGACATCGTCGAGTTGCAAAAAGAAGCAAAGGCGCTCCAAAAAGAGATTGCCCGCCTCTCAAACATCCTCGACGTGGACGCGACAAAACGGAAGTTGATCGTGAAAGAACTTACGGCATTGCGTGACGAGTTCGGAGATGACCGTCGTTCGGTCATCGAGTCGGAAGTTGAGGAATTAAAACTGAAGACGGAAGTTATGATTGCTGTCGAAGAGACGATGGTATTCGTCAGCCGTGACGGGTACGTCAAACGTGCCTCGATGCGTTCGTATGGAGCGTCGAGTGACGTTTTACCGGAGATGAAAGAAAAGGATCGTCCACTCCTTACGACTCAAGCCATGACGACGGACCACTTGCTCGTCTGGACGAACAAGGGCAGCTACCTCCTCATCCCGATCCATCAGATTCCAGAATCGAAGTGGAAGGATGCCGGACAACACGTGGCCAACCTCGTTCCGATTGAAGGGGAACAGGTTATCTCGGCAGACGTCGTCTCGACGTTTGATACGGACGCCCATTGCCTCTTCGTGACGAAAGACGGGATGGTCAAACGTACACCGTTACGCGACTACGACGCGCAGCGGAAATCGAAACCACTCATGGCCTTGAAGCTGAAAGGTGACGACGAGGTCGTCTTCGCCGGGATCAGTGACGGTCCAGGGCAGTTGTTCCTTGTTTCAGAGCGTGGATACGGGCTCTGGTTCAAAGAGGATGATGTCCCTGTCGTCGGACAGCGGGCAGCCGGTGTGAAGGCGATGAACCTGAAAGACGGTGACCTCGTCGCCGATGCCTTCTCCTTCTTCACGCCACCATTATTCGTTCTCGTGACGCAACGGGGAGCGGTCAAGAAGATGAAGCTCGAGGACCAGTTCGACTGTACGAACCGCAACCTTCGGGGGACGATGCTCATTCGTGAGGTCAAATCAAAACCGCACCAAATCCGTCGTGTGCTTCCGGTACATGGGGATGAGACGCTTCATATCGTCGGAAAAGAAAAAGCAAAACAAGTAAAGACAAAAACCCTTACGCTACTTGATCGCTATGCCAACGGCTCGTTCGTCTTTGACGAAGACTCGTTCGGTGAAATCGAGGACGTGTATCTCGATTAATCAAAAGACCTGTGATTTGGCTGATTCGCCGTTCACAGGTCTTTTTGTCGTAGCCATGTCTCTAGATCGTGTTGTTGTCGTCGATGGTGCAGCGTGTGCATCTCGATGAGGTTGAACCATTCTCTCGCATTCAGCCAGCCGAACCCACCGTGAAGCGTCTTTCGATTGTCATCTGCATCGTTCAAACGGGATTCCAACGTATCCATCTTTGAGATTAAGATGGTCATGCGTTCTCGCAATCGATCTTTCGAGTCAGTATTGTTCGGTGGTTGATTCATCTCAGGTGGGAGCTCGATTTTTATCGGTGGAAAGTCTCCCCGTTCGAACAACTTTTCTCCAAAAGACGTCTTCTCTCCACCGAGTTCACCCTCACCACGTAGGCAGCGGTCGGCCTCTTCTAAATACTCCTCTGCGACCAAAATGAGATGGTCAAACATTTGTCCAATGGACCAGATGCTCGGGGCATGCTTGTATCGCAAGTCGGACATGGTATAACGTGCGAGATCTTTTCTGAATCTGATTAATTCATAGCGTATCCTCAACATCTCACCTCCATTTTCTTTTAGTATACGTGATTGAAAACTGATGTCAGAGAATGTGAGTTCTGAAAAGGAAGAATGCATCGATTTGCCGAAAAAGACATGTAGGACAAAAGATAGGGGGATCTATATGTCTCAATGGCTTACGTGGGCGAAACGGATTCAGGCGCTGTCTCAGGCCGGTCTGACGTTCACGCGTGATCAATATGACCGAGAACGGTACGAAGAATTACTAGAAATCGTAAGAGAGATGTATGAACGGCACTCGGACTTATCGAACGAGGCTATCTTACAACTCGTTCATGTGGACGGTTATCCGACTCCGAAACTTGATGTGCGAGGCGTCATCTTCAAAGATGACCGAATCCTGCTCGTGAAGGAGCGGTCAGATGGGTTGTGGACCTTACCCGGCGGTTTCTGTGAAGTGAATCGCTCTCCTGCCTCGAATATCATCAAAGAAGTAGAGGAAGAGGCTGGCCTGGATGTGATTCCAGTACGGTTGCTCGCCTTGTTCGATATGCATGAACATCCACACCCACCTCTCTCGGAGCATTATTACAAACTTTTCATCGAGTGTGCACTGATTGGTGACGGGGAGGGGAGCGCCGGCGTGGAGACGAGTGACGTCGGTTTCTTTGAACGAGACGATTTACCTGAGCTCTCCCTTGCCCGAAATACGATCGAACAGATTCATATGTGCTTTGACGCGCATTGGCAAGAAGAAGACTGGACCACTTTATTCGACTAGGAGGCTCAATGATGCAAGTAAGACGATATGGACATATCCATCAACTGACCTTTTACGCTCCCGTACTGCCAATCAACGTTCAACTGTTTGAGCATGAGCTCGGACTCGTCTTGATCGACACGGCGCTGGAGCGGAACGCGACTGATATTCTGTCGTATATCGCCGAGCTAGACAAGCCACTCCTCGCGATATTGTTAACGCATGCTCATGGGGATCATGTCGGTGGGGTGGACACCATCAAAGCAGAGCATCCGCTCGCTGAACTCTTCATCTCCCGACGTGATGCCCGCCTCTTATCGGGAGATCGGTCGCTAGAGGAAGAAGAGCTGAACAAGATTCGTGGTTCTTTGCCGACGATTCGTTCTACACCGGATGCGGTACTAGATATTGGTGAGCGGTTATTCGGTTTACGTGTCCTCGATGCAGCGGGTCATACACCAGGGTCGATTGCGTACTATGACGAGGTAAATCGGGTATTATTTGCAGGTGACGCTTTTCAAACTCAGGGAGGGGCAGCGGTGGCGGGAGATGTTCGGCCGTTATTCCCATTACCAGGACTCGCGACATGGAATCGGTCCGTTGCCGTCGAGAGCGCGGAGCGCCTAGTGGACTTGTCACCACTCCTTACCTTCGTAGGGCATGGTCCGCCACTCAAAGGGACACACCGGCTCTATTTGGCGTTGAAACGGGCGAAACGGAAGCAGGCGAGAAAGTTTATCCGTTAACGGGAGGGTTGCACCATGCAGCTGAAAGAAGTTGCCATTCATCAATTTGAGCAAGCCCAACAGATGCTCGAGATTCAACGTAACGCTTATGCGGTCGAAGCGGAACTGCTCGGGTTTGACGAAATCCCGGCGCGCTATGAGACGATTGATGTCATTCAAAACTTACCAGGCACGAGTTATGGCTTATATATCGAGGATCGGTTGATTGGGTTTGTCACGGTGGAAGCATCTGAGAAAACTGTTGAAATCACGAAACTATGTATCGACCCGACATACTTTCGGGCGAGACTGGCGACGACGTTACTCGAACACATATTGAGCATTCACAAGGGAAAGTTGATTTACGTGCATACGGGCAAACATAACGGACCGGCGAAGCGTCTGTATACGAAACTTGGATTTGAACCGAGTGCCGAATTCGAACCAGAACATGGCGTCACGTTGATTCGGTATACGCATACGTCTTAAATTCAAATCTCATCTCACTATCATAAGTATACTAAGATAATGAGATGAGTTCTTATTTTTACTGATAATATATGTTATGTAAACTAGTAAAAAATAGAGCAAAAAATTGCTCTAACTGAAGTTCCCTATTCCTTAAAAATCTTATACCAGAACAAGGTCAATTCAATTTGTGGATTTGCATATTGTTTTGTTGAATCGACGCCTCCAAGTTGAAATCCCTGTCTTTCATAGAAACGACAAGCAATGAGATTATCGTTCTGAGCTTCAAGCGACAAACCAATCATCCGTTTCTCTTTTGCCCACTGTTCGGCTGTTTCGATCAACATTTGTCCAATCCCACGCTTACGATATATTTGACGGATCGCGATATTTTCAATGTATGCAAAGCGACTCCAATCCTTCACGAGTCTTATTTGTCCGACACATTCATCAGCGTCCATCGCTAAAAAGACGATACGATTGTCATGTTCAATATACTGCGTCCAATCAATCCGGTCTTCTGGAAATGAGGTTTCTTTCGTCACGACATCTAGCTCTTCAACATAAGACCATTGACCGTTTATGTAACTGGGAACTATCCGTCCGATGATTGGAAAAGGATCATTTGCATCATTCACAATGTGAATATGCGCCTCATCTAGGACTCTGATTCGAATCATACTCATCCGCTCCGCCTCCTATATTGCGTATTAGTTCTTCATTCATCTCATTTTACTTTCCAGCATGAAATATAAGGTTCATTGATTCTGTCTCACTTTAATTTTACTTCTGTATCATTGTTGTGAATTTAGCATTCATCGGAATGATAACGCTTTATGAATAAACGTTTCAAATTTTAAATTCACCTGTTTAAACTGTGTTTCACAGTTGCTAGACCGCTGAAGTCATGCTATTTTTAGACAGATGAACCATCTTAAGGAGGAATTCTTGTGAAACGAACGACTAAAGGTTTGGCAGCAACTCTATTTTTAGCAATCCCACTTGCCGCTTGTGGTGATGATAGCACGAATCAAGCAGATACGACACGCTGGGAAGAGATTCAAGAAGAAGGCACATTGACAGTCGGAACTGCCGGCACCCTCTACCCCGCTTCTTTCCGTGAAGAAGAGAGCGATACGTTGACAGGTTTCGATGTCGAACTCATGAAAGAAGTCGCCAAACGCCTTGATCTCGAAATCGAGTTCAAAGAAATGGCATTTGACAACATGTTAACGAGTGTTCAGAACGGTCAAATCGACATCGCTGCAAATGATATCTCGGTAACAGAAGACCGTAAAGAGAAGTTTGCCTTCTCAAAACCGTATAAATACACTTACGGGACTGCAATCGTTCGCAAGAGCGACCTCTCTGGAATTGAATCACTCGAGGATTTGAAAGGCAAGAAAGCCGCTGGTGAAGCGACGACTGTCTTCATGGATGTGGCTCGAGAGTATGGAGCAGAAGAAGTCATCTATGACAACGCCACGAACGATCAGTACTTGCGCGACGTTTCAACGGGACGGACCGATGTCATCTTGAACGACTATTATCTTCAAACGTTGGCACTTGCTTTCTTCCCTGAGTTCGATATCACGATTCATCCGGATATCGCCTATAACCCGCAAGAAGTAGCATTTTTGATGGATAAAGAAAATGACGAGCTCCAGGAGAACATCGACCGTGTACTAGATGAAATGCTTGAAGATGGTACAGTCAAAGAACTATCTGAGCAATTCTATAATGGTGCCGATGTTTCGGTAGAACCTGACGTAGACGCAACAATCGTCGAAACGAAGTAATGTTGGCATGTCGTTCTCAGATGTCAAATGGGACGCCATCTTTGACGTAGACCTGGCGATCCAATCGTTTCCTTACCTGTTGGGCGGGTTACCGAATACGCTTTGGATCTCGTTCATCAGCATGTTTTTTGGTCTCCTGCTTGGTCTTTTGTTGGCGCTCGGGAAGTTGTCTCCGACACGACTCCTTCGCTATCCGTCGACTTTCTATATCTCGTTCATGCGCGGAGTCCCCATCTTGATCATTCTGTTCATCCTCTATTCGGGATTCCCGTTCATCGGAATCGAGTTCGCCGCTTTGACGGCAGCCATTCTCGGATTTAGTCTGAATTCTGCCGCCTATATCGCTGAGATCATCCGCTCCTCGATTCGCGCGGTCGATGACGGACAGGTTGAGGCGGCTCGTTCACTCGGGATGGGGAAATGGTTGACATTGAAGGGGGTCGTCCTACCGCAGGCGACACGGATCGCCCTTCCGCCGCTCTCGAACGTTTTTCTCGATCTGATTAAAGCGAGTTCGCTCGCTGCGATGATCACGGTCCCTGAGATATTTAACAAGGCCAAGATCGTCGGTGGACGAGAGTTCGACTACATGACAGTGTATATCGTCGTGGCGTTGATCTACTGGGCAATCTGTACGTTCATGTCCTTTTTCCAAGAATGGCTCGAACGTCATTTTGAACGATACTTGGATTCTCCAAAACGTTGACTGACTGGCTTATGCCGGTCGGTCTTTTTTAGTGAAATGGATTTTTGATACATCTCCTGAACCGATTATGCTATGATTTTCTTAATTATCAGAAAAATATAGGGGGATTTTGAATGAACCATCCATGGGTTTCACATTTGAATGATCAAGTCATTGGTCAATCGAAAGCCATCAAGCTCGCTTCGATTGCATTACTATCAGGAGGTCACGTTTTACTCGAGGACCGTCCCGGTACGGGGAAGACTACACTTGCCCGTAGTTTGGCAAGTTCGATATCAGCGACATTTCAGCGTGTACAGTGTACCCCGGATACATTGCCAAGTGATATTTTAGGAATGGAGTTATTCAATCCGACGACCGGAGCGTTCGAACGTCGGACGGGTCCGATTTTCACATCGATTCTACTTGTCGATGAGATTAACCGGACGACGCCACGTACACAATCTGCGTTGCTTGAGGCGATGCAGGAACGTCAAGTGACACTCGGGGAAGTGTCGCTCAAGCTACCGGAACCATTCTTTATGATTGCCACTCAAAACCCATTCGATGGACAAGGGACGTTTCCGCTCCCGCAGGCTCAATTGGACCGTTTCTTATTCAAATTGACACTTGCTCCCCTCTCGCGAGATTCCGAACGACGACTGATTCGCAATGAGCACCTCGCTTCAGAATCTTTCTCTCTGCAACAGGACGAATTGTTGAAGATGCAACAAGAGGTACGAGATGTCCGATTCCACGAGGCGATGGAGGATTACTTGCTTGATTTGATGGAGTCGCTTCGTCATCATCGTGACATCGAGGTTGGACCAAGTCCACGAGCGACGCTCGCGTATACGATGGCGGCTCGGGCTCATGCCTATATGGAAGGACGCGACTATGTCTCGCCGGAAGATATTCGGGCACTCGCGCTTCCGATTTTAGGGCATCGAATCGTCTTGACGGTCGAAGCGTCGCTGAAGACGAAGCCGTCAAAGTTGATCAAATCTGTACTCGAGACCATTCCGGTCCCCTCAGAGGTGTAAGATGCAGTTAGTCAGCCCACGCTATCTCGAGTCCGGCTATATGTGGCTCCTGTTCGTCGTCGGGGTCTTCACGGCACTTTATGGGAACGTCTTGATTGCCAGTCTATTGATTGGATTCAGTCTCTATGCACTGGTCATGCCATCTTTTATGTTTCGATTGGCAGAACAAATCCATGTCGACCTCACTGAGGAGATGAAACTCTTTCCGAACGACGAGGCCGTCTATGTCTTGAAACTTGTGTCGACGGCAAAAGTCCCGCTTGGCGTTGTCCGCCTATCCGGCTATTTGCATCCGACCGTGGAATCAGAAGGACATGCGTTTTGGCGGCAGGAAAACTTTGTCGAGACGAATGCGACTGTCGACTTCACAATCCCGCTCCATGCGAAGAAGCGAGGTCCTATCCGCCTTGAGGCTATCGGGATGGAAATTCGGGATCCGTTACGCATGTTCTCGCTCTATAAAGAGGACTCACTCCCACGCATCGGCTATGTCTTCCCAGAGTTTTCGCCCTATCCGATTCCGAAACGTCCCCCTACTCTCCCAGGTGAGGAGATGGTTCGTCATAGTGCCTATCGTGACCCGGAGACGTTCCAATCGGTCACTCCATATCATGGGCAACCGATGCGACAGCTATATTGGTCTGCCTATGCGAAGACGGGCGAACTGCTGGCCCGTACCGAGCAACCGGTACAAGCAAATGAATATGTCATCGTCCTCGACTTGTTGACGAAGGATGGGCGTGCCCTCACCTATCAGATGGAGCGCCTCATCTCGCAAGCTGCCGCATTATGCCGTGATTTCGAGAAAGAAAATGCGAGTTACGGTCTGATTGTCCCGACGCTTACGAAGGATGGAATCACGTATGACCTTCAACCGGGAAGTGGTGAGGTACATTTTCGGAAGATTATGACGACGTTCGCTTGTCTGTCCGAGAGTGATTTTCCGCTTGCTCGCTCCTTGTTTGAGCGAAAGGTCGCCAAATACAGTGGGAATCAGTCGATTCTCCGCTTGGGGGGTGACGGTCAATGAGATGGTTATGGTGGGTCTTCGCAGCATTTTACATCGGGCACGTGTTTCCATTGCTCTTATTATTGACACTTCGTCTCCCTCGGAATACACAACTGATTGTACAGACGTTCCTGAGCGTCGGTGCCCTTTATTTCTCTTATGAGATGAGTATTATGCTTTTGATTTTCACATACGTTCATGCCTTCATACGGACGTTGGATTGGACGGACCGTTACGCGATGGCGAGCGTATTGTTTTTGGTGGCGGACTGGTTATTCCCCCCGGCATCGCAATCGCTCGCGATGGTGCTCTTTCCGTTCATCTTTTTGATTTGGCAACGAAACCTGTATTACCGTCGCGACTACAAGCGGATGGTGACGATGTTGACCGTCGGCCTAGGCATCGGGCTGATTGTCTCTCTCATCATTCGTACGATTAAAGAGCTATTGTTTGGTAATGTCGTCGCCTGGATCACTCCATTCTTTTTGTGGATCGGGAGCTGGTTTGATGGAATCGTACTCGACCCGAATGATCGCGTAAACCGCTTCCTCGTACCGGATAACCCGAACCTAGATGCGGAGACAGTGGCGCAAGAGACATTGCTCGCGTCCGCATCGAATAACTCGCTGTTCTATATCGGAGTGTTTGTAATGATCTTGCTTTTTGGGGTAGGATTGTTCTTCTATCTGCAGAAACGAAAAGACATCCAGGAAGATGGAATGATTCCTAGGAGTATTCACCACCCGACACTCTCAGATAAGCGGATCGTCCGCTCGCCTCGCCAGATTCGCCTTCTTGAGACGGGACGAAAGTTAGAACAGCATCACCCACGTCATCGAGAGGAGACGGTGGCTGATTGGTTGCAGCGAATCGAGTTCACGGACCACAGGCTTTATGCAGATTGGTTAGAGGCCGCAGAGTATGGGGACAAGGAAGCGCCACAAGCAATCAGTGATTCATTCGAACGACTCGTTGAACAAGTGAATAAACGCTAAAAAACATCCGGCAGAGGAGTTCCTTCTGACCGGATGTTTTTCATTATAAAATTGGACTGAGAAGGCGGGACACGCTCTCTTTGAAGCGAATCCAACGTGTCCTCGATTCATATCGTTCGATGGTTAGCCGCTCAGCGCGTGCCTCGTCTCGCTCGAACGCATCGATGACGGACTGAGCGACGTCTTTGTCGAAGACGAGCGCTGAAATTTCAAAGTTGAGGCGGAAACTTCGGGCGTCGATGTTCGTCGTCCCAATTGATGCGACTTCTCCGTCGATGACGAGCGTTTTCGCATGAAGGAAACCTTCCTCATACGTGAACACTTCTGCTCCGTAACGTACGAGCTCCGCAGCGTTTGCATAGGTCGCCCAGTAGACAAACATATGGTCAGGCTTGTTCGGGATCATCAGTTTGATCTTAGTACCCGCCATCAGGGCGATTCGACAGGCATCAAGGAAACTTGCATCCGGGATGAAGTAGGGAGTCTGGATATAGATACATTCTTTCGACTGGGTGATCATTTTGACGAGCATATTCTTTAAATGCTCCGTCGACGAGTTTGGACCCGATGTCACGATTTGAACCGGGGACGCATGACGAGCAATCCCTTCGATTGGCCAAACAAAGTCGTCTTTCTGTGCCTTCGTTCGTGTCGGGACAGAGCGATTCCAATCCAGGATGAATCGTTCGAGCAATTCCTTAACGGCGTCGCCTGAAATTCGTAAGTGAACATCTCGCCAATAACCGAAATGCTCATCCTTTCCGAGATACTCATCCCCGACGTTGAAGCCGCCGATATAACCAAGTTCTCCGTCAACGACGCAGAGCTTTCGGTGATTTCGATTGTTGACGCGGAAGTTGATGCCGAGTTTGGACGGAAAGAACGATTTGACTTCCCCACCGTGGGCCAGCAGGTCCTTAAAGTGTTTGTGCCTCAGTCCCCTCGAGCCTACCGCATCGTAGAGGAGTCGGACACGTAATCCTTGTTTTGCCTTTTCGGTCAATAAGCGAATTAACGATTGACCCAGCGCGTCGTTTTGGATGATGTAATATTGAATGTTCACTTCTTTCGTCGCCTGTTCGATATCTCGAAACAGTTGATCAAACTTCTCTTTTCCGTCGTGAAGGACGTCGATATCGTTCTGGAAAGACATCATCGCATTCGTCGATACGAGATTCAATCGTGCGAGTCGTCGGTGCTTCAATAGAAGTGGATGATTGAACGGTTCCATGGATTGGTCCAATTGGTCAAGTTGCTCCGCCACATGATGATGATACGCTTCACGTTTCTCTTCTTCGACCTCATAAAAGTTTTGAGATTTGATCAATCGACCGAAGAAGATGTAGACGAAGAATCCGATGAGAGGCAAGAAGAAGAGGACGAGTAACCACGCCCAAGTCGTTCCAATGTCACGCCTTTCAAAAAAGATAATGGTGATTGCAAACGTGAGGTTAAGCAATAAGATGAGCCAAGTCATGATGACGATAATGAGTCCGATAGTCACTTCCATGGTATCCCTCCCTTTCTTTCAATTCTTACCCGAAATCAGACAATCTTAGCAAATGTTTTTCCTGATTTGGGTATACATTAATGAAGAAGTGAAGAAACGGGGGGAAGCTTATGGAAGACATGATGATCGGGTTCAGCTTACTTGTCCTCATCGGTGCACTTTCGCAGTTACTCGCTTGGCGATTTGACTTCCCAGCCATCTTGATTATGACGGTTGCAGGGATTCTAGTCGGACCGATTTTCGGTTGGTTGGAGCCGGATCGGATACTCGGTGAGCTCTATAGCCCACTCATCTCCATCGCGGTGGCGCTCATCCTGTTTGAAGGAAGCCTCAGTCTCGAATTCAGGGAGATTGACGATTTGCGGAGATCAATCTTTCGTCTCGTCACGGTCGGGGTATTCGTTTCTTTTATCTTGACCTCGATTTTGCTCATCATGGTTGGAGATTTTCATTGGTTGCCAGCATTTACGCTCGGTGCCATCTTCGTCGTGACCGGACCGACCGTCATCATTCCGTTACTTCGACAAGCTAACTTGTCCGCTCGCCCAGCTAAAGTCTTGAAATGGGAAGGGATCATCGTCGATCCCCTTGGCGCCTTGATTGGACTCTTTGTCGTTCGAGTGGGATTCATCTTCTATCAAAACGACGGGCTCGCGAGCCACTTGCCATTTTTTTGGTCCTGTATCGTCGCCGTCGCCTTTGGGATCGCCGTTGGACATCTATTGATTCGTTTGTTCGGGAATGAGAAAGTCCCTGAATATTTAAGAACAACCCTCACGTTCTCTGGGGTCCTCCTCGTGTATTCAATCAGTGAATGGGTCATGAGCGAGGTCGGATTGTTGGCTGTAACGGCAATGGGATTGACGATGGCCAATTCAAAATATGGACATATGCATATTCTGAAACAGCTTCGTGAGTTTAAAGAGAACATTTCGATCTTACTGGTTTCGACAGTCTTCATCATTCTGACGGCAAGTTTGACACGTGATAGTTTACTCGCCATTTTCGATTGGCCTCTCCTCTTGTCGATTCTCGGAATCTTATTTTTTGTCCGACCGATCTCGGTGCAAACGTCGCTCCTCGGTTCTCCGCTATCCGCTCAAGAGCGGGCACTCATCAGCTGGATTGCCCCTCGAGGTATTGTTGCGATGACGGTGACCGGTTTCTTTGCACAAGAGATTGCCGAACTGGGAATTGAAGATGCGGAACGGATGTTGCCAATCACACTCGGTTTAGTCGTAACGTCTGTCGCCCTACATGGATTGACGATTAAAGCACTCGCGAAGCGACTCGGACTGACGAAAGTGAAGAATCCTTGGGAGAAGGTATAGACAAAAAAAGACACCGCCCGATGGCAGTGTCTTTGATCAGCTTGAATTAGTTCAAGACTTTGATTGTGATTGATTGGCGACCGAAAGCAAGTGCTTGCTCTTGTGTCGGCATCAAGATATCGATTTTGTTTCCTTTGATGGCACCACCAGTGTCTCCTGCGATGGCTTCTCCGTATCCTTCAACCCATACTTTAGAGCCGAGCGGAATGACAGAAGGGTCAACCGCGATGACTTTTTGGTTCGGGTTCGAACGAACGTCGATTCCTGTCGCTGTGATACCAGAACATCCTGCACAATATGGTGTATAAGCTGTCGCTTCAACTGTCATTGTCTGACCTGAAGCCGGAGCTTGGGTTTGCGTTGTAGACGATGCAGTTTTTGTTACAGGTGCTGATGTCGATGTCTTCGGTGCTGTTGTCTTCGCATCGTTCGCTACAGATGCAGCGGCTGCACCTTTCACGGCGAACTCTTGTCCAGGGAAAATAAGATCTGAATCAAGACCGTTCCAAGTCATCAATTGATTGACAGAGATCCCGTGGTTCAATGCGATACGATAAAGTGTATCACCTGATTTAACTGTATACGTTTTAGATGCAGTAGAAGCTTGTGATTTTGCTTCTGCCTTTCCAAGTTTCAAGACTTGGTTCGGATAAATCATATTTGAGTTTAAGCCGTTCGCTTGTTTGATGTCGTTTACAGAGACGTTGTTGTTCACGGCGATACGATAGAGTGTATCTCCAGACTGAACTGTGTGTGTTGATGCTGCCGAAGCTGGAGCAGCGACTCCTAAACTAAGGCCAGCGAGTGCCGTTAGTGTCAATAGTGGTTTTTTCATAAGAATATTCCTCCCTTTTCTAACGCCCCCTTACTGTAACACCTGTATATTTCACAGCGATTACAGGACGATATGAGAGTGTTATCAGTTCATTTACAGAACAATTCAAGTGGATGAGAGGTTTCTGAAAATTGTTTCAATCTATTGAAACGGCTTCACAGAGCCAATTTAAGATATACTAGAGAGAGAAAAAAGGAGGTTTTGGTCTTTGGAACTATTACTGCTATATTACATTGTGACTAATTTACTAGCGTTTGTGTCATATTTTGTCGATAAACGACGGTCTCGTGTCGGAGCTTGGCGTATTTCTGAGCGGACATTGTTGACGATGGCATGGATCGGTGGAGCGTTCGGTGCCTATTTGGCGATGCGCGTCTTTCGTCATAAGACGCTAAAACCGAAATTCCGAATCGGCGTGCCTGTTGCAATTCTCGTGCATGCTGCGTTTACCGGTTGGCTGATTTTTTAAACTATTATATAGAAGAAACTCGATTGTATCTTTTAATGAACGATGATTAAAAATGTCAGATTCGTCCCAGTTCATGCTCATTTCAAAGTGTTTCTCCGTGAACAATCGAAATGAAATGTCGGGAAATTTCCGAAACGAGGAGGATGGCTCTTTTGAAGAGTATCGAGATGATTCGTCACGGACCATTGACATTAAAGGTGACTAATCACTTCACTGTTCTTTTTTGCAAGTCTGGGACGTCCGTGATTCGAGTGAACGGAGAAAGCATCACCCTTCATCCAAGAGAGGCCGTTCTCTTGGCAAGAGGACAAAGTGTCATGGTTGAGAAAATCGAGGAAGCATCACCGATGAGGTTGCTCGAGTTTGATCCGACTGCTTTGTTCCATCCCGAGTTGGCGAAGCGATATGTGACGCCATTTCTAAATACTGAAAAGTCCATACATATGATAAAACCGGAACGAGGTCATCAATCTATTATTCAGACGATTGAACGGGCCGTTCAACATTTATCTGCGGACGGTCCACTCGCATTGATGGATGCGACACTTCAATGTACAGTCATCTGGCGCTACTGGATTCAGCAAGAGACTGAAACGATGAAGAATGAGAACAAACGGGAAAGTCTTCGTCATATGCTTGCTTATGTCGACGCTCACATAGAGGACAGACCGACATTAGCCCAAATCGCTCATGCGGGCAGTGTGAGTCGAAGTGAGTGCTTTCGTTTGTTTGTATTCTTTGGAGACACATCTCCTATTGCGTATGTAAAGATGAAGCGAATGGAGCGGGCCGCCACTTTATTAGAAGATTTGACGGAAGGTATCGCAGACATCGCCAATCGCCTGAGCTACTCAAGTGTCAGTCACTTCGTACAGGCATTCAAAGCACATCATGCAATCACCCCGCTCGCCTATCGAAAACAATACCAAAAGAAAAGAGCCGAATAACCGGCTCTTTTCTTTTATCTTGCGGTCCACCCACCATCGGCTTTCAAAACATCTCCATTCACGAAGCTCGAATCATCCGATGCTAAAAAGAGGGCGACGTTCGCTATTTGCTCTGGTTCTCCCATCGGGGCTTCCCCCGCCGCTTGAATGGCGCGCATCCCAAGTTCGCTCGGTGCTGTGATGGTTGACCCAATATTCGTATTGACGCCACCCGGTGCGATGGCGTTTGCTCGAATCTTACCGAGCGTGCCATGTGTCGCCGCGATGTTCTTCGTCAATCCGATTAACGCATGTTTTGAGGCCACATACGCTGCACCACCTCGTGTACCGAATAATCCTCCGACCGATGCATTGTTGATGATGACGCCACCCCGGTTCTGCTTCTCCATCACTTGGATGGCGGCACGTGAAAGTTTCATCGGTCCGGTCAAATTGACGCCAAGGACACGGTCCCATAATTCATCCGTCACTTCTCCCACCGTCATGAAGTTGTCCATGATTCCCGCGTTATTGACGAGAATGTCGACCGAGCCGAACGTGTCTTTCGCCGCATCGACGAGTTTGTCAATATCCGTTTGATTCGTCACGTTACCAGCAATGCCAAGAACTTCCCCACCCGCTGCTTTGATTTCATCAACTACCGCCTGCACAGCATCTTCATTCAAGTCGAAGGCGACGACTCGTGCGCCTTCTTCCGCAAACAGTTTGGCGATGGCTCGCCCCATGCCTGAACCTGCGCCAGTGACAATTGCCGTTTTTCCTGAAAGCTTCATTCCTCATTCCTCCTTTGAAAGGTCAGAACGTATACGATGTGTGATGACAGTAATCTGCCTGTCACTATGTTATACCCACATTTGGTTGCGAGCCTCCTGAGAAACATGGCGATTTTTCTTCAATTGACTCCCAGCAATCTTTATACTTGAATGGAAAGCACTCCATTATATAAAGGAGAGATGACGTGAGACAATTCCATGCAACCGTCCATGGTCGAGGTGAACCTGTACTTTTCCTTCCCGGTGGAGGATTCACTGGGTCACAAGGCCAATTATTTGCCGAAGCATTACATAACGATTTCGAAGTTCACCTGTTAGATCTACCTGGGTTTGGTGAAAGTGAGGGACTACATACATTCGCCACGTCCAAAGTACTCGCGGACTGGGTCGAGACGTATCGAATCTCACGACACCTTGAAGCGGTTCGACTAATCGGTCATTCGATGGGAGGTGCCATCGCCCTGTCTTATGCAGTCCATTATCCAGACCAAGTCAGGCATTTGATACTTCTCGACCAAGGACATAAACCGAACGCTATGCTACCATATCGGGAATATGGCATCTTCGGATTCGCCTTACCGCTTTTACGTCTACTGTATCACCATTCACCACGACGCCTCTTGAACTGGATTGAAACGAAAGTGAATAAGAGTGACCCCACGTTTTCTGAAGAGCGGTTCCAACTGTTCTGTCGACGAATCGGGGTCGAGCCGACGTTATCGATTCGTTCTGCTGTCGAGCAATCGGCCCGTCTTTCGACCGGTGGCATACACTTGTTGTTTGGTTATGATGGATTGGATTTTAAGGACTTGTTACGACGCGTCCAAGTCCCGACGCACCTGTATTATGCGGATTTCACGGGAATTGATTTGAAGGAGGCGAAGCGAACGCTCCATCATGTCAAACGAGCGGAACGACTGCTTCATCCTTCTGTACAATTGATTGCAGTACCAGGTGGACACTTCGTTCAATGGAGCCGTCATTTCTCGATGGAAAACGTTGAGCGGTTCTTACATACATAAAACAAGACAGCGGAGAGGTTTCCGCTGTCTTGTTCGTCATGATGCCCAGTCGTGGCGCTTTAGCCATTCGTGAAGTTGATGCTGTAGCTCAGGGTGGAGCGGTTCACTGAGTTGTGAACGATATTGTTTTTTCACGTCCAAAATACTCATCTCACCATCGAAATGTTTCAACATATGGTCCATGTCCTTAATCTTTTGTACCTCGATATGCTCCGCGTGAAGTGCAGCGAGCTCATCTAGATGCTCGACGTCCGTTTGAACGTCCCGGTCTCCTGTCAGTGCGAGCGTCGGAATGTTCAATTGAACCAATCGTTCTCGAAGTGACACGTCTGTGTGTGCAAGATGCTCCCGTAACCATTTGGCAGGGAACTTCATCAGCTGGATCCGCATCGTATCCTGATCCGTTGCTGTGACGCGCTCGAACAGTTTTTGTTGTTTCCCGACGACCGACTTCTCATTCAAGCTAAAGCGAAGCAGTTTACCCTTGATCCCTTTCGTACGTCCCACTTCTTCGAGCAAAGCATATGCCTGTTCCTGCATGCTCGTCTTCAAGGCGACACCGGCACCAGACAACAGGATGAGACCAGAAACGGATTCACGTTCTGCTGCGAGTGTCGCGACGATACATCCTTCGCTATGGCCGAGCAATAAAACGTCTTGTGAGACATGGTCATGAGATTTCAGATAACGGACGACCGCCGACACGTCATCAACGAGTCCTGTCAGACCGACGCTATGTCGATTGCCACCACTCTTGCCAATCCCCCGTTTGTCATAGCGTAATGTGATGAATCCTTGTATCGTCAGCCATTCTGCTAAGTCTTTATACAAGTTTGACTTGAAGCCGGTACCGTTTCCGTCACGGTCCAATCCTCCCGTCCCTCCGATGAGGACGATGGCTGGAAAGGACGACCGTTCCTGATCGGGTGTCGTTATGGTGGCAGCAATGGTTGTTTCCCCTTGAATCAACACATTTTCTTGTTTATACATCATCCATCTCCTCCTTTTCTTCTACCGGCATGAACGCGTAGGAGAATTTCCGCAACGTACGTTCTTCAGATGGTTCATGCTCGAGCACTCCCTCTAAGAGATCGTAGAGACCTCTTAGGAATCGATCACTCTCGTCATCAGACAGATAAAGTGGGATACTCCGAAAGCCGACCTTGTCTCCTTGAAGGTCGATTTTGTCCCGCTTTAAATAGTCTCCGAAATCCATGAGCAGTGACATCGCGAACGTGTAACATATTTTATATAGTTGTTCACGATCTTCCTCTTCGACGACTTGATTGACAGCGGTCAATGGATTGTTTTGAATCGCGTACACTTTTTCATACACCCCACGTACTTTGTTCTCACTTGCGACAGATAAAATCTCGTCTTGTACCATCTTGTTGATATGGCGATAGAGGCTCGCTTGGGGCACATCGGGAAGCAACTTTGCCAACTCTCCGGTCGTCACTTGCTCGTTCATGAGAACGTGCTGAAAAATTTTCATGCGAATCGGGTTTAACAGACTTTTTAAAACGTCTTGATTCATCATCTTCACCTCATTATTATCATATTTGATAATATTATTACTTATGATAATATCATGTGTCCGAATATGTGTCTACGTCCATATAAAAAGCCGCCCTCATTGGCGGCTATATACATGTTCTTATCTCTCACAGGCGATTCCATCTTTGTCGCGATCACGTGCTTTGTTTGCGTCATATAGTGCTTTACTTACATATGGCGTGTAATGTGTCTTACCACCTTTATTTTTCGTCGTCTTTGACTTGGCTACACCACCTTTATACGTTTTGTTTAACTCTGTACAGTTTTTAAATGTCTTGACCGCTGCATCTACTGATTTTGTCGGTGTTGAAGACAATCCGATGACTAGAATGAATGTTGAAAGTGCTAGCATGACTTTTTTCATGAAATCCCTCCTCTTAGATGGTATATCGGGTAATTTTGTGTGAGTTGAATCATTCTCAAAACGACATAAAAAATCCTTCTCATTTTCTATAGAAAACAAAAAGGATATGATTCATTATTTCTTTTCAACGACACCTCGAACAATCGCGAAGAATACCCGGTTCGGAAGATAACGCTTGAGGGCAATCAAAAGGCCCGCTTGTTTACCTGCTGGATAACGGAGTCGTTTCTTCCGTTCGGTCGCGGCTCGCCAAATCGTCTCAGCGACAACGTCTGGACCTTCGGCGTTCGCACCAGCGGCATTCGTGTTATGGAGCGCAACCTCTGTGTAGTCATCATATACATCGAGCGGTTGGTCACGGACGAGTTCTTGGGAACGACCGTAAAAGTCTGTCTTAATCGGTCCCGGCTCAATCAATTTCATGTCGATATTGAAAGGTGCCAACTCGAACTGGAGCGATTCGATGAATCCTTCAATCGCCCATTTTGAACTGTGATACAAGCTGTAAATTGGGAATGTGATCTGTCCACCGACGGAGGAGACGGTCACGATCCGTCCGCTCCGCTGTTTACGGAAGTATGGCAGTGCTGTCCGGATCACATTCATGACCCCGAATACGTTCGTATCAAATTGCCGTTGAATCTGTTCAGGAGAGGCTTCCTCGAAAATCCCTACCGCTCCATACCCAGCATTGTTCAACAACACATCCATCGTTCCGTGATCCGAGACGATTTGTTTAAATGCCTCTCGGATACTCGTCTCGTTCGTCACATCTAGTTGATAGAGAGACACCCCTTTTAGGTGAGACAGTTCTTGATGATCTTCAGGTCTTCGCATCGTAGCGGCGACATGCCAGCCTCGCTTGCTGAACAGTTCGACCGTCGCTCGGCCAATTCCGCTCGATGCTCCTGTGATGACAATCGTTTGTTTTTGGTTCATATTCATTCCCCTTTAATGTTTATATGTTTAAACTTTTAAACTCATTGGTGAAAAAGAAGCCTTTCTCCCTGTTTCCAAAAAGAAAGGTCAAAGGATGCATTCGTCTTCAATCGCTCGTGTCAGTGCCTTCAGCAGTCCGACCGCGTTCTCGAGCGTCAGGAAGTAAAAGTTCTCTGTCCCGACTTTCTCTGATGAGACGATGCCCGCTTGTCGAAGTAGTTTGAGATGATGCGAGATGGCCGGTCGAGACAACTCAATCTTCTCATCAATCTGATTGACGTTTAAGCGTTCATGTTTGGCGATCTCGACGATGATGCGTTGACGATTGACGTCGGCTAATACTTGGAACAATGGAATCGCATCTTCAAATAAAGATAACGAGACTTCGGGTGTGGCATCTGGTTGTTTCATATTCATCACTCCGTTTAAAAGTTTAAACGTTTAATTCTGTACTAAGAATACTAGGTGATCCGCCTTCTGTCAACGAAGTTGTTCGTACACTTCACGTAGAATGCTTGCAATCATGTGTCTCGAGTCATAATCCCGCTTGGAGATTTTGACGAGCGGCGATGGTTCGGGGAAGAGCTGGGCATTGATGTCGTCAATGTTGTAGCCCGCTGCAGTTTTTGTTATCACGTTATCAGTCAAACGTTCTAGATAATCGAGCTTTTTGGTCAGTTGCTCCCTTCCCTGTTCGAGATGCCCGGCGTGTTGGCAATAAACTTCCTCGAAATTAAGACTCAGAACACGTTTGAGAGAACGAATCTGTTCAGGTACCGACTCCTCCGGAATCATCACCTTCGGATAAGGATGGACGAACAAATCACCCGAGAACAGCCGACCGTTCTCCTCGTCGTATAAGACGACGTGATTCGGTTCATGACCAGGTGTATGGATTACCTGATAAGTATGATGTTCTGATGTGATCTGATTGTCATAATAGGCAATCGGCTGAAACGGTTCGGGGTCTCCTGAAAAGCGTGCCCGATAATCTGGGATGTCTAGCCCCGTCCGGCACATGTCCCTGGCGGATTCTCGTATGTAAATTGGGACACCGTATGTCCGTTCAAGCCAGGCTGCCGTTCCGATATGGTCTTCATGGGGGTGCGTGATGCTGACAAGATCGATTGGAACCGACTCATAAAACGGTTGAAGTTCGGGTAGCATCGTGCGTGTTCCCGTATCGATGAGCATCCCGTCGATATAATACACATACATCGACATCTCGAATGGACCGTTCTTTACGTTGGCACAAACAGCCGTCACCGGTCCATAGTTCTTTATTTGCATCATGCGTCCCTCCAATTTTTCACTTTTCTTCATTATATCGAAAAAGAGCAAAGACCTGCAGTCATTTCACAGTTCTTTGCTCACCCTTATTTAGAGATTCTCTCCATTCGTCGCAATGACCTGTTTGTACCAGTCGAACGAGTCTTTCTTCATCCGCTCCATCGATCCGTTCCCTTCATTGTCACGGTCGACGTAAATCATCCCGTATCGCTTCTTCATTTCTCCCGTCGTGAACGAGACGATGTCGATGATGCCCCAAGGTGTGTAACCAATCAAGTCGACCCCGTCATAAATGACGGCTTGCTTCAATTGTTCGATATGGGCCTTCAAGTAATCGATTCGGGCTTTGTCATGAATCTTTCCGTCGACAATCTCATCGACGGCACCGAATCCATTCTCGACGATGAAGAGCGGAATTTGGTACCGGTCATAGAGTCGGTTGAGCACATAACGGAGTCCGACCGGGTCAATCGCCCATCCCCAGTCACTCGACTGGATATACGGGTTCTCGACCCCATTCGGCAGACCACCGTTGACGATATCGCCACTGTTGTCCGCGACGACGTCACTCTTCACGGTCGTCGACATATAGTAACTGAAACCGAGATAATCGACCTTTCCGTTCTGTAGGATTTCTTCGTCCCCTTCAAGGATTGGGATGTTATACCCTTCCCGCTCGAACTCGTTCAAGGCGTAGCTCGGATAGAAGCCTCGTACTTGTACGTCCGGGAAGAAATAGCGTTGACGCATCATCTCTTCGGCGAGCATGACGTCATCTGGGTTTGATGAATACGGATAAATCGGTACGTGAGAGACCATCGCTCCAATCTCGAAGTCAGGATTGATGGCTTTCCCTTTGGCAACGGCGAGAGCGCTCGCAATCAGTTCATGGTGCCCAGTCTGATACATGACTTCGCGGGCGTTCTCCCCTTCTTCTAAGAGGACTCCCGAATTCGTCCATAAGAAGAGTGGATTGTTGACGTCCATCTTGTTGTTGATTTCGTTGAACGTCATCCAGTATTTGACCTTGTCTTTGTAACGGTCAAAGCAGACCACAGCGAAGCGGACGAAATGCTCGACGACTTCACGATTTCGGAATCCCCCGTATTCACGGGCAAGATGGAGCGGCATCTCAAAATGCGACAGTGTGATGATCGGTTCGATGTCGTGTTTGAGTAGCTCATCGAACAAGTCATCATAAAATTGGAGACCCGCCTCGTTCGGTTCTGCATCATCACCATTCGGGAAGATGCGGCTCCATCCGATGGAAGTACGTAAACATTTTAATCCCATCTCAGCAAAGAGGGCCACATCTTCTTTATAACGATGGTAAAAGTCAATCGCCTCATGGTTCGGATAGAATTCATTCGGTTCGACCTTGTCTGTGATCCGGCGAGCGACGCCGTGTGCACCTGCCGTCAAGACATCGACGACACTCGGTCCTTTGCCATCAGCGTCCCAACCACCCTCGAATTGATGAGCGGCAAGCGCGCCTCCCCATAGAAAGTCGTTCGGTAATGTTTTCATTGTAAGTCCTCCTTCACATGAATCGTACACGTCAAGTATAATTGTACCGGTACAATTATACAAGGTCGGTACATTGAATTACTTTTGTTTTTTTCATGATATAATAGAATCAGTGACGAAAAAGTGAGGAATGACCATGCTAAAATACCAACAAATCGCGAATGAAATCGAACAATACATCCACGAACAAAACTTAAAACAAGGCGATAAGCTCCCTGTCCTTGAGCAGATGATGAATCAATATGCAGTGAGCAAGAGCACTATCACGAAAGCTTTAGAGCTGCTCGAACGAAAGGGTGTCATTTTTCAACTGCGGGGAAGCGGCATTTTCGTCAGACGACATAATCGACCCGGCTATATGAGCCTCTTCTCCACCCAAGGATTCAAGAGCAATCTCGGAGACCGTGTCTTGACGTCTGATGTGATTGATGTGTCTGTCGTGAAGCCAGACATGACCGTTGCGGAGAATCTAGTGATTGATGTGTCTGACGATGTGTACCGGGTCGAACGGGTGAGATATGTGGACGGGGAAGTGCTCTGTCACGAGGAATCCTATTATGTGAAAGCTATCGTCCCCTATTTAAATCGCGAAATTGTGGCCGACTCTATTTTCGATTATGTCCAAAGCGCGCTCGGCGTCACGATTGGGTTTTCTGACATGTATCTACAGGTCGATCGATTGACGGAAGTGGAAGCAGGCCACCTCGGATTGCAAGAGAATGATCCGACACTTCGCATCGAAACCATCTTTCATCTGACGAACGGAAAACCTTTTGACTATTCACGGATCACCTATCATTACGCACATTCCCAGTTCGTCATTCAGGCGAACGGACCCTATATGTGAAGAAACCCCTCATGCGCGCATGAGGGTTTTTTGTCGCGAGATGAATATCACTTCACGACCGGGAGATTGACCTGTTCGATGAGGACTCCACATCCTACAGTGATTAATAGATTCGATCCGATTAATTGACGCATATGCTGTATGTAACTCACTACACTACCCCTCTTTAATTAGAATTCAAAAAATCTTGATCTCCCCATTCACATGATCAATAAAAGAGTACGTGTCGTCAGCATCATGTGCGAGAATGAAATTTCCTTGTATACTTGGATGAAATTCAATAGTGAACGTCTCAAGCGTCTGCTCGTATGTCGGATATGAAAGGGACTGCCACACATTCTTCGCCTTCGGAATCTGAAGCTGAGGCAATAATTCGTCTTCAATCAATCCCTTCCAGTCTGGGTTATGCAATATAAAGCGAAACACGTTTTCAAATGGAGCAAACGTCCCACCTAAACCAAACGCCAATTTGATGGGAAACGCGCCTCTAACCACATGTTCAAAAAATGTCTCCATTTGGACAATACCAGTTGTCGCGACACGTTTCACTTGGTTTCCTTGAAGCGTCAACCAGTCTTCGTTATAGCTCAGAATCCAATCCTTCCCTCCTCTTAAGACGATGACCTCATTTGAAGAGAGCGTCAATTCCGACTCTAACACCTCACGATTTTTGATGGTTTTGGTCGTCACATGCTCTTCTTCCTGACTTTTAAAAGAGATGCGATGTTTTCTCGAATCCCTTACAGTCCGCTTACGCTCTATAAGTAATGGAAACTGTTCATTCTCCAAATGGCGAAAGATCAAGTAGATTGCTTCTCTGTCTCTCAATGCATGACTCGGTATGACCACTAATTCTAGTGGATTAAGATGATTGGATAGGTCTTTTGACATCATGTTGCTTTTCGTCTATTGAGGAACCAATATCCGAATGGCAATATCGCTAACACAGCAAAGCCAATCAATCGGTTGGTATTCGATGTTGGCTTGTTTGACTCTTCCTCATCCGAATGGACTGATGATGAGTCGCCTGCTCCACCTATCATTCCTTCTTCGGCATCCCCTTCAATACTTTCATTCTCTTCAACCAATAATACTTGAAACGCCTCAGTTGAAATTTCATCTCCGCTAATCATCTGTTTTGTATTAGATGTCAACGCCGTCAACATGTCCCCTTCGTAATCAAACCACGTCGACGCTTCTGAGTATTTCACGAGATTGCCTTTTACGTCCGTCAACGCTTTAGGGGTTTCTTTGTCTGAACCGAACGTTGAGAACGCATATGTACCCGCTGATTGTTCATATGTTCCGATCACGTTGACCGGTTCATCATCTTGAAAAACGGTCGCCACAAATTCTTTTGTTGGGACGAACGTACATGTTTCTCCCGTTTTGTAACAAGAGGAAGACGGTACGTATGTCTCGAGTAGTGGCCCAAAAGTGATGTTCTCACTGTCCGTCATATGATAATTAGCCGGATCATCTCCCTGAATATGATCCATCACAATGTTATAAAAATATGCATCTGCAAAACGTTCCGCCGAGGATTCAGTCATCTCGGCTGATACGGTCCTCGTGCTTGCAAGCAGTCCGACACAACATATGAGTAAGCCCGTCATTCTTCGCATGTGTTTCTCCTTTCATCACCCTGATGACTTCAACAACATCGCGTAATTGTTTTCTTCCTTCTCCAAGTACAATATGGTCGATTTGGCTGTGTTGGTCGAGCCGGTTGATCAACAGCTCCACATTACAGTCTTTTTTAATCAAGTAAGAGACCCAATACGCCGTCTGTTGAATCAAATCTTCGTATTGAGCATGGAGCCCATTCCCGAGCGGACCGCTCAAATCAAGAGAGACTGTGAACGTGTCGAGATTTTGACGTTCGTAAACTTTTACCTGTACACAACCGACCTTTGATGTGGCGACCCAGTCGATTGTTTGGCAGGATCCTCCCATAGTTTTAATCCTTTATTTAAAAATAGGATTAAAAGGATTATACCATTCAATTTAACGGAATATTCAGTTATTTTTAGACAAAAGAAAAATGCCCGTTCATTGAACGAGCATCCACCATTCTCTACCTTCATCTTCTTCGTCGAACAACCATCCTTCAAATCCATACACGCGAATATCCTGGTCGCTACGGATGTCCCATTGGTTGATAAACGTTTTGACATGTAGAATCGGGATCCATTTTTGATGGGATGAATCACGCCGCACAAACGTTTGTAACTCCTTTTCATCTTCAAACACGAGAAATTCAGAGTTCCAGAGTGTAGGAAAATCTAGCAGCACGACAACTCGCATTCGCTCATCCACACGCAACTCTACTAGTCGTTTCGCTTCATCGAGCAGAACATGGATGATTGCCTGTTTGATTTGGGCACTGTGTTGAACATCCAATAAAAAAGTTTGTTCGACCGGAATCTTGGTATTCCAATTACCATTATGAAACTCATTTGGAAAATCATGATGATTTTCTTACATATTACGCTGAAGACGAATTAACTTTCGTTTTAGACCACGCACTTTCCGATGTCTCATTTCAGGATGGACTCGACTTGCTTCATATGGTGCCGGTCATGCCCGATGAATTCTTCGATGATTACGTGCAGTGAGTATGGGACACCTTGATTTGGATCATGAGAGACTCCGTTCGCTGACGTCTTAAAAGTCAACGTCTCTTCACTTAAGGACTCGAGCATGTTGACGAGCGTTTGTCGACTGCTAAGGGATTCTTTCAAAACCGCGTCACCTGTCAATTTTTCCGCCCTTTTCGTCGCCCGTGCGTTAAACGAGTCAAAGTCAGGGAAAATCATTCCTTCCCCGTTCTTCACCGATGGGATGATGACATTCAAAAGATGGTTGTCCCAATGGGCGATATGTAAAACGATTTGCTTTATGGACCACTTCTCCGAGTTTATTTGTTCATTCCAATCGGATTCACTCAGCTTTTCTAACGAATCGAGCCATTCTGTGTACGATGCGAATTCTTTAATAACTTGCATCAAATCCCCTCCCCGTTCTCTTCATATTACTGCGATTATAGCACGAACGAGTCTTTTCAAATCAAAAAACGGCACCGTTCTTCATGAACGATGCCGTGCGTATCTCTATAACCAGACTGGTAATGAGAAGAAAACTAAGAACAATACGGTCAAGACACCGACGACCGGACTGAGTGACCGGTAGCCCTTCTTGAACAAGACAATCATCGTGTAGGCGATGAACCCGAGCCCGATGCCATCGACGATGGAATACGTGAACGGGATCATGATGATGACAAGGATTGCCGGGAAGGCATGCTCCCAGTTATCGAGTGGCAAATGCTTCACGTTCTGGAACATCATCATCCCGATGATAATCAACACCGGAGCGATCGCCGTCACCGGAATGATTGCAAAGAGCGGTAGCAATAAGAGCGATACCACATACAATCCAGACGTGACGAACGAAGCAATCCCGCCTCTTGCCCCGACTGATATCCCGGCAGCCACCTCGACCGTCGAGACGGTCGGGCTTGACCCGAACATGGCCCCGGCCATCGTCGAGAGACCTTGTGCGACGAGACCTTTCGGCGCCTCTTCTTCTTTGCCGATTGCCCGTGTCTGATTCTGAATCAAGCTGATGTTTTCAATCAACAAGACGAGCGTCAGCACACCGACCGCGACGAAGAAGAGTGGAGATGTCGACTCGGCGAACGAGATGTTTCCAAATACCGTGCCGAACGACTCGAAGAACGGTGTCAACGCGAAGCTTCCCGTCCAATCGAGTGTTCCCATCACGGCACTGAGTCCGACACCGAAACCGATCGTCCAAAGGAAGCTGCTCGGCCCCATCTTCAAGAACAGTAAGATGGCGACGAAGAGTGACAGGAATGCGACTTGGACGTCACGCTCCCCGAGATCACCGATGTGAAGCAATGCCCCACCCCCGCCTGAGACGATCCCTGCCGCCTCGAGCCCGATCAAGATGAGGAAAAGGCCGAGACCGACCGTCAATCCGTCATGAATGATCGGTGGAAACGCGTTCGCCAATTTCCTCGCCACTTTGGTGACCGTCAATAATACGACGAGTACACCTGAGACGAACGAGACCGCGAGCGCACTTTGCCAGCTCAACCCCATTTGTAGGACGAGCGTGTACGTGAAGAGCGCATTAATCCCCATTCCCGGTAACAAGAGAAGCGGTAGATTGAAGAATCCCGCAATCAACGTCCCGATGATGCTTGTCAAAATCGCTCCGACGAGCGCCCCCTCGAACGGGAGTCCGGCTTGTGTCAAAATTGCCGCATGCACGGCCGGGATGTATGCTGTCGCCAGAAAGTTCAGCACGCCCCCGTATGTTTCTGTTTTCCATTCTGTTTGTTTTGCCATAGGAATCAATCCTTTATTGGCACCCTCACCCACCCGTGTATACACACGAGATTGATTATATCCTGTCAGACATCTAACAAGCAAGAGTGATTCGACTCAATTCCTTCTTTGGACCCATTCATGAGACCGATTCCATCAAAAGATTCATTTTATAAAACAAGAACGTTTGTTCTTATTTTCGGCGCATTTTTGCGAACAAATCTGTTATAATGAAGAAGCAGGTTAACGCAGCAATAGTGGGGTCAGCCGCCAAGTCCACAATGGAGGAAGGCGGTGGTGCGGATGGAACAACTTTGGACCTGGGTTGGGGATTATGTCATGATCCCAATCCTCGCTCCGATCATCGTTCACTTGGTGATTCACCGAACATCCGATCGTGCAACGTCTGAACGCACAAAAAAATGACCCCCTCGGCGCAATGAGATGGGTCACTTTCTGATTCACTAACCATTGTGGCGGCTGGGACCACTCTTAAAGTGGTAGCCTGTAAGCCAGAGGTCGGTGTGTCCAGCACCGGTCTCTTTCTACTTGCATCATACCATACTTTATCCGCGTTTTCAGTAAGAGAAACATCATTTGACACGAAAATCACAAATAATCTTACCGCTCAGGATCAATCAGCCTGAGCGGTTTTTATTCATCTCACTGTATCGTGAGAACCAGACGAGCATCGCGTCCGCATCTTCTTTCGGGATATCATCGATGGTCTCAACAGATAAGAATCCTCCACGTGTCGAGAATTGCACCGTACATAGTCCAAAACGACGTTGCAAGAGCGATTGCTTCACTTGAATCTGTTCGATCCGTGGTTTGTCCGTCAAGAACGACCGGACGTTGAATGCACCCGTCCGCAATTGAATGAATTGATCGGTACGGACATATTTTGTCGTGACGTAACTGAGCACACGTCCCCCGATGATAATGGCCCATAAAAGAAGTAGCCACCATGCATAATCTCGGAAGAAATAGAGCACGAGTCCTGATAAGATGAAGCCGAACCAGCTGATTCGCAGTAGTTTGATTCCTAACGCTTTTTTTGGAAGTCGATGTAATTCATCCGACCATGTGAAGTGCGTGAAGTGCTCACGGAGTACTCGCATTGCACGGTCACGTCGAACGAACGGAAGAATTGTTGATGATTCGTCCTTTAATTCATCCATCGTTCCTGCTGCGACAAGTTCGACTCCAACGATATGGAACCAGCGACGGATGAACGTCTCTTTGATTCGAATCGCTTGAATCTTCTCATACGGGATCTCTTTCGCACTCCGGTTCAATAATCCTTTTTCGACGCGAATGCGCTCCCCTCTTCGTTCGAGTCGGAAGTTCCCATATTTCAAGAAGTTGATGACCATGCCGATCACGACCGACAGCATCAGCACCCCGATGACGAGAAGACCGATGACGATGATGGACGCATGGACCACATAATCTTCGACCTGGTTGAACGCCCCATCCAAATTGATGAAGTCATCAATCGAAGAGATGATCGTTGAAGCGACCGGGAAGATGGCGAACACAGAGAGCGACGTGATGGAGGCCAATACGATTTCGCGCGTAGATAAGGCGTACAACAGGCGACTTGGTACCGGTGCTGCCTGTGCAGGCGTCTCATCCGACTCTTCTGAGTCATCTACCGCTACTCCGCTTTGTTTCCGATGACGGACCTGTTCGAGAATCTCTTCCAGTCGTTTGGCTTCAGTCGGGAAGACACCCGCTAATTTGAAAGAAGCATCGTCACTGTTGGCATTCGTATCGAACGTCAATTCGACGACACCAAGCAACCGATAGAGGAATGGACTGTTCGAATGAACACTTTGAATCTTATAGAGTGGAAGCGATTTTTCTTTTTTCAACCAATTCCCTTCGATGACATAGACAGTCTTTTCATCGAGGGCATATCGGAAGTTTAACCATCCGAAGAACTTCTGAACAATATCGAGTAATAGGAAGAGTAAAATCCCGACTCGGATGATGATACCGAATGTCGAGTCCCAGTCGTTGTTAAGCACAAAGAGTAAAACGATTGGAATGGCGAACGACTTGATGACTTCGAGAATACGCAGCACCAAAACGCGACTCGGGAGTCGATGCCATGTTAACGCGGTCTCGGTCATACGACATCCTCCTCTTCAATGCGTGCATAGATGGCAATCTGTTCACGGAGTGTCTTGGCGAACGACTCTTCAATCGCATAGATTTCGTGAGAACCGGCCGCTGTCCCGATGGTGATGGTCTGTAACCCGTATTTACGGAGAAGAGGTCCTTGTTCCGCATGAACATATTGGACCTTTGTCATCGGGATGAGCACATCGTGTGTCGTGATGATCCCATGGTGAATCCGAATCTCGAGTGGCTGAACGTCATACGTGAATCGTTCTTGTTTCCACTTTTGGAACCAGATGAGATCAATCAAACTATAGACGACATCGATGACGAGTAGCACAATCAAACCAATCTGTATCCAAGTTGGCCAGTCGAACCAGTAAGCGGCCGCCACGAGAGCTCCTGTGACAAGAAGTCCGATGAGATAAAAAATCGCACTTGATAACCGGAAGACGGCACGTGCCTCGATTGGAAGTGTGCCGCTGATTCGTTGTGGTGTGACACCTTCTTCAGGTGTCGGTGTTGTTTCTGACATGGTGAATCCCCCTATCGTCTTATGTATCTGTCTTTATTGTATACGCATTTCTTCTCGAAAAGTTTCAGGATTCGGTCTGGAATGTACTTAAGACTTCATAAAAACTCGTAAAATAATGGATAATACAATCTTTTTCATTTCCCTGCCCCTTCAAGTGTAGATAATGACAACGAATCGGTTGACGCAGACAATGATTTTTCTAGACTAACACAACTTGAGATTATTACCAAATAATTCATTAATCCTTTATTGACTCATATATAATTGGATTTTATTTACACCTTAGGATATAGCTGAGATAATTAAATCAATATCGTTATCAATTCAATCACTTCACAATCATCGAGGTAACTATGAGACAAAACATATTAAAAGAATTAATTCCTTTTTATTTTAGACAGATGAGCCGAAATGTATTCTATTTGATTGCACTTATCTTTATCCCGATTGTCCTCATATTTAAAATCGTTGCGAACGTGAACGATCCGTTCGAGTACATGATGTTTCCTGATGTCTTAGAAGGTATAGTGATTCCTATTCAAGGTGTTATGTTGATTGTCAGCGTAGTCATGTATCGTCTTACTTCAGATGAGGCACAATACAGAAGTCAATTGACTCTTCCGAACATTGTGTGGATTCAATTTCAAAAGATTGTCGCCATACTCTTCATACATACGTTCTTTTCATTTTGTGCCATCTTACTCGGGCTTCTACCTGTCGTCACTTATTTCTCATTTAATCAAATCGAAACATGGTCCTTTTATCAGCAGCTGTTATTCCATTCACTTACTTTCTATCTACTTCCACTACTAATTGCATCGGTATGGGGAATCAATGTGGGTCTCCTGTTCGGAAAAAAGCGAAGCGGCATTCTCGTCCTCTTTATCCTATGGATATTGTTCGGACCACTGAATACAGAGATTTTTTCTGAGTTCTTCTTAGAAAAAGGATTTAATAGCCCGAATGCTTTCTTCTTTTTCGGACCTCTACAACCTGAGGTCATCTATTACGAACTAACAGGTTTTTTGAGTAGCAACGCACTATTTATTAAGAACATGTTGATTTTATGTTTTCATTTTGGACTCACCCTATGGATCATATCGTGTTGGGCAATCAGAAGGAGTCATCGTATTCAGATGACAGTCTTGGCAATTATGCTGTTCTTAGTGATTGCATCTAGTGCTTCTTTCGCATTAAGCCATGACCAGTTGGTATTCGATCGTTCTCTCGATACGGAAACGACAAAACATTATGAACTACCTTATCCATATGATTTTTCACAAATAGATTCACTTTTGAACTTTGAAATAATCAATGTTCAGTTGAAATTAGCGAAGCAATCACATGGTCAGTTCGAAGTGGAAGCAGACTATACTTTAGTTTCGAGTACAGAAACTATTGTGTTATCGCTCTATCATCCTTACGAGGTAAAACATATCAGTGTAAACCAGCGAGAAGTCTCGTTCCATCAAGTTGGAGATTTCATCGAGATTGAGGCTGTAACGCTCGGAGTACCAACTGCATTGTCTGTCCGATATACAATCCCAAACACAAGTCAATTCCCAATCACTAATGAAGTAACTTATCTGCCTGCTTGGTTAAACTGGTATCCAACAAAACAATCTTATCCAAACAGCAGACTCGGGTCTGAGAACTTTAAACCTGTGATTAATCGAACGAATAGCTTACCTGTCACGTTGCATTATTCGCCACAATCTAAGTTTTTAACAAACCTTATCGAGCAAGCTCCTGCTCATTATGAAGGTGTACAGGCAGGGGTGACGTTGTTTGAGGGATCATTTGAAGCGTATCAAGCGGAAGATCAAGAAATAATCGTCGATCAGTCATGGACACCACCATACTCGTATTGGCCGATTCTAAAAGAAACGCTTCAATCAATTCATGAACTCACTGAAAGAGAGTTTGGCATATCAAGCTCCTTGCCTGATAAGATCATCCTCCTATCGCCTAATCTTGAGAAATTCAGTTACCGAGATAATCAGCATTTACTCCTTCATGTGGGGAGCAATTTACGATTAGATCATGACCTACCAGAAGTCGTTCGGGCATACATGCCTGCCTTGTTTTGGTCACATTCAAACACAGACAGCCAAATCCAGCCGACACGAGCGGCATTCGATGATGCGATGGCTTTTTGGCTGTCAGTCGAATTGAATCTCCCCTCACCGCTCGAACCAGACCCTTTCTTCTTAGAATCAATTCTTAACGGGGAGGAACTGAGGACATCTAAAAAGCAAATATCTGAATTCATGCAATTGACTCATCAACAGCAACTCATCTTTTTGAAAAAATGGTATCGGGATTTGAACAGTGCGTCAAAAGTATAAGTGATTTGGAGGTACACCATGATACAAGTGGAACACATCGTGAAAAGGTACAAGAAACATATGGCTCTCGATCATGTCTCGCTAAACATTGAAGGGATATATGGTCTCCTTGGGTCGAACGGAGCGGGAAAGACGACATTAATGAAAATCATTTGCGGGCTAACGAATGCGTCCGGTGGAGATATCCGGGTGAACGGTCAATCAATGATGAAACGTAAATATGCAGATACAGCTGGAATAATTGGTTTCTTAGCCCAAGACTTTAATGTTTATCCTTCCTTGTCTGTAAAAGAAGTTCTCTTTCATCTAGCCCTATTGCAAGGTATCGTCGACCGCAAGAAACAAGAGAGTGTCATTCAACAAGCGTTAGAAAGAGTCAACTTGACCGATAAATCCCACCTGAAGATGGAAGAACTATCAGGTGGGATGCGACGCCGCGTTGGGATTGCTCAATTGTTGCTGCGTGAGCCGAAGATACTCGTCTTCGATGAACCGACTGCAGGCCTTGATATCGAAGAACGAATCCGCTTCCGAAACCTTCTTCGCGACTTAAGTCATGATCATACAATCATTATTTCTTCACATATCGTGGAGGATATTGAGTTCTTGTGTACGAAGATTGGACTCTTATCCGATGGACACGTCTTATTCGAAGGCACACCTGAGGAATTGAAGAAGAAAGCAGAAGGTTCGTTGGCGGAAGCGCAAATCAATCTTATGGAATTGAATAAATGGGTGAAAGATCATGATGTAGTACATATCGAAGAAACATCAGACGGAGCCTGTATCCGATATTTTGATGAAGAGAAAGGCGATGCGAAAATCGTTCCTCGGCTTTCGGATGGTTACTTAGCTGTGATGAGGGCGCAATGATGGATATATACCGTTTACTAAGAATTCAATTGTTTGAATGGAGATATCAGCGGTTACTCGGGATTATCCCGCTATTTGTATTCTGCGCTTCTCTTCTTGTTATAGTTAGGGACAGTTCTGAACTGCACCTCAGTATACAGATTGTCCATTCTCTCTATCTGCCTTGGATTTCATGGTCTGTCATTCTCTATTTTCAGCCGTTATATGACACAGGGGCTTATTACACATTAATCCCACACTACCGAAAATGGATTAGTTTAAACTTCGTGTTCCTGTTCACATTTTATGTTATGGGGTATCTTTTATTGCTATTTAATATTGATGGTGCGTTCCGATTGCTTCAAACAAATCCATTAATACTAGTTCACCATCTACTTTTGCTAACTCTCTTTTGGTGGCTTGGAGCAGCTCTGGTACTTCTTCTAAAAAGCTTCGAGTATGCGATTGCCCTCGTACTAACCTATACACTCATCGAGGTTATTACACGAGGTGAGTTTATGCCTTGGCCGCACATCTTTTACTTCCATGAGTACTATGATCTTACAATTTATATACAAAAAATCAGTTTGATTGTGTTCATTTCCTTAGTTTTTGTTTGTCTGGCACTTGTACGTTTGTACAAAAGAGATTGAAGAGGTTCATTCGTCTTTTATATAGGTCATTCTATAAATATTTTATACACACAAAAACCTAAAGGAGCACACGGTTTCGAGTACTCCTTTAGGTTTTCTATCAATCTTTCCTTCTCAGTCTTCAAAAAACCATTTCTTACGTGGTTCCACTTTTAGGTTGTCTCCATGTTTCTTCATTTCAGTGACAAGGTAGCGTTCGAGTTCATTCATTGCCTTGACCCAATCAGTCATCGTCGCCACGAGCGGCACGACGATGAGAATGAGTTCTTCCTCTTCTTCTCTCATCTTCTCAATCATTAACTTCGCAAAGTCAAAGTTCTCATGGATGAGATCCTCTTCTCTATCGATGAGGTGCTCGTTCTCGAGCTCGTAGGCTGAAAACAGACGCTCATGTCGACGCAACAAGTGACGAATGTGGCGATACAGCTCTTCGCTCAATTGTGGAGGAAGTTGTTCAATCGTATGAAAATCATGATCGAGCTTCTCGATGACATGGAGCGCGGCACGGTTCGTCTCAATCATTTTAGACTTCAGGACAGCTCGACGGAAGATCGGTGTCTTCTTCTCAAGCCATCGATTCGCTTTAATTTCTTCTTCAAAATAGGCGTACGTTTGTTTTGAGTCGCTATGCAACTTTTTCGTCTCTGGTAACGAGTCGAATGAGGAGCGGCCGCCTTCCGTCTCCGCAAACAAGCGTGCGATCCGAACAACCATTTGAAATGTGTCGGTGATTTGTGCTTCGAGTTTCCGCTCGTAGCGAGGTGGGAACAATAGTGCATTCACAATCAATGCGACCGTAATCCCCATCATAATGAGTAGATAACGTTCGCCCGCAAACACCCACACCGGCATATCCGACTGGCTCGCCCCTTCCATGATGAGAATCGTCGTCAAGATGACGGTCCGTGTCGTCGATTCTAAATTTAAAAAGAGAAGAATAGAGATGGCGATGATGATGACGAATCCGATAGCGATTGGTGTCGGATTCGGAGTGAGTAGCAGAAATCCGACGGAGAGTAATGCTCCAATCAGGTTCCCTTTCATCTCTTCGATTAAGCGAAGCCCAGTCTGATAAACTGACGGCAGGAGCGCGAGTGACGCAGCGAGTGCCGGGACGACGATTTGTTGGAATTGAAATGCCTCGGCAATCAGTAGGACGATTGCGACCGATATCCCAGTCTTAATTGTTCTAGCCCCAAATTTCATGTAATGGTGCCTTCCTCTCTTACACCTGTCATATGTATTTTTTGCCTTCTTCCTCAATTCTAAAACGTACCATATTCTTTTCAAGGGGAAATGAACCATTTCAGGCAGTTTTGTGAACGCTTCCGTGTTATGATGGCGTTGGATATTTCTTTCATCTTGATGGGGAGGGGTTTACTTGTCAACAATTGCTTTATTCGGTGGAAGTGGCCGTACTGGGGAACGGGTGCTTGAACGCCTACTCAAAAAGGGACATCGTGTCACACTGCTAACGAGACAATCGCTAGGTTCCAATGAAGAAATCGATGAAATTTTAGGAGATGCGACCGATCGAGACGCTGTCTTTGAAACGGTTCGATCTGCAGATGTTGTCATATCGGCATTAGGGACGGACAAACAAAACGTATTATCAACATTCACACCACTCGTGATCGAAGCGATGAAACAGTTTTATGTGACACGCATCATCACGGTCGGGACCGCAGGCATCTTGCAGGCGCATGACAGCGACAACTACCGCTTTGAAACGAAAGAATCGAAGCGTACGATGACAACCGCAGCCGAAGATCACGCCCGTGCTTATGAGTTATTACGGGATTCAGGCTTAGCCTTCACGGTCATCTGTCCGACTCAACTGATCGATGAGCAATCTACCGGTGAAATCATCGTGTCAAAAGAGGTATTGGGGACGAAACATTCAGGTCCAATTTCGAGAGATGACGTTGCCGATTTGGTGATGGCTTGTTTAACGGACGATGACTATGTCGGACACCGTGTCGGCATCACGACGGAATCATAATTAGGGGATGGGAAACATGCACGAACAACAAGAACAATTGGCACGACTCGCTTTAACGTTTGAACAAGAGGAGATGGCGGACGCTGCACGACTCGCCCGTACCGCCCTACAAAAAGTAACAAATGAAGAAGTATGGATTGCCGTCTGTGGTCACTTCTCAGCCGGAAAGTCGACATTGCTCAATGACTGGCTAGAGGAAGGGTTCCTTCCGACAAGTCCGATTCCGACGAGTGCCAACATCGTCACATTACGGGGTGGCGAATCAGCGGCAGCCGTCGCAATCAATGATACGGATTGGATTTCATTAGATCCTTCTTCCCTATCAAACATCAGTGACTATTGCAAAGTCGAGGAAATCAAGGAAGTCGAGTATACGATTGACCGATTCCCATTTGATGAACACGTCGTGTTGATGGATACGCCAGGGATTGACTCAACGGATGAACGACATCGCCAAGCAACGGAGCGCTCGCTCTTCTTGGCCGATCACTTGTTCTTCATGATGGACTACAACCATGTCCAATCGGAACAAAACATCGGACTGATGAAACAATTTAGCCGGGAAGGACGTCCCTACTCCATCATCATTAACCAAATCGACAAGCATGATGAGGATGAGCTTTCCTTTGTGGACTTCAAGGCGTCATTGGCGAAAGCATTCCGTCATCATGACATCGTTCCAAATGACACGTTCTACATCTCACTTCGTGATTTGAAGCATCCACATAACGAAGTCGAGCGCTTGCGGTCGTATGTGCGACAAGTCATCACGGAATCGAGACAGCAGCAAGTTGAGCATGCGGATGCATTGATTCATACGCTAGTCCGCCGCAACGAAACATCGATTCAATCGACGTTGGATCAATTGCCAACTTATGAAAAGAGTCCGAAGGAAATGCAGTCACGTCTACATCGCCTTGAAAAGAAACGGGCATGGTGGACATCATTCCGTCGCGAATTCTTCAAACATCAGGCACCAATCGTCGAAAGTGCACCGATCATGACATATGAGTTCCGTGAGTTATTACGCTCTTATCTCGAGAGTTGTTCTCCTTCTTTCAAGGTCGGACTTTTGTTCTCGAAAGAGAAGACGAAGCAGGAACGAGCTCGTCGTGAGGAAGTAGCGGTCAAAGAATTCAACCGTCTGATTGATATGAACTTACGTCCACATCTCGTGAAGTACGCGGAAGACATCATCCGAGATTTGAAACTTCCAGAGACTCTCCTACCGAAAGGCGATGTCCTCCCGATTGCACCGAGCTCACTCATCACCGAACAAGTGAAATCCGGTGCATCCCTCAGTGGTGATACGGTGTTGCAGTTCAGTCGTGACATCGAGACGGCCCTCGCGACATGGGTAACAAAAGTATCTGAACCTTGGGTCCACTCGACGGATACGTACATGAAAGCGGAAGTCGATTTGCGCTTGGAACAATTTACGACTGAAGAGGAAGCGTTGTATGAAGCGCTCGATACGGAAGCGTTACGGATTCGTCTTTCGAACCGTCTGAATGCTATCGGTCAATATGAAGCGTTGCAACTTGATTCAAATCAGTTAGATCAGTTGGCCGTTCGAAACTATGTCGATGCAACGTATCTCCCGGAAAAACAGTCGAATGTTGTTGAATCAGAGATTGCATCGACGTCGATTTTAGATGATGATCATGATTTATTTGATTTTAACTTTTCTTATGAGAATACGGTATGTGAAATATTAAAGAGTCACCCATTGTTCCGCTCCCGAGTCTCGACATTACGTAAGAAAATCGAGCGTGCGAAGCATGAGCAATATACGTTCGCCATCTTCGGAGCATTTTCGGCTGGAAAGTCCTCGACTCTCAATGCGCTATTCGGTGAGACGGTATTACCGACGTCCCCTAACCCGTTGACGGCATCCATCACAAAGATCGTCCCGCCGAACGGACGGACAAATCGAACGGCATCGATCACCTTCAAATCACGGGATGAACTTGAAGATGAGCTGCAAGGTTACGGGACTTCCCTCACCTCGCTCGATGTCGACCACCCGTTCGTCAATGCGGTAAAGGCGGCACCGCTCGATTATCTCGGACAAACGGAAATCGTCGACTATGACACGTTCTGCGCGTTCGTCGCACAAGAAGAGAAAAGCTGTATCGTGAAAGAAATTGAACTGTATCTCGACTCTCCTTGGGCACGACGTGGCATCGTCTTCGTCGATACGCCTGGTGCCGATTCGCAGTTCAATCGTCATAGCGAGGTACAGTTCGGCTACATGCGTGACGCGGACGCCGTCTTGTTCGTCACGTATTATAATCATGCGTTCACCGAAGCGGACCGGGAGCTCGTCATCCAACTCGGACGGGTCCAGGGTACAGGAGATCACGAGATGTTCTTCCTCGTGAACGCCTCTGATCTTGCGACAGATGACGAGGAGCGGGATGCGGTCACAAGCTATGTCTCGCAACAGTTGACCGCGCTCGGTGTCCGTAGACCAAGCGTCCTCCCCATCTCGAGCCGAAACGCCATGCAAGGGCATGACGCAGGATTCGATCGATTCGTCTCGACACTTGAACGCTATGTCGACAAAGACCTTCGTCTCGCCAACGCGATGCGTATCCAGGAAGAAACGACAGCACTACTATCTGCATTTGATCGTGTATTGAACGAAGCGAAAGACGACGCGTCGGTGAAAGAACATCGTCGCCAACAATTGAATGCCTTACTCGAGAACCCGCCGGCACTCGATGTGTCAGCACTCATCGATTTATTTGACCGGGAAGCGAAAGAACTCCTCGCCCACCTCGAGACGCGATCGCTCCTGCGACTCTCGGACTTCGTCAAGGAGACGTTCCATCCGGTCGAGGTCGACGGGTCAAGGAAGAGCTTGGAGCGTGCCCTCGCACGTACACTCGATAAATATGCCTATGACATCCAACAAGAGCTCCAAGTTTTCCAATATCGGTTGGAGCGATACGTTAAACGTGAGTTTATTTCATTGGTCGAACGGTTGACAGAACGTCAAGCGTCTCTCCTTCCGACGCTTGAATTCGACCGAGAACTCGACGTGGCATGGCTACGAGAGGCTGTCGAACCGATTCATCTCGAGACATCACCTTATCAGTCGGTATTGAAGCGCTATAAAAATGCGAGTCAATTTTTCGAGGGAGACGGACGGACGCAACTGAAGGATGAGTTGACCTCACTTCTTCGGGATATGATTCGGTCGCGTCTTGAAACGATTCATACGAAGCAAATCGAACGGGCCAACACGGAAATCAGTAAAGCTGAAGTCGAGATTGAACGAGAGTGGTCGACTCAATTGAAAGAACTTGCCGATGCAGAGCTCAGCATGTTGACGGACAACCATTCCTTTGATGAGATGCATGAACGTCTCGAATCGCTCAGAAAGGAAACGGTATGAACACATTACTGCTCATCGGACTCATTCCCGCTGTCGTTATGACGATTGTTCTAGGGCTGTTTCTGAGATATCTCTATTTGAACAAAGAATAACGGGAACGGTCCTCGATGCACACATGACATCGAGGACCGTTTTAAGTTTGTATTTATTTGTCTGCTGGATAGACCACGCCAAGCTGTGTTCGAACGTTCGTCATCACATCAGCAAGACGAATCATGTCATTTGCTGAATGCGCAACTGTCTCTAAATTCCTAGCTTCGATTGCTCGAACGAACGCTTCGATCTCATATGACATCGGAGCATTCTGTGATTCTGATACGATTTCTGACGTGCCATCTCGCAACTCTAGACGGACTTCATCACACGTCGCAATATCGTCGATGACGATGCGTCCTTTTTCCCCGATGATCTCAGAAGGAGTCGATGTCGCATGAATCTTTGAATGCATGATGATCACATCCAAATCGTCATAAGAGAGAATGACCGTTCCGCTCCCGTCCACTCCAGATTCCAGCTTCACACCGCTCGCCTGGATATCATTTGGTTGACCGAACAGTTTTAAAGCAGGACCAAGGAGATACACACCAAGGTCCATCAACGAACCGTTCGAGAATGCAGGATTGAACGTATTCGGGTTCTCCCCTTGTTTATAGAGGTCATACCGTGAAGAATACTGTGATTTATTAAAGACGGCCCGACGCACCGGAGCAATTCGCTCCATCGCCTGTTGAATCCGTTCAAAATTCGGCATGAACAAGTTTCGAAGTGCTTCAAGTAAGACGACCTGGTTCTCCTTCGCCACTTCAACCAAACGAGTCACTTCCTGGACGTTCGAGGCGAGTGGTTTTTCACAAAGGACGTGTTTGCCATGCTGCATGAACAAGATACTCTGTTCGGCGTGAAGTGAGTTCGGACTCGCAATATAGATGGCATCGATGACATCACTCTTCGCCATCTCTTCAAGTGACGTGAACGTATGTAAGATGGAGTGACTCGCTGCATATTCGTTAGCACGCGAATCCGTGCGCGAATAGAGAGCTGTCACTTCTACGTCATCCAACTGATTGATTGTGTCAATAAACCAGTCTGTGATGAAGTTTGTACCAATAATGCCAAAACGGATCATGTGAATTCCTCATTTCTGTTCTTTCAGTTTTTTGATGAGTAAAATTTCATCCAATAAAGGAATCTTATCATATCCGACATGTGGGATTGTCGCTTTCAGTTTTCTTGCCCGCGTCACCGCATCATGAATGATTCGTTCTAGACGATAGCCACGAAGTTGATAAAAGCCAAGCGCTCTCAAATTATCATTGGTTGTGATGACGATTAATTGCTTAACTCCGTGCTGCATACCAATTTCTTCAACAGCATGGAGTAAGTGAGAGCCAATCCCACTATTCTCTATCAGACTATCAAGAGATATGATTTCTACTTCTTCATCCCGAATAACATACGTAACAAGACCGTGAATTTGATTTGTATTCATGTAGACAAATCCTTCGAGCTCTGCACAATCGTATGTTCCCGAAGAAACGACCATTTGAGTTGAACCCCAATGTTTAACAAAAAAATTGCGAATGTCTTCTTGCATACTAGTATTGATTGGTACAATCACTTAGTTCATCCCTGTCTATATATGATTAAAAAATACGGTGTTTGAAAAATATTGCAAGCTAATATACTCTCTTATTATTGGTTTCATTCTGAAAGACTTCGGCACGTCTCCTCTCCTTGAACGGCCAACGATAAATCTTTTCCTCATTTCCGACATAGGCTACACCGTTTTCAATAGTCAACGAGGAACAGTCAAGGAGATGACGTGGCATCGGATAGGAGTCAATCCGTCCGTCCACTTGGACATGGACGAGACGACCGTCGATTGAAGAGATGACCCACACCCCCTTCTCTGATGCACACATCACGTCACAATCATGAAGGACCGGGCCCTTTCTGACCTCTTGATTATAGCGAAAACGTACGGTTCCCTCCTTTGAGAAACAGACGAGTGCCTCGGTCGAGATCCCATCTCCAAAGATGCCCACGTCCCCATATCCAATCCAGATTCCCGTATCGTTCATTACAACTGCTGAAATCGCGTTTCCTGCATGAAAGGAATGATTGATCTGTCCATGCGTATCCAGCACCCACGCATTGATTGGTTCTCCTTCTATCGTAAACGCCCAAATGAACAAGTAATTCTCGTCGATGATTCGAATACCTGACACATATTCATGCCGTTTGAAGTCTATGATCAACCCATTCCAATGGATGTAGAATTGATGATTGGTCTTGACCAAACGAGCGGAACCCATTGACTTGCGCGCATCGGAATCAACCACCTCTATTTCATCGTTCATACACCATCACCCCTTACCGTCTTCGAATCGCTTAAACTCCAACGCCGCTCGAAATCGTCTAGATTCTTCATCACTCACCACTACATCCATATATCTCGATTTCCAATATGGGGAGAGGTCCACTTCTTCCACGCCGATCCGCTTGAACCAATCTCTCACCGTCTCATTCGACTGGTGTCTTGAGGCAATCGGCAAGTCCAGATTGAACTGGATGAGCGCATTCCGAATCGCATTATCGGTCCATTGAACCTCTTTGGATTCCACAAATCCATTTGCTTTAGCCTTACGCTCTCTTCGTTTTACGGCGTCACTCAAGAAATCAATGGTCGAGACGACACGCTTTCTTTTCCTTAGCACGCTGAGCGTCAAAATCAGAAGAACAATCAAACCTCCAATAAAGAACCACAACCAGACCGAATTTCCCGACTCGGTTACCGTTCCATCTGTTCCGAACGTATAGTCTAAAAAGACATGATTCAAGTTTTGAAAGTCCTTATCATCTTTCAGACGAAACTTCCCTTCATAATCACCACTGCTGACTCCGTCCTCTCCAGAAAAGAGAAGCACGATCCCACCTTTTGTCGGGTCGTGAAACCAGTCCCAAAACAGTCGAGCCAAATAGATGAATCCAGTCACAAACATCAAACTACCTAACATGACCATCAATAGTCGGATTGTATATCGCATCGTAACCTCCGTCACACATTATGTACTATCGTATCACGACATACGACGAATTGTCAGAAAAATCCAAATAAAAGGACCGAAAGATTTTCGGTCCACTGTTTTACAAAATTGCTTCTGCGAGCAGACGGTCGAACTTACGAACGTCCACTTTCTTGTTCAAATTGATTTTAATTGTACCGGCGCGAGTGAACAGCTGGACTTCGGAATTAAAGTCGAACATCCTCCCCGCATTCTCCGTCGAGTACATATTGATCGAGTCGTACGGAAGCGAGTAGACCTCAATTTTTTTACCCGTCAGTCCTTGTGCGTCACGGACAATCAGACGTTTGTTCGTGAAGACGGCGACGTCACGGACAGTCTTATAGGCCGCGACCGCCCGCTCCCCATCGATGAATGACTCCGTGATATCACTCGGCACCTCACATTCGGAATAAAACGTCCAAGATAACTCTCCAATCGGGTTTCCCATATTGATTCCTCCCTGAATAAATGACATGTACTACCACCTATATTCCACATTTTTCGTTTGATTAGACCTCGAATGGGAAGATAATGTATAGCATGTTGACTGTAGAGGAGGGCGTCGTCATGATTGCGCAGCAAATCATCACATTGCTACTGATCGGCTATTTGATTTATTTAATTGATTCCAAACGAAATTATTTCCCTGTCCCGGTCATCTTGGTCTTGATCGGAATAGCGCTCTCATATATCGCTTTTTTTGATTCGATGTTTATCTCAAAAGATATGATCTTCGAGGTGTTCCTACCGGCACTTCTGTTTACATCGGCTTATCAGTTCAAATACAAAGATTTGAAAGACAATATCGGGATCATCACGATATTGAGTACGGTCGGTCTTGTCTTGACTGCCATCTTGATGGGATATGGCACGTTTTGGATCAGTGAGTTGTTTACACCAATCAGTTTGACCGCCTCTTTCTTATTGGCGTCCATCTTGATTCCGACCGACCCTGTTTCTGTGACCGCGATCTTAAAGCGGAGTAAAGGAGAGAAGCGGATTGCGGACGTCGTCGAAGGTGAATCGATGGTGAACGACGGGACGAGTGTCGTCATATTCACGATTTTTCTTAGTATGTTCGCAACGGGAGAGCGATTCTCCACGCTTAGCTTTTTAAGTGAATTTTTGATAGTGTCTGCTGGAGGAGTCGGGATCGGCTTCGTCTTTGGATTTGTACTTAAAAAATTGATGATTGTCAGTTTTAAAAAGCATGAACTCGTCATGTTGACGATCGTCATCGCATACGGGGCATTTTATCTCGCCGACGCGCTAGAAGTATCGGGTGTCCTTGCGACCGTCACAGCCGGAATGATGCTTTCTCATGAACTCGGCATGAAAGAGGACTACGAATCGGTCCAGCGTCACTTGAATGGATTTTGGGACATCGTCATTCCGATATTGCTCGCTCTCCTGTTCTTATTGATTGGAATCGAGGCGACCAGCTATTTGTCTGTATCGCTCTGGACGTTCGCTGTTCTTTTATTCTTGCTTTCGCTTCTGACCCGGTTCATCGTCGTCGGCGGTCTCGTTTATACCGTTCCTGTATGGCGTAGAGAATTTAAAGACGATTTGACAGCGACTTCGCTCCTTACTTGGTCCGGGATTAAAGGAACGATGTCGATTGCCCTCGTCCTCTGGCTAGAGGCAGAGAACATTAACGGCTCGAGCGAAATGATATCTCTCGCGTTTGCCGTCATTTTACTCTCTCTGATCTTACAAAGCATCGGTGTCTATCCATTAACGACCTATTTAACGAATAAACATGACGAGTGACGGAACCCTTCCTCAGAGAAGGGTTTTTTACATTCTGAAATTGACATCGCCCACTTTTAGTGTAAAATTACACTTGTAATATACTAGGAGGTGATTCGTTGGAAAACACTTCAACGCCAACCGCTGCCATCTCTACTGGAGTTGTGACCGTCGTGCTTGCACTCGTCGCTTCATTTCTTACCCCATCATTTTTGAAAGTCGGAATCATCTGGGATATGGTCGCTTTCTTAGTGATCGGGATTGCGACATTCAGTTTTACATACCATTATTATCAATCAAAACGGTTGTCCTATTGGCAATACATTTGCTGTTATGTCATCGTCTGCCTCTTTTTATTCACCGTGTTTCTCGGAATCTCATGGTTACTGATTTTCATGAGCTCGACGACGCTCTGAGTCGAAAAAACAGGAAGAAAGGACCGATTATGAAAAAATCCGAATTTATTGGACAAGTCTCTCGAAAAATGAAATTGATTCGCATCGAATCCCAGTATTCACAGGAAGAGATGGCGAACTTACTTGGGATTTCAAAAAAAACGCTCATCCAAATCGAGAAGGAGAGAAATGAAGCAAGCTGGTCGACGATTGTGACGCTATGCGCGCTGTTCAATGAAAGTGAGATTCTCGTACACTTGATTGGCGACGACCCCGTTGAATTCGTCAAACTGATTGCAACCGAGAACACATACGAGCCGAAAGAAAAAACACTCGGCGGACGTGTCTTTTGGCATGCGATCAAAGAGGGGTCCCACTTCATTCTTCAACAGAACATCATCAGCGGACATTACCGCATCATCGATCTCGATCATGTGAGATGGTACAGCACGTTTGATGCGGAAGATGCCGAACAGGTGCGGTTGAAGTTGGAACTTCATCGTGAGGTATCAGATGACACGAAAGCATAAAGATTTGATGATGGCTTTCAGTCTAATCGTCATAACGACCGTCTACTTTTGGCTGATCCCAAACATCGCGTATGACTACATTTGGTTCGTCGGCACAATCATTTTACTCGTACTCTCGTCTTTATCAATCACGCGCTTGATTCAATCATACGTTCCACTTTCTTTGATGAAATTCGTCCTGATTAGCGTGATTTTTTTCCTTGTACTCTGTTGTCTGTTGATTATCCTATTTTATGTCGTAGCGCTTTACCAGATGAACCATTTGTGACGAATTGGAGGTCTTTGTATGCGATTTTATGTCGGTTCAAGCTTTTCAAATATCGAAGAAGTACGGTTCATCCGTGATCATCTGGTTGCGTTCGGTCACACCTATACATACGACTGGACCCAAAACGAACGTGCCGCTTCAATCGATGCGTTACGTGCGATTGGCGAAGAAGAGGTTGCTGGAATTCAAACAGCGGACTTCGTCGTCATCCTCTTGCCTGGAGGAAAAAGCGCACATGTAGAGTTCGGGATCGCTCTAGGAACGAACAAGCCCGTTTACCTATATGATTTGGGTGACCAGATGATGAATATGGAAGAGACGAGCACGCTTTATCATGTGGATGCGGTACAACGCTTGGAGGGATCGTTCCACGACCTCCCCCACCAAATCCAAGGTCGATTGGAGCTCTCTAATCACGTTTGAGCTGATGTCCTTTATTCTCACGAAATCGAGCCGGGGTGCAACCTACCCATTCCGCGAAATGTCTGTTCAGCTGAGCTGGACTATTGAATCCGACTTCCTGGCTAATTGCGAGTAACGTAAGGTCCGAATAGCGTAGAAGTGATTTCGCATGAATCAGGCGTTGTCTCGTGATGTATTGATACGGTGTCTGACCGATTCGCTCTCGAAAGCTCCGAATGAACTGATATTTGCTTTGATGGACGATTCGACTCAAGTCTTCAATGCGAAGCTCCGTATGATAAGAATCATGAATGACACGCAAGACCGGTGCAAATATGTCTTCATCCACAATCGAATCGCTTAGATGATGTCGAATGAATGTCATGACATCATCTGTCGAAGCATTCCCCAATAACTCTCGACTTGACCACTCCCCTAACAGCCTTCTTGTCGACATGACCGCTATCGAAGGAAACATTGGATTGATCCTGTTTTTAAATCCGCTCAAGCGGCTAGCAGTAAACCGAAAACTCACATAAGTCGTTTCAGTTGAATCCGCAAACAATCGAAAGGACTGATTCGGTTGAATCACAATCGATTCGCTGTCTTGGAGACGATATTCGAATACATCCACCTCAATCCCGATTTTCCTCCCAACACGAGCACCCAGACGATGTTTTCTACGCTCTCTTCTCTCTCTGTCGTCCAATCTCCAATAGACGACACGTAATGAATGGTGACGTCAGGCAGTGTAAGTAATTGTTCCATATATCCCTCCAGATTATTGCGCCAAAATCGAGCAATAAAGTGCACGATGATTCACTTCAAATCACGCATACTGTTCATAACAGTCAAGTGGCCACTTCGCTGACCTTGTGAAAAGATGGTGATTCACATGTTTCAATCGCTTCATCCTAATCTAAAAATAAGACTTGGCTTGAACTTCTTTCAAAAACTGACTCAAACTGCTATATTTCCTTTTTTGACGATTTATTTCGTTCGCCAGTTCGGTGCAACCGAGACCGGACCGCTCATCTTCTTGACAATGATTGCCTCATTCATCACGAGCCTCTATGGTGGTCTTCTCTCCGATCGATATGGAAGAAAACGCGTTCTCTTCATCGGAGAAATGCTACGATTTGTATGTTTTATCGGAATGGCAATCGCAGGTTCTCATGTAATGAATAGTGCCGTTTTATTATTTATCTTCTTCTTTTTAAGTCATCTTTTGAGTAGTGCCATCACGCCAGCAAACGAAGCCATCCTAATCGACGATAGCCGACCGGAGCAACGAAAATATTTATACACACTCAGTTACTGGATCATGAATGGGTCCATCGTCATCGGTAGCCTAATCGGCGGCTTTTTCTTTGAGCAGTATCTCTTATCACTGTTAGTATCGACAGCCTTCCTCTCATTCGGATGTGTCTTCTTCATTTACTTGAAACTCGAAGACCACTATCAACCTGTACGAACAAAATCACGGAAGACCACTCGTATGTGGACAGGATATGAAACGGTCATAAAGAACCGACTTTTTTTGAAATACCTTATCGCAGGTATTTTGACGTTGTCGTTAGAGTTGCAGCTTACGCATTATCTCGCGATTCACTTTGCTGAGACGTTACAAGTTGTCCCGTTATTCCATTTCTCACTAGATGGGACGAGTGTTCTCGGACTGCTTCGAGCGGAGAATACGATTCTCGTGTTACTGCTCGGTCTAGTTTTGATGCGTTGGACCCAATCAATCTCTGAACGTGCGCTACTTTACACGGGTGTCACACTATTCAGTCTTGGATTCGCCATCTTACCGGTTTCAAATGATTTTTCAATGCTAGTGCTCGCTACGGCTTGTTTCACGTTCGGAGAGCTGCTATATGTCCCCATTCATCAAGCCATGTTAGCTCGACTCATAGAAGACCATCTGCGCAGTCAATACTTGGCCGTGAACGGTCTCCGCTACAGAGGTGCGCTTCTCATTGGAGCAATCAGCGTTTCGGCTTATAATGTCGTGTCACCCGGTTGGATGGCCATCACTTATATTTGCTTTGGAATATTGGCAATCTTCTTCTATCGTTCAATCTTGAAAGAACTGGATAAGTGCCAACCTTTAGAATTGAAGAAAGCGTCCTAGATCACAATCATAGTTTAGTATCTTGAAGGGGATATACATCTATCTACCAAAAACGTTTCCAATATTTGCACAATGTGCTATCCTTACAAAAATGATCTGATAAACGCGATGAAGAGAAGAGTAAATCCATGAATCTTTCGTAGAGAGCCCCGCCGGTGAAAAAGGGTAAAGAAGATGGATCGAAACAAGACTCCGAGCAGCGCCATGGAACTCACCCCGAGGGATATGGCGACGGGCACTCCCGTTATAGAGTTGAGGTATAGTCCGACTCGTTCGGCAGTACCAAACAAGGTTCGTACGGTGACGTGCGGACGAACAGGGGTGGCACCACGATGAGAATCTCGTCCCCAAGACTTCGTTCTTGGGGGTGGGATTTTTTTGCGTTCCGAAAGTGATTAAAAAATAGAAGGAGTGATTGACTTGAACTCGTTTCGAAAAACCTCTACGCTACTGCTCGTCAGTGTCGGAATCTCAAATCTCGGTGCTTGGGTATACTTTATCGCGCTCAACCTGATTGTCCTCGAGATGACGGGAACTCCATTCGCCGTCTCGATTCTCTATGTATTAGTCCCACTCGCTTCAATCACGGCGAACCTTTGGTCAGGTAGCCTGATTGACCGGGTCGATACGAGACGACTGATGATGTTGCTGGATGTCCTGCGCGCATGTCTCGTATTCAGCTTGGGCTGGATCGATTCTTTATGGTTCATCTATGGAGTCGTCTTCATCCTGAATCTGATGAGTTCATTATTCGAATCATCAAGCCTGGTCTACATGACGCAACTCGTACCTGCCTCGAACCGTCAAAAGTTCAATGCGATGAAAAACTTTGTACAGTCATCCGGTTTCATTTTAGGTCCGACGATTGCCGGTCTACTCTTTCTAGTCGGGAGCCCGACATTTGCGATTTTTGTGAACGCCTTCGCACTCATTGGATCGGTCGGTATGCTGATGCTCCTCCCATCTCACCTTCGAACGAATGCGCCTGTTGAACCATTCTCTATGCGGATGATCATTGACGATTGGAAGGTTGTCATCCGATTCGCTTCGAATGCCAGATATGTGATGCTCATTTATGGCTTGTTCTGCGTCATGACCATCTTCATGTCTGGACTCGACTCGTTGGAAGCGTCATTCGCGACCCAAGTCCTTCACTTATCTGAGAGCCGCTACGGATTTCTCGTCAGTATTGCTGGAATCGGGATTATTGCAGGGTGTCTCATTAATTCAAGATGGAGTCACCGCTTATCCTTATCGTTTTGTATCGGATTCGGGGGCATCATGACACCAGTCGGCTATCTTCTTTTCGCAAGTTCATCGTCATTCATGATGGCCTCAGTTGGATTTTTTGTCCTGACATTCGCGCTTGCCTTTGCAAATACAGGATTTTTATCATTCTATCAGCACCATGTCCCGGTCGAAATCATGGGGCGGTTCTCTGGCGTTATCAATGTGGGAGAATCAGTACTCGTCATCCTACTCACGTTCGGGATTGGACTCCTTGCCGAAATAGTTGGGATTCGCCCGGTCTATCTCGCATTCTCCATTCTCTTCTTCCTCATCGGTTGTTATACGATGTACGTCATGCGCGACCGTTCGAAACGGAACTATTTCACTTACAATCAAATTGAAGAAGCATCTTAATATATTTTCCGGTCGCTTATATGCGACCGGCTTGTTCTAATCGATGAATCGCTTCATTGATTTTTCATCATACACTCCACCGTTTAATCAGCTCAAGATCTTCTGGAAATGCAAGTTCCAATCGCTCCAATTCATGAATCGACCACCAATTGACTTCATCGATGTCCGAGTCGATAGTAGCGGTCGCCAACCGCTCCTTACACGTTGCCAAGAAATAATGTGTCTCGACCTGAAAGTTTGATATGATGGCTCGTTTGATATGTAGTCGTTGATCAACAGAAATGCGATAGCCCGTCTCTTCTAACACTTCGCGCCGACAACACTGTTCCGGAGTTTCTCCGTCTTCTAAACCGCCTGATGGTAAACTCCATTGTTGTACGTCACGATTCTTTACGAACAAGACTTTCTTTTCTTCGTTGATACATAAAGCAGCTGATCCAATCCACTGTTTCATAGTCTTAATACTCCTTTTTCATTTTTCTGCTTGCAGGTGACGTTACGTCACCCGATATGATGGGGCTACAACCACATAAGGAGGAAATACGATGTTGAATCAAATGCAAAAGAAAACAACTCCCATTTGGACATGGAACCAGTTCGCAATTACGATGGTTCTTCTATTCGGAGTGACGCCCCTACTTATCGAGCGACACTTACACAACTTTCTAGAACAGTCATGGGGAAACACCCTCTATTCAGGAACAAGTATTGGTCTTTTGTTGGCCATAATATTTATGACTGTCCTCTATCTCGTCGCAATACGTCCTCAAACCCTATCGCTGGAAACGTTAGGACTTCGCCGTTTTCCATTGAAAGATTCGGGCATCATCTTTCTATGGACAATTGTGCTAATTGTACTCAGTATCATCATCGTCATAGTCCAATCATATTTCGGTATCGGTACGTCGAATACAAAAACAGAGAGTTTACAAAGTGACTTGTCGATTATCTCTATACTGATTGCATTTGGATCTGCGGCTATCGTTTCACCGATCTATGAAGAAATCTTTTATCGTGGATTCTTATACCGCTTTTTTCAAGAACGATTTGGGGTTGGGATCGGGATGATCATAAGTGCTGGAATATTCACTCTCGCTCATTTACCGACGACAAACACGTTACTCGTCAATTTTGTATCGGGACTAGTGTTCGCTTGGGTATATGAACGGACCAACTCTATCTATTCCAGCATGCTCATCCATGGCACCTTTAATGGGCTAGCCGTTCTATTGACTGCATTGGCATGAGGGAATCAGTCTGCTATCTCTTGATATAGTGAATCAATATAGGCAAGAATCGATGCATCGATTGGATACAGTCCTAATTCATTCGATGCATCAGTTGATTTTCGAATCTTCCAAAATGATTCAATCAATTGTTGATTGTCTCCAAATGTCTCGTCTGTTAACCAAGTCAAATCTTCTTTAAGAATTTGGGCTTCTTTTGAGGAAGGGGCGACCCCACGTTCGATTAGAATTTCGGTTCTTCGAATCAAGTTGATCCACTTTTTCGTATCATGCTCACCGTCTTCTAATTTAGGTAAACTTGATTGCAATGAATCAGACTCTTCTTCCGTAAAATAGTCCGTCCATTGTTTCCGGTCATTTGATTTAGCTTGAATAGTTTGCAGTTTCGTCCAATCGATTTTTTCATTTTCGAGCTTCATGGATTGAAGGAGCGTGACAGTATGGTTTCTGGCCTGCTTCAATTCCTCTATCTTTTCTTCTAACGAGGACAGATGGGCGGACAAGATGCTTGTAAGAGATTCCTCATCTAAGATTCTCCGAATCTCATCGAGCGGGACGGTCATCGATTTTAAAAGCATGATTTTTTGAAGCCGAAACATTTCGTCGTCACTATAAAATCGTTTCTGTACATCGTTCGTATACGAAGGGGTGACCAAATTGATTTGGTCATAGTATCGAAGCGTACGCACAGACACGTTCAGTTTTCTTGCGACCTCTCCCGTTGAATAGTGTCTAGCCAACGTGTAGCCCTCCTTATAATACGTTATGTGTATGTCCTTAGTAGCTGTCCGATCAATCCTTCGAGTTGATGAACCCCTTCATTCCGATTTGATAAACAAATGAAACTTTTTGGAGAATCTTTCTCCATCACGAGTATGCTTTGAAACCCGATTCCCCAACCGAATGAAAATCCTTTACTCGGCTCTTTCGGATTTACAAATAGACCATGTCCTACTTCGGCATTTGTAGATGAAGGTGTGAATAAAACCCTTTTTGACTCCTTACTCAAGAAACCTTCTGTCGTAATTGCGTTGACGAGCGTCGCTAAATCGGAAGCCGTTGTCCAAAGTCCACTCGCTGCAGGGTAAGGATAATAACATGCCTGTGGAGAGACGACTGACCCGTTTGGTTCAATCCCGATAACGCCATACTTCTCTATCTTCTCTAAATCATACGAACTTGAGTTCATATCCAGCGGTGCAAAGATGTATTCAGTCATGATTTTTTCAAATGTAGAAGACATGCATTGCTCAATCGCATGTTGGAGTAAACAGTAACCTGAATCTGAATAGTGGAACGTCCCAACTTCCTGTGACTGGATAAACACCGGTCGCTCATAATAAGGTGTGTTACCCAATATTATCTCTTCCATCGAAGGGATCTCTGTACATTGTTCCATCGTCCCGAACTGATCAGGCAAATCGATTATGCCAGCCTCATGTTGGATGAGCTGTCGTATCGTGATTTGTGAAGGAATCCCATTTTCATCATTCAACGTGAAGGAAGAGAAATAATCATTGATTTCCGAGTCTAAATTTAACTTCTGATCTTCAACGAGCTTCAAAATGAGAATCACCGTAACAAATTTACTAATCGAACAGGCGGCGAACATCCTGCCTTCATAAGAGACGTCTCCCAATTGAAATGCGGACAACTCCCTTCTTTCAGTGATAGTTGCCAAATCTAAATTTGATACATGGTGCTTCTCCATCCATTCGCTAATCGTTTCTCGAGTGAACATTTAAGTCATCCTTTCGTGTACCAATCAATCGATAGTCGTCTTGGTTCTGCATAGCATCGTGAACACCTTTCACAATCTCGTCGTGTGTCAACCAACGGACAGATGCCAACTCATGCATTTCACCTAATTGGACTTGCCGATACAGCTGTTGTTCATTGAGACATAGACACGCCTTCTCATATTCCGGATTCGCCCGGCTACCTAAAATATGTATCACCTCTGCAGTTTCCGAATGATTCAAAATGAGTTGCATCGCTTTCCCTGAGCCTCGGTGCACCCACGCGATGACTCGATCAAATGGACCGTTTTTTTGCACTGCACGCTGTAGTGCGTTTGAAAGTAGTTCCTCATCGCAATAATCAACAATCAGCGGATGACACGTTTCAGGATTTCTTTGTACGACGCTTGCCATTTTTTCTTTATTTCGTCCAATGACCGTGACATTATGTTCGATTGCCAGATAAGATGCGAGTCCTGCCAACATCCCCGTCCCTCCGACGAGCAATATATGTTTTCGATTCATGCTATCACCTCTTTTTCCATTATACACCAATCATTCGTACTTCTTTTTCTAAAGAAGTGTTCGCAAACATTCACGTCTTTTCAAAAATAAGCCTTTTAAAATAGAGTGAATCACTTATAATGAATCAAGTGTTCAAATCGGTTTGAACAATCACTATTTCGGAAAATGGATAATAGTGTTATCATTGCAATTTATTTCTTTTAAGAGGAGGATACCTATGAGACACTGGACAACGATGTCCATACAACTAATCGCACTCATCGTTGTATCGTTGACATGTAGTATTCTACTTTCCTCTGTGCTGATCCTGAATCATCTACCCGTTTGGTGGATGATCTGTATTCCGATTCTTTATCTTTCAACTTTGCTCATTCACCGAGCGTCTGGTGTACTCATTCTGTTAGGATTCGCTGCTTACTTTTTAATCACGATGCCTGTGTATGAGACTGCCGCTACTGCGCAACTATATATTTTATTACTATTAGCGATTTTGACGGGGTTGTCTTACTGGCTCCAAGTCAAGCTGTTTCATGCCCAGTTTGCACTAAAGGTTGCGGAAGCGAGAGTCAGTCAGTTAATTGCGGTCGACCCAGAGACCGGTTTTGATAACCGTGATCGTTTTTTGATGGATATAGAGGCTGAACGGGATCGGTTGATTCGCCACGGTGAAACGTTCGTGGTGTCATTCATCACACTGCCCATTCTCGATCAATTTGAAAAACAGTATGGTTCATCCGAATATGAATGGTTCTTATACTATTTTAGTGACGAACTTCACGAAGCGACTCGACGAACGGACAAGAAGTATCGGGTTGCGCAAGACACATTCGCCATGATTTTCCCTCGAACTTCAATCGAAAATGCACAAATTGTACATGAACGAATCAGACCACTACTACTAGATTATTCACGTCAGAACGGTGATTCGCTCACTGTTGAATGCTCAGACCAATCGTTTGAAGTGAACTTGGAGAACGCATCCATACGATTAGAAGAAATTCATCGGTATGTCGAATCTAAAGACTAAAAAATGAGTTCAATTGTGAACTCATTTTTTGATGGAGTGAATATGAATCTCGTGTTTCTCATCCATTTCGACGATGTATCGTTGATCAAGTACCATCTGAATTGGACTCGGAATCGACAGTTTTGGTGAAAACAGCCACACACGACCTGGAGGAACTAATAAAATGTATGTCTCGCTATTCGGTGCGCCTAAAAAGTTCAGATGACGCTCATCGATTTGGTTACCGTCTCGGCGGTGGATCTCGATGTTTGAAAGTTCTTGTGCGACATGTAGCGGATCTTCCACAGTCAAACTCATCTCGCCAATTCCAAGAAATTCATTCAACGAAAAGGACTCGATGTTACTTTCTGGATTAATCGAATGTCGAGCAATCAACTCGACGACATTCTCGTCCGTATCGTAAAAATAAAGCGATGATGCATCGATTCCTTCAAAATAGATTTCGTCCTCACCGTCTTCAGTCAAAAGCGGGACACGTGACATCAGCCATTCTTTCGCTTCTTTGAATCGATTAGCCGGAATATTGATAGCGAAATGGTATTGTCGCTCTTGCTCCGTTTTAGCCTCTTGAAATACCAACGCATCTTCACCTAGATTGATTCGAAAACTGGTCAGGTCTTCTTCACTGACTGACAATCCAAGTCGTTCCGTATAGAAACGTTTCATTTCGTCAAGTCGGTTCGTGTAGAGTGTGGCTTCTGTGATTCTCATGATATCTTCCCTCTCATTCCTTATCACTATTCTTGATTCTTTCATTTGATTATTCGCTTGTACTTTTTATATTCTGTCCAACTCATATCCATCCCTAACAGCTCGTTACAAACATCCCTCTTCCAAGTGTGTGGATTGAAACCAATCACTGGCTTTGACTTTTCACCTGAATCATCAAAACTCAGAGCCAATTGAGCCACACCTTTTTCCATATAGGTTTTAGCCAATCTCGGATTATACCGGCTGTAATGCTCACCTAGAGAAAAGGTTGGCTGTACTGCCCACGGACATCGCTCAATTGCCATTTGAAGATACTCGCGCTCTTTATGTCGTAGCACTTTTGAAACGCTTAGACAAATCAATGCAGAAACTTCAGGTGTTGCTACTTCAATCAATTGATTCGCAACTTCAATGACTTCCTCGTCTATCTCGAAATCATTCCATCCCATATCATATAATGCCAAGGCAAAATAGAAGGGTTTATCTGGATGGTATGAAAAGGCAGTTCGGCAAAATGCATTCACTCGATCATAATCTTCAATCCGATCCAACCGTTCGTAACCAATAAGCAAATCCCAACGATATGAATCGGTCGGATCGAGTAGCACATAGTCAATTAACAGCTGCTCGATGTCCGGAGTGTCGCGCATGAATTGTTCAAGTTCTTTGAATCGTTTGTCGTGAACAAGTAACTCGATTCGCTCCAACATCTTCTGCTGAACCGAAGTGAGCGCTTGATTTCCTGTGTACAAATCGAAAATCAAAGATGACTTTAATTGACTCACCCTGCACTCCTCCTTTATCCGCTACGTTCAACGAGTCGGAATATATCATCGACCCGCGACCTCGTGATACCATTCCGCTGCTCCATTGCAAGAGGATGATTCGTTGGTTCGAGTTCAATCAATGGACGTATTCCGACTTCACGCATATGTACGTTTGTCTTTAGATTGATGGTATCTGGATAGATGGGAAGATCCGTCGATAGCCAGCCGAACATCGGGTCGAGGTCTACACGAGCTGGTTCATCCCATAAATCGATGACTTTGAAAAAGTTATCCGGACTGAGTGATACCCAGACATTCCAGATGAAAGGATCGTCTTCTCCAATGATCGGGAGTTCGAGGCATCCGTTGATAAAGAAATGAGCTTCATCGAGGACGCAAATATCATCTGTCAAAACGACGCGCTTCTTCATCTCCCGTTTCGATAGGCCGTCTAATACTGATGGCATGATCGATCCAAAGCCGACTGTATGTTCTTTACTCGTGCCACATATCGAGCATTTGCAATCACTCTTGTGTTTTCGTTTGAAAAGGTATCTCATAAGTACTCACTTTCTGATTTAAGATTAATTAATGGTATGTGAAATAAACCCATTCATTTTACACGTATTTCATTTTTTACAGGAAATCACGGTTTGTTAGACGAATGTCGTAACTCTTGAATCAGTTTCTAACACTCGCGTCCGCGTATCATTTTTCGATAAAAACACTTCTTCTCCATTTTCATCAAAGCAATATGCGATCGGAATCGAGATTCCACAATTTCGATACGATCCATCCGCGTGACTCGTTCCGATAATCATCGCTTTTCGTTCCATCGCAATTTTTCTCGCTTCTTCCGTCCACTCCGTGAATTGTTCCTCACTAAACATCCCGACCCCGATTGGATTGAATATGATTGATAGATGCTCATGACCCTTCAATCCTTCAACCCCCATAAAAATCTCCCTGCACAGTAAATATCCGTATTCTTCTGCTCCATCTGTGGCACTTGATGGCATGAACAAGCCCACATTTTCAGGCGTTTTCCATCGCGTTAACAACGTCTCGCCATTCTTATTTACAATGAGGACCCGGTCTCTATTCGTGTCATCTCGATACCCTAAAACAATCGTTGTGTTGAATTGGATCGCTAAATCACTTAGCTCATCCAATGCTCTATATGTACAATATCCCTCTGGATAGAGAATCAAGTCCACTGTAGGGTTCGACTCAATCTCTCGCTTCAGTTGCTCGAGATTTCGCTCTATCTTCGGTTGCCCAATCAATATATTCAATGACTATTCGCTCGCTCTCATGATTTGTCTAGTTGATGAATCCATTCATATGTAAGTGAGGTTGTCGACCAAACCCCACGATAAAGCAAGAATTTGATACTTCTCTTTATACTATCATTTTATTTATTCTGCATTGATGCTCACCATCACATTTCCCACCTTTTTCCCTTGGTCCACATATCGGTGCGCTTCTACAATCTTATCGAGTGGATATACCGTATCAATGACGGGTTGCAATGCTCCTGATTCAAACAATTCGTTCAAAAATATCAAATCCTCTTTGCGTTCACTGGCTGGTCCCTGCCCCGCGACAGAACTGAAGGCCCCGTTCTCGCTCACATGGGCTTTCGCTAATCGTTTATCGATTTTCCCTGAGGCATCAAAGACCACATCATACGTATTTAATTCAAGGTCGTACCCCTCTTTCGTGTAATCGACGACCACATCAGCCCCAAGTCGCTTCACAAGTTCAACGTTCCGCTCGTGGCAAACTGCTGTGACATGCACACCGTAATGCTTCGCAATCTGTACGGCAGTCGAACCGACAGCACCTGCGCCACCATAAATGAGAACGTTGTTCGCCCGGTCGATGTGTGCCTTCCGCAAAAAATGTAACGACGTCGTACCTCCGAACGGTAGAGCAGCCGCCTCGATAAAGCTGGCATGCGTGGGCATCTGAAACACACATTTCGATTCGTTCACACAAGCGAATTCTGCATATCCGCCAAACCGCATCCCAGTTAGAGCATAGACGTTGTCTCCGACCTGAAAGTTTTTCACACTGTTGCCTGTTTCCACGACGATGCCTGACAACACGACACCGAGAATCGGTTGACGTGGCGCCTTGAACCCAACAACCATTCGCATGGGGAGTCTCCCCAATGGAGGGACGTCTAGTGCTCGGAGGCGTCGATCTCCCGATTGGACGGCCGATGCATGGACTCGAACCAGCAACTCATTGCTTTTCGGCTTCGGTTGATTCACTTCTTGAATGACAAGTACTTCAGGTGGCCCATACGCGGTACAAATCACAGCTTTCATATTGATTCACTCCATTCATCAATTGTCACCTTAATCTGTTATACACGTTCCCTCAAACAAGACAGTTCAGTCCATTCGACATAGAAAAACCGGATCATATCATACGATATCATCCGGTTCCTTCCTTAATGACATGGTTGAATCAACGAGGGTGAATGGATTCGAAAGAGAAGCAGCTGCCGCTTCCGATTCTGCTAGACTTACTTCGGTCACCACCGGTTCTTGACGTCTGAGTTTAAATGCTCGCTCGAGACGGTTCGTCAACAAGTTGAAGATAAAGATGAGCGCAGCAAGTGACATGGCCGGAACGAGAAACAAGTGATTCGTCATCCACGTCATCGCGGTGAACTGTCTGAAATAATACCCGAACATCGAAGACCATTCATAGACGGTCGGCATGATCCCTTCATGTAACATAACCGTTCCTCCGAAGAAAATCCCAAACAGCGAGAGATGAATAAGCAACATGAGCGTTTGGACAAACTGTTGCATGAAGACGATCACGAGGGTTGGAACGAGATGCGGGAATAGATGCAATCTCACACGGTGCCAGACACTGCCACCAAGCGTCTGAGCCACGATCATGAACTCTTGTTGAAGCAATTGTCGAATCTCCGTGATCAGGTATAACGTGACGGCAGGCAATCCGAGAACGACTAGGACGATTAGTTCAATCTTTACTCGATCAAATAATGGAGGCACTTGTGTCGAATCAAAAAAGGTCAGTGTTCCTACTAACATCATCAATGCGATCAATGAAATCGGCAGAATCAAAAAGCCGTCCAATAACGTTTTAAAGAATTGATTTAAGCGAGCTCCCCTGAAAGCAAGAGGGATGCCAATCAATAGACCGATGACCATCCGTCCGAATGCGACGAGCGCACAGATGCCAACGGTCCACTTAAATCCTTCCACGAGCATTTGGAATAAATCATATCCAGCATTGTCCGTCCCGAGCCATTGATATTTTGACGGTTCTAATGGTGGAATTCCAATGAGTCTCCCTTCATCAGAGTAGAGCATGAGGGTTTGATCAACATTCCCATCACGAAACACGGTATTTCCAAAACTCATCAACAATAGCCCCGCTACGATAACAAAGCAGAAGATGAAAATCGGGTCACGTATTAATACTCGGCGCATCAAATCCCTCCTTTCCATGCATTCGGAATAATCCATTCAATCAGTAAATCCAACAGAAAAATCGGGATATAGATGACGAATAAGATAACCAGTAATATCTCCATCTGCGGGTTGTAGACGGCGAATCGAAATAACCCTTGAACGTTAAATAAGTATTCGACAATCAAAAGTGTCGATAAGATGGTAATGATGTTCGAACGGAAAAAGAGGTAAAACCGATAGATGATATTCGGTAATAAGTGTTTCCAAAACAGTCCACTCGGTCGAATCCCTTTCGCTTGCGCGAGTTCGAGATACGGAATGGCTTCTTGTTCATGAATATGAATCGTCAACCATTTGATAAAGAAGAATAATGTCGTCAGCGTCAATGTGACGATTGGGAGAAACCGTATATATTCTGCGAATCCTCCGGCAACTTCAATGCGATCAAACCCTGTCGACTTATGGATTGTAATCGCAAGAAATTGAGAAAAAATTAACCAGAACAAATCTGGTACCATCTCGAGCGTCTGACTTGTTTGGTGCAAAACGGTACGAACGCGTCTCCCGCTCCGATAGTAGAAGTACGCATACATTAATCCTAGCGAGGTCGATACCGCGAGTGCCGTGGTAAAAATGATGACCGATTCTTTGACGAGCGGTCCAAGTGCCGGCAAGAGTGGCAAGTAACGTTGCGCGGTGATGTTGTAATATGTAATGTCCTCTAATTTTTGTAATTGATCCATCTGTTGTTGAATCCCGTTCCAATAATTCGTCAGAATAAAATCCGTCTGAACGACAAGCGATGGTAGCGCACTGATTGCAATCAAGATGAAAAATGCGATTATCAGATGAACTGATTTCCGAGCAATATACGTCATAGTTCTATCTCCTTTTGAATGCAAATCTCTCAATCAAAAGTGTGAAAGGATGTCCGGTTGATTGTTCATTTTCTAAAGGGAATAATATCCAAAGACACTTTCCACTGATTCTAGCATATTTATTATGTAAATAGAAACAATTTTCAGAAATTTATCTGGGTTAATTTGTATGATACAATGTATAGATAGAAATATTTAGGGGGTTAAAGGATGTGGATTATTTTTGGATTGGCGGCGATCGGGGCGACGCTCATCAATTTGACCGTATTTATGATGGAGAAGGACTATAAGCTGCCGATGGCGATTGCCCTATCATTAGTTGCTCTCACGTTATGCGCCGAATATAGTTTGCTCAACATGTGGGTCGAAGCAAAAGACTGGGGTGCCATAACAGATGTCGTCCCCGGCATGTCACGCGCGCTTTGGTTCTTAACGGTTGCGGCAATCTTTATGAATATCCTTCCGATCTTTTTAGAGAGAAAACGAAACAAGATGAAGGAATCGAAATGATTGGTAGGACGTTCAAGAAATTCCGGTCATATGGTGCATGACAATGAATCATAAACTTATTGCGATTCTCGCTAATCCATTTGGTGTTTTCATTTTTGTCGTAATTTCACTGTCTTTGATATGGCAGGCCATACTCAGTCTCTTATCGTCTCAGCACATCTTGTTCATAACCAATTTAGTCGGAGGACTGGGTTTTATCGTCATGATGTTGCTTTTATGGCATACATACAGGAGTCAATCATAGTAAAGCGTGTTCGAAGCTATAAAATTAGCTTTGAACACGTTTTGTTTTTGAGTTTCACGCAATCAATCATCTGAACGAGTTGAGTATAATAGCTCACCGTCAAGTGATCGCAACTCATAATCGATTCCTGATTGCATCTGCTTTGTCATTATTGCGCGACACGTAAACACATATCCTGGACCATATGCAACGTCCGGAATTTCCTTGAAGCCGTATGACCGCTCTCCGAACCATAGCGTCACGTTCGATGAACCCTTCGATGATCGGTCATCGACGACATAACATTCTCCCGTCTCGACGATGTGATTCGTCGTCATGCGGTCGTACGTTTCCATGCCTGCCATTCCAAGTACAAGAAACGAACAAAACATTGCGAGACAAGCTTGTCCTAGTTTGACTCGATTCCGAGTCTTTCGCCACTCTCTCCAATAGATGACAAGAGATCCTAGACACAATAATCCAATCAACCAAGTAAGTACAATTTCCAACAACCGAATCACCTCGTTTTACAATACGACTTTCTTCAAAAAAGGATTCGTGTCCCCTCACAAAAAAACTCGACACATGTCGAGTTTAAGGTAATTCATACTCCAATTTTCGCTTTTGCCAAGCGACAAGGAGGATACTGATGATGACGAGTAGGAACCAGGACGACAGTTTTCCCAAATCGACGATGGCCCAACCGTTCAATTGGTCCGGATACGCCCAGCCGTTGTAGAACGTGACAATATTTTCAGCGAGCCAGATAAAACAGGCAATCAAGAAGAATGACAGGACGACCGGCATCTTAAATCGTCGATCGTCGAGTTTATATGAGACAACCGAGCGACCGAACGCCAAAAAGATGAATGCGATCAACAGCCACCGTAGGTCTAACCAAACATGGTGCCAAAAAAAGTTGAAGTAAATGGCGATGCCAAGTCCGAAGGCGATGATTGGGTGCGGCATCTTCGTAAATCGTAAATCGAGACGACGCCATGCCTGGACGACGTAACTCCCGACGCTCGCATACATAAATCCGGCATAAAGCGGGACGCCCCACACTTTTGTGAACGCCTCATCCGGATAACTCCATGACCCCATCTGCACCTTGAACAGTTCAAGTCCGATACCAATGACATGGAACCAGCTGATGACCTTCACTTCTTCCATCGTTTCGAGCCCCGTCTTCACAAGGACGACTTGAACGAACAAACACCAGATGAGTAAAACGTCATATCGTGGGAGTGGTAACTCCACAAATTTCGTGATGGCGAGCGCTCCGAAGATGGCGACCGGAAAGATACAACTAAGTGCCTGTTCGTAAGCGAAGATAAAGAGATAACTTATACGTCCCATCCGTTGCCCTACCTTTCGATATATTCATATAAAAATGAGGACTCGCCGTCATAAAAACGTGGGTCAAAGACGCCGAGTCGTTCTTCGTTCGCCACGATGACGACGAACGGTGACCATTTGGTCAATGTGCGTGCCTCTTGATTCACTTCAAACAATGGCTCAAGACTCGTCTTTTCGGCACTCGTCAATTCGTATTGCAAGGTCGCTTCTTGATAAATGGAATCTTTAAAAAGCGATACGTTCTCCTCAGTCTTCGTGATGACGGTGAACTGAGTCGGGATGAATGAAGCGGAGAGCGCCACTTCGTCATGCTCGTCCGCGTATGCCTGATACAAATAAGCTCCTTGCGCACTTTGAATGGCGACATACAGGACGAGAGCCGCCCATGCATACCGATACGTCTTATAACGAACCTCCTGCTTCCGAGCGACGAGCCAGGCAACCAAGAAGATTCCCCAATAGACGAAATCGACAATCGGGATCACACCGAATGTGATCCTCACGTCCGAGATCGGTTCGAAGTAGCCCGTCCCCCATGCATTGAACAAGTCAGATGTGTTGTGTATGAAGACAGACAACAGTGCCCACCAAAAATAGCGAATGTCCGTCACGCGAAAGAGGAGGCGAACGAGTATGTAGATGAGCAAGGCAAAGAGCGGGACGAGAAAAATCGAGTGGGTGATGCCGCGATGCCACATCTGATACATACCTTCCGTGTCCCATAGCCGAGAAATCACATCGCTGTCCGGGATTTGGCTCCCGACAAGTGTCGTGACGAACAAGGCTCGTTTTTCATGTTGTTGTAAATCCCGTTTATCGGCTGCACCGTATAGCGTCAAACCGAATAACGTATGTGTAATCGTATCCACGTTCTACCTCCATAGCGAAAGAGACACCTCCCAGTTCTGGACGATGTCTCTTCTTATTAGTTCTCTTTATCCATTTTCATGGCGCGCCTTGCGACGATCGTTACGAAAATGACAGCGACAATCGGAATGATCAATGGCATCCAATTCAACATCCGCCTGTCCCCCTTCATCTAGTGTCGCAAGCAGTATAGCACATCTGCTTACTCGATGGAGGAATGAATGCTTGTATTTTCATAAGTAGTTGCCATCTTCTCAATCGTTGCTTTCATATGATCACGAAGCGTGAGCGGTTCAACCACTTCTACTTGTGAACCCAAAGATAGCAACCAGTAAATAAATCCGTCAGAAACGGCCGCATCGAAACGGATGAGGAATCGTTCTCCATGTTCAGAAACAGAAACGTCTTCCCCTAACTTGTCAAAGATGACCGGGAGAACCCGTTCGTCGACGGACAAAACGATTTGTTCATCAGATCCGTTATACATATTGAATGATTTTTGATAGTAATCATCAGGTAAATGATGCTTCGGACGAATGGTGCCATCTTCCACAATCTCCGAATTGACGATGCGGTCAACCCGGTAGTTCCGCACCTCTCCGATTGATTCGTCGATCCCGATCAAGTAGTACTGCTCGTGATTCCAATGCAAATCGATTGGATTAACGACGTATCGCTCTCCGTCACGGCGGAGCGGGAACGTTCGTTTCGTCACATCAAATCCGACGACGTCTGTATATTGGAACGAGATAGCTTTTCGTTCATGAATGGCCCGTTGGATACGATCGATATGGTAAGGAATGTGTCCGTGTTTTTTCTTCGGCGTCTTGATGATCGATTGTAGCGTCTTCGCTTCAGGGATACTCGTCAGCATTTGAAGTTTCTCTACAATTTCCTCGGTCACGTCTTCCGAGATAAATTTCGCTGCGACAATCGCATCGACCATCATCCGGAGTTCATGAATCTCAAATAAGCGTGCCGAATGCCAATACTTTTTAGCGAGACCATTCTTCTCCAATTCATCCTGCACTTCAAACCCCGAATTATTCAGTGCCTGGATATCGTCTTTCACCGATTTTTTTGCTAACTTAGAAGTATCTCCTATCGTTGACAAGTACTCGAGCAAATCTTCTAGTGTCTTTGGATTCGCTTCGTCCGTGTAACGTTCGAAGAAACGTCGAACTTCAAGTAACCGCTCTCGGTTATTCACGGTTCTATCCCCTTTCGTCTCTCTGTCTAAATTATGTATAAACAGACATTATCATTTTATTTCCACGAAATAAAGGTATTTTCCATTACAAAACGTTTAAGGAGGCGCCATCTAAGTTGAAATATTATGCACACGTCGACGGCTCAAAAATCGAATATATAGACCGCGGTCACGGTCCCGTCATCGTACTGATCCATGGGACCCAGTCATCGAGTTTAGAACCATACCATGTGGACCAACTCGTTTTATCCGGTTTCCGGGTCATTGTCCCATCTAGACCCGGATATGGAGAAACACCATACTCTTTTTCAGCATCTCCTCAATTGTTTGCATCCCGACTCTCTCACTTGATGCAAATGCTAGATATTGATCGATATCATGTCTATGGCATCTCTGCCGGAGGACCGACCGCGATCGAGCTCGCTTCACAGAATCAGCGTGTCCTTAGTTTGACCCTCGCTGCCGCCGTGACGAGTGTCGTTGATTTCCCGTATCGGGACACGGTCAGCCGAAATGTCGTCCAACCCGCATTTATCGCACTTCAATACATCATGAAACAGTTTATTGCTCGTGCCATTCATAAACATCCATTCGAAGCGACGGCCCGTATGATTCAATCGACGAGCGTGTTGGCACTCGAGACGATTCGAGAAGAGGTGTCTCCTTATGATATTTTCCTCCTGAAACGCGTCGCGAATCAGATGGCGTTTGGACTTGGCGCACAGTTCGATTTGAAACAACGTGTCTCGAGTGAGGTGTTACTCGGTGTGTCGTGCCCAACCTATATCATTCACTCGAAAAACGACAAAGCAGTTCCTGTTCGACATGCCCATTACGCGAAGCGCTTGATCCCACATGCGCAGCTTACGATTCTGAACAGTCCCGGTCACTTGATTTGGGTCGGACGGCAAGCAAGAAAGTCAGAGCGACAAATCGAACGATTTATCCGTTTTAACTCCTAAAGCATCTCAAAAAGAGGTGCTTTTTTACGCCTCTAACCCGAGGGCATCAATCAATTGATTCGTTGTATGTTCCGGGATTCTCCAGATAACGTCTGTTCGTTCAAATTCTGTGATCACACTTGGATGGTCCGATTGTCCGAGCCAAAGCTGATAGCGCTCTTGCTCTCCACCTTTAAATTGTACGATGAGGTCAAAATCGGGTGCTACTTCGATTTCGATGTCTTCGATTTCTTCTGAACTTCGTAGCATTTCCGCGAACACTTTCACTTGATCCAACGAGTGGAACTCTAGTGCTATTTTTTCATTAAACGAACCCAGTCCTACCGATTCTGCCACCATCACACGTTCAACTTCTTCATTCTCAATTTCTCCCACTGGATCCCCAAATGGTGCGGTAATCGTTCGAATCGCATCAACCCACTTCATCATTTTTTCCATTCTTTCACCTCTTTCTTCTCTATCTCAATACGTAGATCCAATCAAAACGGTTTCAAAATATGGAAATAAAAAAAGCCAAGCGTTCGCTCAGCTTTTTCACTCATTCATACTTCCAACCGACTACGCTTGCATTGTCCCCGACATAGCGAACTCGTTTCTCTTCATCGTTTGGGAAAACGCGAAGCGTGGCCACAGCGTCACCATCGTTGACGAAACACTCGACACTCGACGAGTCGACATACAGCCGAAGGGATGTGACGTTGATCACCTTGGTCCGGGTCGTCCCGAACTCGGTTGCGAACGGTTCACCTGCATTCGTCCGGTCGATGGTCAATTCGGATGTTTCTTTCTCGTACCGAATCACAAGCGACTCATCTTCTGTCTTCAACAGTTCAAGTTTGAAGTCTTCCCCAGAAGTCGACAGTTCCAATTCATAACGTTCAGGAGTGACCATGTCGATCAGCGTACTCGATTCATTAATAATCTGGTCTTGTCGTAGTTGCTTCATTTCTGGGACTGGTCGTTGTTTCAATACACCATCTTCCACTGATAGTTCACGTGGCAGTGTTAACGCATGTGCCCAGCCGTACCGGTCTGTCGGATATTCGATTTCCGGTAGGCCCATCCAACCGACTAGAATACGACGCCCGTCATGCTCCGTCGTTTGCGGTGCATAAAAGTCAAACCCGAAGTCGAGCTCTTCAAACGACTCATGTTTAAAGACGAGTGTCTCTAAATCAAGCGTGCCTGTGACATATCCAGATTGGTAGATGTTGTGGTAGCGATGACCTTCCGGCTCAATCCCTTGCGGAGAAAAAATGAGCACGTGTTTTCCTTCAATTTCAAAGACGTCAGGACACTCCCACATGTAACCGAATGGGGCGAGCCCCGTCTTCACTTCACCTAAAAATGTCCAATCACTTAAGTCAGTTGAACGATATAAGACGACACAACCTGTCTCATCTGTGCGCTGCGCCCCGACAATCGCATAATATGTGCCATCTGCTTCCCATACCTTTGGATCTCGGAAGTGTTCCGTATAGCCTGCCGGGATATCCGGGATGGCCACGTTGCGGCGCTCGATCATCCCTTCACGCAGTACACCGATGATTTGCGAGGCGTGACGCGTCCAATCGTCCGTACGATGATTCCCTGTATACATCACGTGAAGGGTGTCGTCTACAACGAAACCACTTCCAGAATAGGCACCGTGGGAATCTTCTTTCGTTTCAGGGACTAACGCCACCCCGCGGTCGGTCCAATGGACAAGATCTTTCGAACTGACATGATACCAATGTTTGAGACCGTGAACTGGCCCGAGCGGGAACCATTGATAGAATAGATGGTACTCTCCATCGTAATATACGAAGCCGTTCGGGTCATTGAGGAGGCCCGTCGGCGGCTGGATATGGTACCCAAACCGCCACGGGGATGCGGCCGTCTTTGCACGGAGCACCTCCATCTCGAGGGCGCTCACGTCACGGAGTGAACGATAACGTTCGGCCTTCGTCCAATTCATAGTGTCACTTCCTTTTTCGTTACGCGGCTTGTTTGACCGCTTCTTTTTTTGCTTGTCGTTTCGCAAGGATGAATGTCAATCCGAATGTCACGGCAAAGGCGATGGCCATACCAATGATATACGAGATGATCGAACCCGGTGCGATTGAGATAATTCCCGGTAATCCGGCAGCCCCGAGCGCTACTGCCAATACGTCGTTTCCAACGATGAATGCAGAGGCAACGGCTGAACCAACGATGGCTGCGATGAATGGATAACGAAGTTTTAAGTTGACCCCGAACATGGCAGGCTCTGTGATCCCAAGTAATGCAGAGATTCCTGATGCTGAGGCGACACCTTTCATCTTCTTATCAGCAGTCAAGAAGAAGACGGCAAGGGTAGCTGCCCCTTGTGCGACGTTTGACATCGCAGCGATTGGGAAGATGAACGATCCTCCTGTTTCAGCGATATCGGCGAGAAGCTGTGTCTCAATTGCGATGAAGCTATGGTGCATCCCCGTGATAACGATAGGGGCGTAGAGAAGACCCATGATCAAGCCACCGACAAATCCGAGTGAATCGTACGTCCATACTAATCCATCAATGATCAAGTTCCCTGCTTCGCGTGTGATTGGACCCACGAAGGCGAACGTGATGAATGCTGTGAAGAGAAGTGAGAGCAATGGCGTGAGCAAAATATCAAGTGATGCCGGCATGAACTTCCGAATGTTGATTTCAAGTTTCGATAAAATATACGTCGAGACGAGGACTGGTAAGACTTGTCCTTGGTATCCTAACTTCTCAATCTCAAGCCCAAAGATGTTCCAAACCGGAATCTCCTCAACGCTTGCCTGAGCGTATGCATTGATCAAGTCTGGGTGAACCATGATCATCCCGAGTGCTGCACCGAGATATGGGTTACCACCGAACCGCTTGGCTGCGGAGAACCCTATAAGTACAGGTAGGAAGACGAAGGCGGCGTTTGCGAACGTATTGATCATCGCTGCTATGTCTGCCATGCCTGGATACTGGTCAATCAATGAACGTCCTTCAAAAAACAAATCCGGTGCTGTCAATAGGTTGTTGATCCCCATCAAGAGACCTCCGGCGACGATGGCCGGAATGATTGGGACGAAGATATCTGATAACATTTTGACGAATTGCTGGAGCGGGTTCATCTTTTTCGCTCCGGCTGACTTCACGTCTGTCGTTGACATGTCTCCAAGACCTGTCAATTGTGAAAATTCGGTATAAACCTTGTTGACCGTACCTTGTCCGATGATGATTTGGTATTGTCCTCCTGTCGAGAACGTTCCTTTGACGACGTCAAGTTGTTCGAGTGCTTTCTCATCGACCTTTGACTCATCGTTCAATACGAGACGAAGACGAGTCGCACAATGCGCCGCTGCCGCAACGTTCTCTTTACCGCCGATTGCCTCTAATATCGACGCTGCTTCTTTTTTGTAATCCATTTTCATTTCCCTCCTAACGTTTCATTTACAAGCTGTCGTGTTGGAATGGCTGGAATGGCTCCATAAGCCGTACATGTCAATGCTCCTGTTACATTCGCATATTCAATGTCGGAACGTAACCGCTGCGGGTCCATCCCGAGTGTCGCCAAACGATACAAATAGGCACCAACGAATGCATCACCTGCACCCGTCGAATCCACACTCTCAATCGCAATCGATGGAACGATTTCGTGGTGATCCGTTGTCGCAATCAATGTGCCACGAGATCCGAGTGTGATTGCCACCTGTTTAGCACCTAATCGGAGAAGCGCTCGAACCGCTTCTTCAAGTTGCTTCTCACCCGTTAACAAGTGGGCTTCTTCTTCACTTAGTTTGACGAAGTCTGCTTCTGCGATGAAATGTCTCGCGTCTTGTTTAAGCTGTTCGAGGTCAGTGATCAATGCATCACGATAGTTTGGGTCAAATGAAATGAACAAACCGTCTCGTTTTGCAAATTGCAATAATTTGAAGTACGCATCTTTCAGTTTTCCATCAAGTAGTGCTGTCGCTGAACCAAAATGAATGATGTCTCTTGACTCAATCACTGATAAGTCGATTGAATCGAAGGCGTACTCTCCGTCACTTCCGCGACGGAATGTGAAGTCCCGCTCTCCATCCTCTTGAATTGATACGAATGCAAACGTCGTGTCTCCAGACTCCACAAGATTTTCTGTTCGGACGCCGTTCTCGATCAACGTCTGTTTCAAGAAGAGACCAAACGGGTCATCTCCGACCTGTCCGAGGAAACTAGATTGCCCCCCGTGCTTACTGACGACTGCCGCGACATTCGCAGGTGCGCCCCCTGCTTTTTTGACGAACGTTGTCCCTTTAACGAGATCGCTTGAAGCATCCTCGCATACCCAGTCAATCAACAATTCGCCGATACAATGTACGGTGTTCATATCGTCCACCTCCAAAAATCATATGAGTTCTTTATACAATTGGTACCGGTTCCAAAATTAAGTAAAAAAATGTTGCGGAACCGGTTCCGCAACACAAATGTAAACGATTTAATTTAACTTGTCAACGCTTTCGCGCACTTTTAGTTCAAAAATTGTGAACGTTTTCATTGAGACGTGTTCACCTTGCAACAGCTGTAGCATCATGTCGGCAGCTTTCGCACCAGTTCGGCGATAAGGAAGGTGTACCGTCGTGATGGATGGATGCAGGACTTCCGTGAAATCATATCCTCCAAATCCACTGACAGAGATATCCCTCGGGACAGTGATTCCTTGATTCGCCAATCCTTTCAATATTCCCAAAGCAATGTTGTCGGTCGCACAAACGATGAGAGAGACTGAACCGATTGCATTCGCTAATTGTTCCCCGATTGGAATGGCATCCTCAATCTTAAACGTCGTTTGAATGACTTTGACATTTGCCTCCGACTCTTGAAACGCCCGCAAAAATCCGTCACGGCGTGCTTGACCGACCGCGATATCCGATTCATACACCCCGACATAGACCACGTTTCGATGACCCCACTCCGTGAACTGTTTACCGAGCGCATAGGCCGCATCATAGTCAGGATAGACGAGACTATGGACATTGTCATGTTGCTGACCAATCAACAAAACCGGGATTTGAATCGCCTCAATCGCCTCAAGATGACGTTCCGTGACCGTCGTTCCAAGCCAGATGATTCCGGCGACTTTTTGTTTGGCTAAATTGTATAGCTGTTCGATTTCTCGTTCCGTCTGTTGTGCTGTATTGACGACGAGCATTTGATATCCTCGTTCCGTGAGCTGTTCATCAATCCCCATCATCGTCCGTGAGGCGGCATACGAATCGAGCCGTGGAACGATGACCCCAATCATCTTCGTCTGTTTCGACTTGAGACTTTGAGCGAACTGATTCGGCTCATAGTTCGTATCTCGAATGACCCGGTCGAGTTTTTCCCTTGTTGCCTTTCCGACCGATCCACCGTTCAGATAGCGTGAGACCGTACTTTTGGCGACACCAGCGAGCTCCGCAATGTCTTTAATGGTGACTTGCTTCATCCTTACCCCTCCATATGAAAAAAGCTGACGTGCGAGACGCCGTCAGCTTAATGGTTTACCACATATCGTTTCTTAAAATTTAAATAATACAAACCGTTCCGCTTTTCGAACCCGTTCTGAATAAGAACATGATGCATCTCTTGTTGATGTGGGCTCGTCGGTGGGATGCCAGCCCGGACTGTTTGTCCATCCATCAATTTTGAGTCCAGTAAGGCAAGACGCAAACCTTCTGTCGCATATCCTTTGTTTTTGTACGCATCGAACACCATCAGGTCGAGTTGGTATACGCGGGCAAGCTTGAGTAACAAGACTTTACCGACCAGTTTGTCATCGACCATCAAGTCGTAATAGAAGTCTTCTCCATAACTATGCTCTTCTGCGTGATAAAGTTGCTCCGCCCCCATTTCCTCGAGGATCCCTTTTAACTCTTCAGCAGAAACGCCATATGCACTTTCTCCGTATTTTTGAAAGTGTTCATATTCAATCTCATCAATCTGGCGAATAGGTTGACGCACGATGTTCATCCCGTGCCCTCCTTAACTAGTAGTTCAATATCTGTCTGCGCTTATTATAAACGAATCCCTTCATGAAGCGCAAAAGATAACCGAACATCAAACCGGTTCGATATGAATATGCACCGAATCGACCGCATGCTCTTCATCTAGTTTCCGTTCGATATCGTCACACAATTCATGGGCCGCGTCCACAGTCAAATCGCCATCGACTGCAATCGTTACATCGAGCATCACGTGATTCCCAAGATGACGCCCTTTGATTTCCCGAACTTCTTTCACACGTTCAAATTGTTCAATTGTTTCCTCATAGGACTCGACGAGATGTGGAGGGAACCCGTCAGAAAGCTGATGGGTGGCATCTAAAAAGATTTGAATCGCTGTCCGGATAATCATGCCGGCAATCACAATTGCTAAGACCGTGTCCATCCAAGGCAGTTGAAAATAAGCGAATAGCACACCAAGTGTGGCTCCGACTGAAATCATCGCATCGGCCAAGTTGTCTTTCGCCGCCGCTTTAAGTGCCAATGACTTTGTTTTTTTCGCGAGGTTCAAGTTGAACCGATACACCCCGAACATGACGAGCGAACTGACGAAGGCGACGACCGCTGCCAACGGGTTCGGTTCGGTATACTCGCCCCCAATTAAGTTCGATAGACTGTTAAAGAAGACGAAAATACCGACCGCAATCATGATTAATGAAGCGATGAGAGCAGAGATTGTCTCCATTTTCGCATGACCATATTTATGCTCGGCATCCCGTGGCAATGCAGCCACCCGAATGCCAATATAGACCGCGACCGATGCAATGATATCCGTCGTATTGTTGAATCCATCGGCTAGGACCGCTTCAGATTCATATAAGTACCCGAAGAATACTTTTAGTATAGATAAAATCAAATATGCCGTAATCGACACAATCGCTCCTTTGAGCGCTTTTGGTGGATGATTTGTCGTTTCCATCCGCCCACCTCCTTATTAGCTCAGTTAGTATAGCAGGTGAACTTCGTGTGGGGATAGAGAAACAATGTTTCTTACAGCCAAAATAAATGGAATATATTCCCAGTAGTTTCGTTTAACTAATTTTATGGTAAAGTAAACAGGAAGAGACCTTAGGGTTAAACCGCAAAAAGAGGTGAAACAGATGTTTACAGAACGTGATGGGATTAAATTACGATTGGAACAAATTGACAGATTGTTAATCGATTTGAATCGCGAGGCAAAGCAATTGATGGCACGTCTCCGCGAATTAGATGCTTCTGGCGAAAATCCGCACGAAGTATCTCTGAAACCTGAAGAACGTGATACGTTGAAGTCGTCAATCGATGAAACGCTTGAAGCGCTTCAAAGCCGTTCAAAACGTCCGATGAACGTGAACGATGAGAAGAAGAAAGAACTTGCTTCTCATAAAGCACTTATCGATGAATTATCAGACTTACTCAGTAAGAAAAAATGAGACGCAACTGCGTCTCATTTTTTATGAAGGAGCCCGGATTATGTATATTGTCACTACATGTTTGCGCCCGACAGATGATGTCTTGTCTCGAGCGCATACGCATGCCACAGAATACAAGATGAAATTTGTCGACCGACGCAAACTTTCCATTGATGAGTTGAAGAAACGTCATCAACGAGATGTACTTGTATTTGATAAACGACGTGTCGAGTTCACACCTTTGCATAGTAAAGAGCCGTTCTTTTTCCACCCATCGAGCTCCGTCTTTCGGGTGAAGCAACTGAACCGAGGCGGAAGAGACCCACTCATTGACGCCATGCAAGCAACTCCGGGTGATCATATTCTAGATTGTACACTCGGACTCGGCTCGGACAGTATCGTCATGAGCCATGTCGCCGGTTCAAACGGTAAAGTAATCGGCCTTGAAAGTCAGTTCATTACGGCACAGCTCGTCCGAGAAGGCATGTCCGTATGGGTCGAAAAAGATGAGCAGATCAATGAGGCAATGCGACGCATTGAGGTCGTTCACTCCAACTCTCTCGACTATTTGAAAACGTGTGCGGAAAATTCGTTTGATTGTATCTACTTTGATCCGATGTTTGAAAAGACGATTTCAGAATCGGTTCATCTGAACCCACTTCGCACAATCGCCGACACTTCCCCTCTCACGCAAGAGTTGATTACCGAAGCAAAACGAGTAGCCAAGAAACGAATTGTCTTGAAGGCGCATTTTGAGAGCGATACCTTTGAACGGTACGGTTTCACTCACATAATACGTAAAACGTCGAAGTTCCATTACGGATATATCGACCTAGAGTCTAAGCCTATTTAGTTAAATTGAACTAAATAGGTCTTTAGACTCTTTTTTTGTTTGTTATTTTCTGAATATTGACATTAATCAGACACAAAGAGTACATTTACAACAAGCTCACACATTTTCCCATTATTTTTTAACAGGAGGTTCACACAAATGAAAAAACGTTCCATCCGTCGAACGACACTCGCGGCTCTCATGACATCTGCCATGACGGTCAGTATCGTTCCGGCAGCTGGTGCTGCACCCCTCTCGGTTGCGCCATCGGTTCCGACAACGAGCGAGCTCGCTCCGTTCGACCACAACATCATCGATGAAGAGCGCCTCGCGAAAGCTCTCGAGAAACGTGGCGTCATCAAAAAAGGAATATCTGCATCCGAACGCATGAAAGCAGTCGATGCGTATATCGCGAAAAAGCAAGGTGAAGCGAAAGATCCACATAAGCACGACGACAAAGTGAACGAGAAGGCTTCAAAAGCAAAAGAGAAGATACATACTCAATTCGAAAAGGAATCAAAACGAATTCTTGATAAAGCGAAAAAAGGGCAAGGAAATTACCGTAAAGGGAAACCAAACGGTCAAGTAAAAGTATCTCCTGCCCAGCAATCTGCATACAATGGTTCGGTACGTGAAGATAAAGTCCTCGTCCTTCTCGTCGAGTACAGTGACTTCAAACACAACAACATCATCCGAGAGCCGGGCTATATGTACAGCGATAATTTCAGCAAAGAACATTACGAAAACTATATGTTCGGTGATCAACAATTTGAACTCTTTAACGGCGAAAAGGTGCAAACGTTCAAACAATACTATGAAGAACAATCAGGCGGAAGCTATACGGTTGATGGTGAGGTTTCGGAGTGGTTGACCGTTCCGGGAACCGCAAAAGACTACGGAGCTGATAAAGGCGATGGCGGACATGATAACGTCGGACCGGGACCACGTCAACTCGTCAAAGATGCGTTGAATGCTGCGGTCGCATCTGGAATCGATTTGAAAGAACATGACCAATACGATCTATACGATTTGGATGGAGACGGTGACTTCAATGAGCCGGACGGTCTCGTTGACCACTTGATGATCATCCACGCTGGGACTGGCCAAGAAGCGGGTGGCGGTGCGCTCGGTGACGATGCGGTATGGTCACATCGCTGGGTTCTTGATGGTGTTTACCCAGTAGCCAATACAGAGGCTGCAGTTCCTTACTGGGGCGGAAAAATGGCTGCGTACGATTACACGATTCAACCAGAAGATGGTGCGGTCGGCGTTTTCGCACACGAATTCGGACATGACCTCGGTCTTCCCGATGAGTACGATACGCAGTACACAGGTCAAGGCGAACCGGTTCAATCATGGTCAATCATGAGTGGCGGTAGCTGGGCCGGTAAAGTCGCAGGTACGGAGCCAACAAGCTTCTCACCACAAAACAAAGAATACTTCCAAAAAATCATGGGTGGAAACTGGGCAAACATCACTGAAGTCGACCTTGAAGACATCAACTCTCAAGGATTCGTCGCACAACTCGACCAATCTGTGACGAAATCAAACAACCCAGGCATCGTCAAAGTCAACCTTCCTGATAAGAAGATTAAAGGAATCGAACCAGCTTATGGCGATCGCTACTATTACTCGACAAAAGGTGACGACATCCATACTGAGATGGCAACACCAGCTGTGAAACTCGGTGCGGACGGAGTCCTCGCATTCGATTCATTCTATGAAGTCGAATCTGACTATGATTACTTGTACATCAAAGCCCTTAGCGGTGGTCAAGAAGTCGTTCTCGATGTATTCGGTGACGAGGTCAACGGCGCGAACGAAGCAGGCTACCCTGCTGAGACGACAAACGGTGCATGGGTCAACAAATCATACGACCTCTCACAATTCGCTGGTCAAGATGTTCAAATCGTCTTTGAATACGTGACAGACGGCGGCGTCGCCATGAAAGGCTTCGCAGTCGACAACTTGTCAATCAAATCAGAATCCGCAACACTCTTCGCAGATGATGCGGAAGGCGCTGAAGCCGTGACGCTCGATGGATTCGTCTCTTCAGACGGATACGATTCAAAACCACACTATTACTACCTTGAATGGCGTAACCACGCCGGGTCGGATATGGGACTTCTCAACGGCCGCGGCGTGAAATACAACACAGGTCTCGTCGTGTGGTACGGTGATGACTCGTACACAGACAACTGGGTCGGTGTCCACCCTGGTGAAGGGTTCCTCGGTGTCGTCGATTCACATCCTGAAGCGCTCATCGGTAACTTGAACGGTCAACAGACAGTCGCAGGTAGTACACGTTACCAAATTGCTGATGCGGCGTTCAGTCTCGATAAGACGCTCGCTTGGTATATCGATTCACCGAGTCGTGGCGTGTATGATTACAAAGCACAGCCTGGCGTGAAGCAGTTCAATGATGCAAACTCTTACATCAACTCGCTCATTCCAGATGCAGGACGCAAACTTCCGCAATACGGTCTCGTCATTGACGTAGTCGGTGAAGCGAAAGACAACTCTGCAGGTGCCGTTTGGATCCGTACAAAATAATGATGTAGCATTCGACCTCCAGTCTTCCTTTATCGAAGATTGGAGGTCTTATTATTCTAAAAAAGCTTGAAAACGACGAATAATCTGTGTAACATAGTTGGTGTAACGCCTCTGTAGGTTAGTGGCAGACCTCAGCAATGGTAATGCTGCAGCACGAGTTCGATTCTCGTCGGAGGCATCATAAATATCGCTTAACGAAGCGGTTTAGAGCACTTCCTGTTTATGACAGGGGTGCTTTTTTCGTTTATTTCCACTTTCATATCTCAATCAAAATTATGTTTTTATTATGTAAAATATTTTTTAGTGGCGTCGATTCTATTTTTGTTCATTTTAAACTTTATTTAACAAATATCGGTATAAATAGAATTGGTGATATAATAGATGGGACATTTTGAAGGGAGTGGAGAAAGTGTTAGACTTTTTGTTTCTTATAAGTTTTCTTGTTCTCGCAATCTCGTTCTTATTAAACTCAGCTGCTAAAGGTGAAATGAAGAAAGATTCTTGTATGCACATACAACCTACTGTGAAGATGTTAAGAATGCAACGAACGACTCGGCAATTGATTGGCGTATCTGGGGCCGGTCTACTGATTCTGTTCGCGATTGTTTCGGCTTTTCCGCCGAGAGAAGAAGAACCTGTAGCTAGTGCTATTAAAATAGTCGGAGAGGAAAATAGGGAAACTTCAAATAAAGACACGCTTACGGTTGATACTAATTTAGTATTGGACGACCTTGCGTCTTTGCCAGAAGTGCCTGCCAGATACACAGACCGATACAACGAAGTAAATGAAGTTATTGCGCGGACCGACTCCCTCCTCACCCTCATCAAGAAAAATATGAGCGAATGCGATGGCCCTTGTAGCGACCTCCCTCTGGAAGAAATCCAAACTCGTTTCGATGTGATGGAAGAATTAATCACCACTTCTCGCAACCAATTACAGAAGGCGTCTGAGATTGTGAATGAGATGGCGCTGGAAGAACCCACCGAATTGCACACGCGAAAATTATTCGAACTTGAAGAGAACTTGCAAGCAACCTCTTATTCACTCGAAACAATGCAGATTGCGGAGTCGTGGGAAAGTTGGGATGAGCCAATTAAATATATAGAGAATACACGCAAGGAACGCTTATATAAAATCCCATTAGAAGATACAATTCTTCAAGTCGAAAGCAGAAGCGAGTTTGATGACGGGGTTGCATACTCGCAAGATGAAATGAACAGCGCATTCCACATCACTAGTTCTATTGATCGTATGTTATTTGATATTTCCTCTGCGAAAGACTTCTTAAGAACACACGAACCTAGTTATGTTCCTCAATCTATCGAAAATGTATTTCAAATCGCAATGAAATATGAGGACGACTTAAAATATGCGATTGAAAACACAGGGGATGAACGAGTTACGAAAGAATACAGCATCGCACTCGAAAAAGTAGAAATCCTATTGGGTTCATTGCAGGGTTATGAAGAATTAACTTCACAGTACTCAGCTACTCAATCTGAACAAGATAAACTTATTACGTTACTAACGGATATGGAATCCTCTTTAGCCTTTGAGAAAGTTTACATTAAGTCAGTCTTATCAGATACTCCACTTACCTACAACTGATTCTGTGCACAGCATTGTGAGCACTTACCACCCATGCACAGTCGAATGCAAAGTTTTATACACCGATAACTTACAACGACTATTTTGAATCACACCATACCTTTCATGAATCTACTCCCACGAAATCCTAAATAAGAAATGATAATGCTGCAGGGCGAGTTCGATTCTCTTCGAATGCATCAACTATATCCTTCAATCAAGCGGTTAAAAGCACCTACCGAACTTTTCATTTGACCTTCGGTACCTAAGTTAAAGACAAACGGCCGCCAGCTGACGATCGTTGCGTTGCTCGCCCGTCGACGCCCCGACTCCTGCAGGAGAGCAATCCAACGGAGACCCAGCAGCGACCCAAGTCGCGATGCGGCTCCGGGATTGCCTGCGGAAAGCGCGGGCGTCGGAAAGGCGAGCGATAATATTCATGTTAGTCAACAAACTGCACTTCCTGAATGCTTCAGAAGGTGCTTTTTATTTGCTCGTCCACTATCATATGAATTTCTTCATCCCCCCTCTCCTTGACATCATTTCCGTTCCTCTATAAACTTGAAAAGTTGAAATCATTGAATAGTTAGAGGAAGGAGCATGATTCATGCTAAACGAATGGTTATGGATTCCTTCTGCCATCCTTACACTCGGACTACTCGTCCTCAGTTACAAGTTATTCGGACGAGTCGGCTTATATGCTTGGATTGCGATGGCTTCGGTCGTTGCAAACATCCAAGTCACGCAACAGATTGTAATTGGCGGATACATTTTCACGCTCGGTAACATCGTTTACGGTTCGCTCTACTTGGCAACCGATATTTTGAACGAAAAACATGGGCGAACGGCTGCCCGTAAAGGCGTATGGCTCGGATTTTTCATCTTGATCGTCTCAACGGTACTCATGCAATACGCACTGTTATATGAGCCGTTTGAAGAGGCACTGTTCATGCACGAAAGCTTCGAGGCACTCTTCTCGATGCTGCCATTGATCACACTCGGTAGCCTTGCTGCCTATTTGGTCTCTCAATTGTTCGATGTCTTCGTCTATTCGAAGATTCGCGCAAAAACTGGCGAGAAGAAGCTTTGGCTTCGTACGACAGGTTCGACCGTCTTATCTCAACTGATTGATACGTTCACGTTCTGTATCATCGCATTCTGGGGAATGGAATGGGACATTTGGTGGAATATCTTTATCACGACATACGTGGCCAAGTTTGTAATCGCGTGGATGGCGACACCGTTTATGTATTACGCAAAACGGACAAATCCACAAGACGAAACCGAACAGGACGCCGCATAAGGAAAAGCCGTAACTTCATGTTGAAGTTACGGCTTTTCTCATGGTCGTTCGATCTGGATACGCACAGCATACGGACGGGCTTCTTCAATCGACGCCGACTCTCGACAGACGGTAATCGCTTTGAATGCATCAATCGCGACCGCCTCGATGGTATGATCGTTCGTTTCGACTTCAAGAATGGTATAAGCAGGTAAGCGCTCGAGTTTAACCCACTCCCCGTTACGTTTTTTTTCATAGATGACTGGTGTTTGAATCGAGTAACGTCGGAGTAAATCATGTACATTCATCTGATCTCCTCCCTATTCAAATCGTACACCTATTATAGAAAGCGCTTTCACTTTTGTAAAGCGAGTACACTATAATTTTATACAATCTTCCACTTCATTTTAAATTCAATTTTGCCGATAAAAGAAGTAAAGAAATGGGGTGAATTGATGCGTTATCGCCGACAGGAGACGTTCCGCTATATCCTACCGAATCCCCGTACCATCCCTTATCGACTTGTATGGGAAGAAAAAGAACTCTATGATGGGGAAGGATTGCTTCTCAATGTAAGTTCTCATGGATTAAAATTGCGATCGGACTACCTCTTCCCGCTCTCTGATGATTTACAGGTCCATTTTCTTTTCGACCTCGTTCCGACGCTTCAACCGATCGAACTCATTGGACATGTCAGACACCGTGGCCAAACGGGCTCGCTGTATGATTATGGGATCATGCTTGATGTGAAGGCTGACGAAACTCAGCAACTCGTCACGATGATTAAAACGTATGCACGTGAAAATAAATGAGAACATGCGTCAGGCATCTTCTCATTTTTTCGTGTCTCCAAAAGAGGGTATACTACAACTATCAACCATTGACGAGGTGTTCGTATGACAAGAAAATTCTTATTGATTCCTTGGGGACTGGCAATTGCATTCGCCGTCATCGGTCCAAATGTCCCGTTCGACGGACGCTTTCTTCTCGATTTTGTGACTTATAATACCGAGGCGTACGAAGGCTATTCTCTATCGCTCTTTAGTATCTTAGGGGTGTTTCCCCTGGCGATGTTTCCACTTCTTTGGTCAGAAGTGAATCAGCTCAAACCGAATCCACTCATCGCCGCTGTCACCAGTTTTTTCGTTGGGGGATTTCTACTCGCTCCTTATTTGGCTTTTGCGAGACAGTCACCTTATCCGACCCCGGTCAAACCACTGCCGACCCGTATCCTCGGCGTTGTGCTTTTACTGGTGACAATCGGGTTGTTCATCGCTGCAGCCAATACCGGAAATGTTGCTGAATACTGGTCATATGTGGAGAACAATCAATTTGTTCGAACGATGACCGTTGATTTCTTCTTGTTGGCATTCATTCAAATCACGTTAATGAATCGGGACGCGAAACGCTATAAAATGAGTTTATGGCCGCTCCCTTACATCCCGTTGTTCGGTCTCATTTTTTGGCTCATGATTCGTCATCAAAAACCGTTCAACGAAGCACCTCCAAAGCGTGAACGGGCTGAAATGAAACATTGAGCACCCATTTTTCATCAAAAACGGCTATACTAGAAATTAGTTTTTAATGAAGGAGACCATCATATGCGTTATTTCCAAGTCACTTCTTACGTGACTGTCAAGAATGAAGAACTCGAATTCAATGAATATGTAAAAATTCCAAACCAAAAAGTCGATCAGTTTTTGAAAGACACATTGGAACTAGATTTATACGATGACCAAGTGACATTGCGTGAATGTGTTGTCGAAAAAGGGAAATGGGAATGCCCAGTCGGTGATTTTGTCATCACGGAGCATATGAACGAGAAGACATTCAATCGGCTACAAAACAGCCGCTCTGTAAAGTCAACATCATAAACCAACTCAAAAAGATCCTGCTAGCTCATTGTGCTAGCAGGATCTTTTGACTGTTACACGATTTATTCGTTAGATTCTTCCTCTGGATCAGGGTCAGGATGCTGTGTCGGAGCCGGTTTTTTCGCCGGATCCGACTCGTCATCCGGTAGCGGATCCGGGTGAACCCCTGGTTGTGATTCGTCACGCTTCATCGTATCCCTCCTTCATGTTTACTCCACTTGTTTATCCTTTTTTCACATGAATGAAACGTATCAGTGTATATTCCGGTTGCCGATGACACGTCTGGAGATCGCCTTTTCAATTTCAACGATGATAAAGACGACGGCACCAAATGCCACAGGATAAATCCAATCTTCCCACGTTAATGGAGCGGTACCGAATAACGTATGCATAAACGGTACGTACGTGATGAACAATTGTAGGGCAATGAGTAAAGCTGATACGAGAAACGCAATCTTATTGTCAAAGAAATGACGGTTGAATGCTGGTGCCAACTCCGTACGACAGTTATACAAGTGGAAGAGCTGGGCCATGACGATGGCATTCAAGGTGATGGTTTGTAATTTCTCGGTCGAGTAGTCGAAATCCCCCAGCATATAGTTGATCCATAAACTACCGCCCCCGATAATAATTGAAACGAAGGTGACGCGGAAAATATAGTATCGGCTGAGTAGCGGCACATTGGCCGGACGTGGCGGTCGTTTCATCGTACTCTCTTCGAGTGGTTCGAAAGCGATTGCTAAAGAGAGAGTAATCGCGACAACCATGTTGACCCATAAAATCTGCACAGGACTGAGCGGTGCAGCCGCTCCGAGCAAGATACTCATTGCCACAAGCAACGCTTGACCTCCGTTTGTCGGAAGCAAGAAGAGAATGGTTTTCTTCAGGTTATCGTACACCCGTCGTCCTTCTCGTACGGCGTTATAGATCGTTTTGAAGTTGTCATCGACAAGAACCATCTGAGATGCTTCTTTCGCTACTTCCGTCCCTTTAATCCCCATTGCCACACCAATGTCAGCACGTTTTAAGGCAGGTGCGTCGTTCACACCATCTCCTGTCATCGATGTAATCAGACCGTTCTCTTGCAATCCTTTGACGAGACGAAGCTTGTCGTTAGGGCTGGTCCGTGCGAATACATCGTTATGAACGGAAGCCTCTTTGATTTCTTCATCTGTCATATCTGTCAATTCACGACCTTCGAGGGCGCCTTCCACTTCCATGCCCAGTTCTTTTGCAATCGCGACAGCGGTATCTTTATGATCACCCGTGATCATTTTAATTCGGATTCCAGCATCACGACACGCGGCAACCGCATCGATGGCCTCTTGTCGAGGTGGGTCGACGATTCCAAATAAGCCGAGGAAAGTCAGACCATCTTCAACATCCTCATGGTCGATTGACGCTTTTGAACTGTCGACACGTTTTAGACCAGCACCGAGAACGCGTTGACCGCGGTCGGCAATCTCTTTTCGTTTTTCATCCCAATAGTCTTGTTTAAAGTCTTCAGACGACGCCATATCAAAGAGTCGGTCCGGCGCCCCTTTGACAAAAATCATTCGCTCCCCTTTGTAATCGACGAGCGTCGCCATGTATTTATATTCAGAATCGAACGGAATCTTCGAGATAACTTTTAAACGTTCAATTGGGCGTTCAGCTTTCTCAGCGACCGTCAACAGACAAGCCTCTGTCGGATCGCCGTTGATGACCCAGTCGCCGTCTTCTTCATTCAACTGAGAATCGTTACACGTCTTCCCGACGGTTAACAGGTCAATCATGGATTCATCATCATCCAAGTCAAACGGTTGACCATTCAATTCGAGATCTCCATTCGGAGCATATCCGCTACCCGAGACTTCGATATCATGGTTCGCTGTCACGATTTGTTTGACCGTCATCTCATTCTTCGTCAACGTACCCGTCTTATCCGTACAAATGACAGATACAGCACCAAGCGTTTCGACAGATGGTAAACTTCGAACAATCGCTTTTTGTTCAGCCATATTCCGGACACCGAGTGCCAAAATGATAGAGATGACGGCAGGCAACCCTTCAGGAATCGCCGCAACGGCAAGACCGATTGTCGTCAGCATCAATTCGACCGGCTCATAATCTCGTAAAAAGTAACCGAACGCATAAATCACGACGGAGATGATTAAGATGGCGATGGACACCGTTTGACCAAACTTTGTTGTTTGACGAATCAGAGGGGTTTTGACGGTCTGGACTTCTGAGATTGAAGCGTTGATTTGACCGAGTTCCGTACCTTCACCGATGGCCGTCACGATGGCTTTGGCACTTCCCGTCGCGACACTCGTGCCCGAGTACACCATGTTTTTTCGGTCAGCCAACACCGCGTCTTCTTTCACGACGTCCGATTTTTTCTCGACAGTCGTCGCTTCTCCGGTTAACGCCGATTCCTCAACCTTAAATTTTTCAGCTTGAACGACACGGGCATCGGCCGGCACTTTATCTCCGGCAGCAAGTACAAGGACATCCCCCACGACCAGGTCACTTGAATCAATCTCAGATTGCTTGCCGTTTCGAACGATGGTCGCCTTTGTTTCTAATAATTTTTTGATTCCTTCGAGCGCTTCTTCTGCCTTATTTTCTTGAAGGTATCCGACGACGCCGATAATCGTGACGACTAAAACGATGACGATCGTATCGATGTACTCCCCTAAGAATCCTGTGACGACGGCAGCCGCTAATAAGACGTACACGAGAACATCATTGAATTGTCTTAGAAATTTTATAATTTCAGGGGTTTTCTCTTTCTCCGGCAATACGTTTTTGCCGAATTCGTCTTGACGACTTGTGACACTTTCTGTTGTAAGACCTGATTCAAGATCAGTCTCCACATGGGTTCGCACCTCATCTACTTCGAGCGCATGCCACGGTCTGTCTTCGTTCTGCATGATTCATCCTCCTCGACCAATACTTTTTGAAAAGTCTTTCCCCTATCTGTTCCCAATCTCATGCGGCTCGACACGTGCAAACTTGTAGAATTGATGTCATTTTTCAAAGAAAACGCTTTCTTGATTTGGAATTTCTAATTGTAACCGGTATCATTGTTCAATTTTAATTTTTCTTTTGAATATGGCTTTACAGAAGTCTTTCTATGCATGAATATAGAATAAATTATGAATAAATAGAGATAGAAAGAAGGAAGAGTTTATGGTCATTATTCAAGGAATCGCACTTTTACTGCTCATCCTCGCCTTGTTCACATTATTTAGTTATAAGGCGCCTTTTGGAATGAAGGCGATGGGAGCATTGGCCGGTGCTGCAATCGCGAGTTTCCTCGTCGAAGCGTTCAACGCGTATGCAATCGGCGGATTGCTGCCACTTCCTCTTTATGAAGAAGTAGGTCAAGCGGCTGGCGCTTTGTCAGGTCCTGCCGCTGCGGCTCTTGTCGCCATCGCACTTGGAATCAACCCCGTCTATAGTTTGATGATCGGGTTGTCTGTATCGGGATTCGGAATCCTTCCTGGCTTTTTTGCAGGATATCTTTTGGCTTTGGCTGGCACTCGAATCAATCGCTATCTGCCGACCGGCGTCGATATGATTTTTTACGTCATCGTGATGGCACCGCTCGCCCGTCTCGTCGCGACAGGGGTAGACCCACTCGTGACAAACACACTTGAACAGATTGGAGCTGTCATCGAACTGGCAGCAACACAAAATCCGGTCGTCATGGGTCTCGTCTTAGGAGGGATTGTCACGGTCGTATCAACGTCGCCTCTCAGTTCGATGGCCTTGACGGCGATGCTTGGTTTGACAGGTGTACCGATGGCAATTGCCGCGCTTGCGTTGACTGCGTCCATCTCAATGAATTACTTGTTATTCCGTCAATTGAAAATCGGAACAAAGAAAGATCAGCTTTCTGTCGCCATCGAACCGTTGACGCAAGCTGACCTCATTTCCGCTAACCCAATTCCAATTTACAGTGTCAACTTTGTCGGTGGAGCCATCGCCGGGTTGATTGTCGCCATGACCGGTATGATCAACGATGCACCGGGTTCGGCAGCCGGGATTCCGGGACTTCTTGTCATGTATGGTTTCAACGATTGGCAAACAGTCACCTTCACAGCCGTTGTACTGTTCATCCTCGGAATCGGTTTTGGCTTGATCGGAAGTCGTTTGTTCAAAAATTTCCCGATTGTCCGTCATACGGAAAAAGTCGAATCGACAGAAGAAGATGCAGCCTAATCAAAAAATCGATGCACGTTCGAACAAAATGTTCGGCGGCATCGATTTTTCATTTTCACACGTGGGATTATCCTTACAATTCAAAAGCATCAATCGGTTCACAAAGAAATCATCGCACGTTCTTTTCAATTGTGAATTTGATTGTCGAAATTAGCGATTCCATACAAATCCATGTCAATTTACTGAAATGACTCTACCCGCATCACTAGATTGACGAGCAAGTTCAATCAAGTAGGTTGTCAATGTTGCATCTTTTAATGAAACGACGGGTTTCCGTACCTCATAACTATAAGCTAACTGTTGATAATACGCCAAATAGCTACCTTTCTCGATTTGAATCGATGCAACCTCCTCTTTCGATAATACACCAGTCTCTATAAGATCACTTTCTAACTTCCCTTGCTTCAGAGCCTCTTCTTGAGGATCAAGTCCATATTTCAAGAAACTTCCTTGCGTGCCGTGCACTTCAAACCGAGGTGTTTCTCCAGCGATGAACGGGTTCGAACGAAGGTATATTCGCTTTTCACCATAATAGAATGTCAGATGGAACCCATCATCGGATTGTCCGCCATCTCGTTGAATCATCACATCTGCTTGAATACGATCTGGCTTTCCAAACAAGGCGAGAGTCTGATCAATCAGATGACTTCCTAAGTCGAATAAAATACCTGAACCTGGTCCTGCATTTTCACGCCACCGATCACGTACATTCGGACGGAAACGATCAAATCGAGATTCAACCACCTTCCAGTCCCCTAACTCGTTCGAGTCAAGTAACGACTTAACCGTCAAGAAGTCTCCGTCATAACGACGGTTTTGATAAACGTTGACGACGCCTTTCGATTTCGCTTCAAGTTCAATCAACTCATATCCTTCTTTCGTTGTCAGGAATGCTGGTTTTTCAACGAGCACATCTTTTCCTGCCTCAAGACATGCGACGATCATCTCTTTATGTAAATGCGATGGTGTCGTAATGACATATAGAGAAGCATCCGATTGAAGCGCCTCGTCTAATGTCGCATATACCGTGACACCAGGTAATTCAGCATGCACTTCTTCCGGACGTGATGACACGACGCCACTCACTTCAAATGAGTCAATGACCTTTAAAAACGGTAGATGGAATGTGTTCGCCGAGAATCCGAATCCCACCAAAATGGTTTTAGTCATATAAAACCCCTCCTTTTCGCTGTTGATAGTATAACAAAAAAAGGGTCAAATGACCCTTATGCACTCATGCTCTCATCCAATCTGTATTCGAACGTATTGTACCCGTTTCGTGAATCGACAAAGACGAAACCGAAACGTGGATAGTAATCATTTAGAAATTCATTGTCAGCGACACAATCAAGACGAATTGGTTCATCTTCATCGGCTTCCTCTAAGACATGCTCCATGAGCTGCTGTCCGACGCCTTGCCCTTTTAGCTTTTCGCTGACGACGATTCGATGGATATATTGCCCTTGCTCACTGTCGTCCCATAAGTTATCATCCCACTCATCTGGAGGTAACAATGCGATTGAAGCTAAAATTTGTTGGTCATCTTCAAAGACATATACACTGCCTTCTACAATGTCAGTGCGCACACGCTTTACGAGGTCCTGTTCCAAATATTCGGTCCATTGGTCGCTTCCTTGTTCATTTAGCGCTACGGCTCGTTGTTCGATTAGGTTCGCGATGTGTTGGGCATCGCGCTTCGTCGCGAGTCGAATCATAACGTCCTCCTTTAGTTATACAGTATTTGAAATACAAATATAACGGAGAACCGCATGCCTTTCAACCATCCTGCTCACTCATGAAAATCAAACGGAGTGACGTCTCCATCGTTCAATTGATAGCTATACGTCAACGTCGCATTCAAGCTATGCGATACAGAGCAATAACGTTCAACTGACAATTCGATGGCCCGCCGAACTCGTTCTTCCGATAACTCGCCTTTCAGGATATACAAGATGTGAATGGCTGTAAAGCGTTTCGGGTGATCGGTCGCCCGCACCCCATCGATTTTCATTTCGAATGCTTCGATTGGCTGTCGCATCTTATGCAGAATCGATACGATATCGATTCCTGTGCAAGATGCGGTCGCGTGAAGCAACATTTCTGTCGGACGAGGTCCTGTATCGAGCCCACCGACATCATCCGCCGCATCAAGGATCACCGTGTGCCCTGATGGCGTATGTGTTTCAAACGCCATCCCTTTCTTCCATACGACTTCCATGTTCATCATCTTCTCCCCCTATTTCATTTGATAGCATCCTATTCCCTCATTTGATGTATGATTAAGCTATGAATCGATTATAAAGGGGTGTATGTCGTTGGATTGGTCTATGATTTTCAGTTGGGGACTTTATATCGTCCTCGGGTTAAACATGTTGTTCGCACTCGCCGTCATCTTCGCCGAAAGACGTGACGTTGGCGCGACCTGGGCCTGGCTGCTTGTCCTGTTTTTCTTACCAGTGCTCGGCTTTATCGTTTATCTCTTCCTAGGGCGACAACTTAAGAAGGATAACTTCTATAATTTAAGTGTAGAAGAACGTTCCTTCCATTCGCTTCAAGTCGAAGCGCAACTTGAACAAATTCATACGCGCCAAACCCAGCTCGCGCAGCCGCTGTTTGAAAAGTATGACCAACTGCTTCAAATGAACTTACGATCTTCTAAATCGTTGATCAGTGTACATAACCGTTCCCTCATCTTGCACGACGGCGAACAAAAGTTCAAAGCGCTGATGGATGACATTCGCTCGGCCGAAACGGAAATCAATATTCAATATTACATCATCCAGCGTGATGCTCTCGGTCAGGCACTGTTGAAAGAGTTGATCGAGCGTGCGAAAGCCGGTGTCAAAGTTCGACTCCTCTACGATGCGGTCGGCTCACGTAGTCTTCGGAACTCGGACTTTAAAGAGTTGATTGCGAACGATGGCGAGGTGCGTGTCTTCTTCCCACCGACACTCGGAATCATCAACTTCAAGTTGAACAACCGAAATCACCGAAAGGTCGTCATCATCGATGGGAAAATCGGCTATGTCGGTGGATTCAATGTCGGTACCGAGTATTTAGGTTTAGTCGAAAAATTTGGCTATTGGCGTGACACGCACCTGCGTGTCGAAGGAGATGTCGTTTACAATTTACAACACCGATTCATATTGGACTGGAATTATTCTGGTCACCGTAAACATGATCCTGAAAATGCCTTCTGCTTTGCGCGACATGACATTAAAGAAAATTCTCCGATGCAAATCGTCACGAGTGGACCAAACTCGGATACGGAACATTTGAAGAATATGATGATCAAGATGATCATGTCCGCCAAACGACGGGTCGTCATTCAAACGCCATACTTCATTCCAGACACGAGTTTTATGGACGCTTGCAAAATGGCACTCCATTCTGGCGTCAAGATGGACATCATGATCCCTGGAAAACCGGACCATCCATTCGTCATGTGGGCGTCCCTCTCGTTCCTTGGGGAACTCCTAGACTACGGGGCAAACGTCTATCTGTATGATGAAGGGTTTCTCCACGCGAAGACACTCGTCGTCGATGATGAGATCGCGACTGTCGGGACGACGAACTTGGACGCCCGGAGCTTCCGTCTCAATTTTGAAGTGAACGCACTCATCTACGATGAACGGGTCGCACTCGAACTCGTTTCGTTATTCGAGACCGACACGGCGGTCAGTCGCACCTATACAGTGGAAGACTATGAATCCCGTAAATGGACGGTACGCGCCCGTGAAGGGGTGTCACGCCTTCTTAGTCCGATCCTATAAAAAAACATGAGGCAGAGCGCTCCGCTCTGCCTCATTGTCGTTTACAGTTTGAATCGCGAGACGAGGTCTTGTAACTCCTCGGCCATGGTCGCGAGTGCTTTTGCTGACTGTGATACTTCTTCAATCGATCTCAATTGATCATCGGTCGTCGCCGCCACTTGCTTCGAGACGCTCGAATTCTCATCGGCGATGTCGGCGATTTGTGATGCCGTCGCTGCCACTTCCTGAACGTTCGCCGCAATCTCCTCGACGGTTGCGGTCACGTCTTCAATCCGTGGCGTCATCGCCACTGTCCGCTCCTTGATTTTCTCGAATCGGTCTGCTGTCATCTCAGATGACGCCAACCCTGCTTTCGTATGAGTAGATACTTCCTGCATCAACTGTACAGACTGTTCAGTCTCATGCTTGATTCGATCAATCAACGCCGCAATTTGTTTCGTCGACTGTTGTGACTGTTCTGCGAGTTTACGCACCTCGCTCGCAACGACCGCGAATCCTTTGCCGTTCTCACCCGCACGTGCCGCTTCAATGGCAGCGTTCAAGGCTAACAGGTTCGTCTGTTCAGCGATTCCATTGATGACCGTGACGATTTCTCCAATTTCGTTTGAGCGATGTGCCAATGAGTGAATGACACCCTCGAATGTCACGACAGACGCATCGATTGCCTGCATCTGCTTCACGTTCTCTTTCACGGTCGTCGAACCGTCTTCCGCCTCATTCGAGGTTTCGCGTGAAAGTTCAGAAACGTCCATTGAACTCTCTGAGATTCGCATGATGCCCGATGTGATCGCTTGAAGAGATGTCGCATTGTCGTCGAGTTGTCGCTTCGAGCCATCGGCGCTGACTGCCATTTGATCAACTGCACGGGCAATCTGTTCCGATGAGGCGGTATTATGAGCCGAATTGGCCATCAATTCTTGTGACGATGCGGCCACTTGACTGATTGAATCATCAAGACGGAGTAATACCATACGAAGTGAATCGCTCATTTCGTTAAAACTCTCTGAAACACGCCCGATTTCGTCGTTCGATAAGACGGTGATCGGCTCCGTTAAATCTCCTGATTTGATTCGTTCTGCTCCTTCTGTCAATAAACGTAACGGACGCAAGATTGAACGGAGAACGAAGTAGAGAAGAATGGCTGCAATCCCGAACATTCCGATGATGACGAATCCAGTCGTCCAAAGAATGCCGACCGTCTCGTCTTGAATCTCACCGTCATATAACGTACCGGCAATCTTCCATCCGGTGATTGGGTTCGTCACGAATGCTTTCTCCACACCTTCCCCATTCTCCGATACAGACAGAGTCCCTTCTTCCTTGGCAAAGAGCGAATCTGTCCAAGATTCATTAATCTTTTCACCGACAGCCGTCGACGGATGAATGACGACTTGTTCTGCCTGGTCGAAGATGGCAACGTATCCTTCTTTCCCGATTTGAATGGTGGATGCCACTTCAGCGATATCGTTCACATCGACGTCAACGGCGACCACACCACTACCGTCTGAAGTCTTCTTCGAAACCGTGATCATCATTTTTTGAGAGGCGGCATCGACGTACGGATTCGTGATGGCAACATCTTGTCCACTTGCTTCAGCCGCTTCATACCATGGACGAGTGCGTGGGTCATATCCTTCTGGCAATTCCTGCTCAGGATAGATCGTCATCGCACCTTCTGCTGAAGCGAAGTAGATGTTCGTCACTTTTGGATGTGTCTCTAAATACTCAGTAAACTTCTCTGCTAACGCTTGATTCGCTTCTCCCTCTTCATAAATGGAACTATCAATCCGATTCGCAAAAAACGAGATGTCCGTTTGAATCGGTTCGATGAGGTTCGTGACCTCATTGTTCATCCGGTCTACCCCCGAATTGGCGGACTGGATCATTTGAGACTCGATTTTACCTTTCGCCTGCGAATAGGCGACGATTCCAATCAATGTGGCTGGAATAATCAATAATAGAACGGATAAGACAATCAATTTTTGCTTGATACTAATCGTGCGCTTCTGTTTCATAAAACATCTCCTAACCCGAATAAAATGTTCAAGCGAGTTCGATGAGTCGAATCCCCCTTGGGTTATTCATCATATCGGTCAAAAGTCATTAAATCTGAAGAATTGATTGAATTATTCGAAAATTATTTTTCGCAAACTGAAATGGAGTTTCACCGTTGTGTTCGATTGAACAAATCATACTATTCGTATTTAGTTAAAATTTGAGTTACCATATCGGAAAAGGGGGTCAAATGATGAATTTATTATTGGAAGAAATCAAATCCTATAAAGATCAGTTCAAACAAAATGCACCTGCCGAGAAGCAACGATTGATGGCTCAGGCGACACAAGAATTGAGAGACTCCGGAATTGCGTCAGGGTTAACAGTCGGGGATCAAGCGCCGATGTTTGAATTGCCTCATGCGGATGGGACAGCAGTCGATTTGAAAACACTGCTTGAAAATGGACCTGTCATCGTCACATTTTACCGTGGTGGATGGTGTCCATATTGTAACCTCGAACTCCGCGCTTACCAGCGCGAATTGGCAATGATTCAAGAAAAAGGAGCGACTCTTGTCGCCATCAGTCCTGAGACGCCGGATTATTCCCTTTCGACGAAAGAGAAGAACGAACTTGATTTTTACGTGCTGAGTGATGTCGGCAATAATGTCGCACGTCAATTCGATCTCGTGTTTGACATGCCGGATTACTTGATTGACATTTATAAAGCATCTGGACTAAATGTCGATGCACATAACGGGAACGAAGATTGGCAGTTGCCGAAACCGGCCACGTTCATCATCCAATCCGATGGGACGATTTCTTTCAGTGATGTGCCTGCTGACTATACAGAACGTGTCGAGCCGAAAACGGTTATTGAAAAACTGTAAAAAAAGGAGATGACGCACGTCATCTCCTTTTCTATTCACTTATTTCGTTTATTGTCTTACAAACTCCTCGTGCAACATCGCGTACAACATGCTATCGGTCCATTCATTCTTATTCCAATAGTCTTTCAAGAAATGAGCTTCTTTTCTCATTCCAACCCGTTCACATAAATTCTGGGAAGCTACATTTCTGGCGTCGAGATTAGCTTGTACCCGATGTAGATTGAGCTTCGCAAACAACTCCCCTAGCAATCCGCTCACTGCCTCCGTTGCATATCCTTTTCCTGAGTGTGAATCAGAAAAACAATACCCGATCTCTACCGTATCTTTCATACCCGTGTACCAAACCGTGAGATCCCCAATTACTTCATCTTGATGTACGACTGCTAAATTCAACGTACTAGTCTCGGTAAGAGTAGAATTCGTTAGTTTTTTACCAAATTCTTTCTTCATGTTTTCAGACGTCCATGGCTCATGCAAAAGATATCTGCATATTTCTGGTTTTCTATACATTTTGAATGTAGCTTCCAAATCTTTCTCCATAAATGGTCTGATTTCTAAACGCTCAGTGGTAAATTTCACGTCGACTCCTCCCATACAGATAATAGTAATCACAATATGAAACTCTCCACCGGTTCACGACCTATGTGGAAGTGATAAATCGCTCAACTCGCTTGAGAAGTGTTTCAAGTAGCCGAAGTGACTGGGATGTGTTACCTGTGTACTCGAGACTATGATTCATCTGCTAAACAATCTCGAGTTCAGTCAATGCTAGTTGTTCGAAATGCTGGATTCGTTCCAGTACGTAATGTTGGTCCGCCGTACCCATGAGAATGAGCTGTTTTCCTTTATGAGACTGAATTGCTTCGTACATGTCGTCTCGTTTCAACAAAGGTGTCAACCAAACCAGTTTGGCATCATGAAACACGTTTCGGGTGAGTTCACTTGCCATCGCAACCGTACCGAGCGATTTTCCGACGATGATGTATTGTTGAACGGAGTCAGTATGTAGGATTTGATCGATGACGAGTCGAACATCATCAACAATCGCCTTATTTACATCGACTGAATCTTACCGCTCGTCGCGATATTTATAGTTGACTTCGAGAGCGCTCAACCCATTCTCTATGCACAATCCAGTCGTATAGCGAAACATTGGAGAATCATTTGTATATCCGTATCCGGGCAACAAAATCACGAGTGTGTCGGATGACGAATCAGGCTGCAGGTACGAATACGGGACGGGTATTCCGTTTTTCCCAATGACGTGACCATCTGTTACTTCATACATGCTGTCTCCTCAATTCTGCAAGAGCTGCGTTTCATGGTGATGAATCATCGTTCCAATGCTCTCTCCTTCGAGAATCCGATGAATGGCGTTCCGCTCCATGAAGTCGAACAAGTGAATCGGCAAACCGTGATCTCTCGCGAGAAGCAATGCCGATTGATCCATCACTTTCAAATCATTCGAAATGACATCGTTATAGTGAAGGGTTTCAAATTGACGAGCGTCCGAATCCAAACGAGGATCGCGGTCATATACGCCAGAGACACCATTCTTTGCCACGAACAAGGCATCACATCCCATTTCGATGGCACGCTGAACAGCCGGATAGTCTGAAGAAACGAACGGTTGACCGTTACCGCCTGCAAAAATGACGATATATCCTTTTTTCAAATGATTGATGGCTCGAAGTTGAATGTACGGCTCGGCTACACTCGGCATTGGAATCGATGTCATGACGCGTACTTCTCGAGTCGTATCTCGTTTCAAGATTCCACGTAGCATCAATGAATTCATGACCGTCCCGAGCGTCCCGATACTGTCAGCCTCCACTCGATTGATCCCCCACGCTTCTGCTTGATTTCCGCGAAAAAGATTTCCCCCGCCGACCATGACACATACTTCAACCCCGCTTTTTGCGAGTGACAATATTTCTTCAGCTATCAGACTGAGACTCATTTCGTCAAAGTTATCCGTTTCATCACCAGCTAGAGCGGCTCCACTTAACTTGATACAAATTTTTCGGTGCTTCAACGTCTCCCAACCCTTCATTTGGAATTTTTTGTTCAATTCAGTATAGAAGAGATTGTTTGATTGAACGACAGTATTCCATTTTGATTCAAAGGGACATTTCTTAGTACTCTTACAACTTATCGAGAATAGTAAGAATACCTTTAGTATTAGGTAAGTACGTAGCAGTCACTATATATCAAATATTTTTTTCAATAGTATATACAAAGGTCTAGAACATATAGATTCAGATATGAAGTTAACCAACTTGTGCCAAACTTATGATGTTAGTAGAATACACTTTTTGTAATACATTTAAGTTTGAACAATTACACACTAAATTTAGCAAGTTTTTTTCCAATGATTTCGGAAATGACTCGCTGCACCATTTTCAATAAATAGATTCTCGAAAATCTCAACCAATTCTTCTTTTTCTTTTCCTAGAGCTTCCATTGAATGATCGTCAATGGAATGAGAATTAACATCAAATAACTTTTTATGCTGTTCGTTGTTTTTATAGAAGGAATCAGCAGATATTTGATTGAATTTAAGATATGTTTCAATGATTCTTCTCATTGAATTTAACATTGAGTTGACCAGATTGGCACTGTATAAACTTCCTAATTCAAGCCACAGACACGCATAATGTGTATTGAAGTCTTCTTTTTCAGAATTAATTGGTTTAAAGTTTCTTTGTTCTATTCTATAAAAACCGTGCAGTTGGTATTTATCTTTCTCTTCTTTACCGTCTCCATCCTCAGCCCGAACAAGTTTTTTAAAGTTCCCATACGGTTGAACATTTAGATAGAAATGAACGTTGTGAGTTAAGCAAATAAAATAATCTTTCCCATTATTAAACTTGTCCTGATAATTATTACGATATAGTTTTTGTATTTCAGCGATTATTAAATATTGCATGGTGTCATCATTCGAGTTCATCGGATCATCGAATATAACAATTTTTGGTTTGTTGGTTCTACGCTCCAAATCACTAAGACTCTCAAGGAAATAGAGGAATGCTATGATGTTTTTCTCGCCAGTTGACAATTTATCTATTGGACGAGTATCGTCACCATCTTTAATCTGATAATGTTCAACTTCATGCTCATCTTTTTGCAAAATCAATTCTAATTCATTTTTTCCCGCTCGCTTTAATTTATCATTAATAATATCAACTAGCTGTGACGTGTTTTTAGTTTGTTTTATGATTTCTTTTTTCAAAATCTCTTTAGATGAAATTTGATTCTGTATGTAATTTATAGTTCCAGGTGCCGGATTTATTTTCTCACCTTTTATTTCAACTTTTTTCATTTCAATTTTTTCAGTTATTTCCGCGACTTTTTTTTCCAAACCCGATAATTCATATTTCTCGATCTCATATCCCTTCCAATCTTTTTTATATTCCGATTTTTCCTTTAACAAAGTCGCTACATAATGTAACCGTAATTTGTTTTTAGCTTCTTCTTGTTCTTCAGTTAAGTTTTCAGTTAAAGCATTATTCTTTTCAATCAACACTTTTACTTTCGTGTTAATTTCGATGAAACTAATAGGTTCCGAACTCTCCACCAAACTGACAGGTTCAAAACTACTTCTAGATTTCTCATTAAGCTTATTTTTTAACATTGATAATAAGCTCTCATATCGCTTTTTTGTTATCTCGATTTCATCATTTACTTTACTTATATCTTCATGAAATAAAGTGTAAAAGTTATCTTTACGTAATGGTTGAACAGTCCGTAACTCTTCTTCTAGCTTCTCAATATTTTTATATTGAGTATCTAATTCCATTTCATTACTTTTAATTTTGTCGACTGAAATCAAAGAGCGTAGTTCTTCTAGTCTCTCTTCTTTAATTTCGTTTCCACAAAACGAACAATTCTCACCCACTTCATGAATTTTTAAACCCATTTGTGCAAACTCTTTCTTTTGAGAATCATAATTGATCTCTTTTATAAAATAATCTTTCTCTTCAACTATATACTGTAAGATGTGATTTACTCGGTTAATAACAGTATCAACTTCTATGTCATTAATTATATAGGGTGATAACACGCCTTTGGTTTTTTCGATTAGTATATTCTCGTGTCGCTCTTTTTCGATTTCATCTAATGTATTGCAGACTGATACATCTTTCAGAAAATCATTTTTAAAATATGTCGGTTTTGCAACCCTCGGAGTGTCTAGTTCTTTAATTTGTTTAGCTTTTTTTGTCAAAAATGTATCTACTTCATTTTTTTGTTTCGATAGTGAAGAATTTAAAGATTGTTTAGTCTTCAACAATGGATGTCGCTCTAACGGAATATCACTCATCACTTCTCCAAAAGTTATTTCATCACCTAGAGAGTTTAACTCTCTACTTAGCTTTTGTTCATTCATTGCTAATTCCGACAACTCTAACTCTACCTTTTTCAAATCTTTATTAGCTTTAATATTCTCTTTGCCAAGAACGACAGCATTTAGTCTTTCGTCCTCTAAGATATTATCAAAACCATTAAAAACTCTAACGTCATATTCATTTTCAAATTGTTTAGTTATTATCTCGCACAGAGTAGACTTTCCTCTTCCATTTTTTCCGAAAATAAAATTTTTACTTTTAAACTCAACAAATCTGTTGTTATTTTCAACATCAAATATCGAATACTCTTGATTGGATAAATCAACACGGATAGTCATAACTATTCTAACTCCCTCCTATATTTTTAATTCCCTTTAAATTTTAATGTACAATTTCTTTCGGATGTAATCTATCGCACTTCCTCTTTCAGTTTCATTTTACATAAACTTACTGTTAGCACCTATAAACTTCTTAACTGACTCTTCTTTTTATATTACAAAATTAGGAAATATTGATTTAAAGCATATTTTACTTATTTAGAATTCTGTTCTTAATATTTTGACGAAGTATTTGATCTCGTCTTTTCAGAGTTTTAATTTACTGACTATGTATTTGATAGAATAATTTGAATACCGTTAGGATCAACTGTTCGAAAATTAGCATCACTCATAAGCTTTACACCAATTATCATCGTGTGATTTGACTCGGATACATTGATTTCCGAGACCTGACGACCGAATAATCGACGTAACACCTCTTCAATACCTTTTCTTTTTGAATCGATACTAAATTGGAGAACACGATTCTCAGAACGTGATTGAACAGCATCGAAATGCTGCTGCAACTCGATTCGAAATCCATAAGGTGTATGGATGAACGTTCTTCGTTCATTTGATTGAGTCGTCAATCCTATTTGCTCTGCTCGTTCTAACACATTCACTTTTTCCTCTTCAGATACTAAAAAGCCAATATGATCAAATATCACTTTCTTCCCATAACCGAATGAGATATTCGTCGCTCCCCGCTTCATTTCAATGATTCTAAAACGAATGGACTGCCCCCTAAAATCGTCCCAGTCGAGTGGTGGATCAAAGGATTCGAATTCCCCATCTTTCTTTCCGATTCGTTGAGTTACTTGAAAACCGAGATTCGCATAAAATTTCTCCGTTTCTTCTACATGTGGTGTCCATAGATGATAATGAAATAGCATATTCTCTCCCCTTTTTGAATCAGTTATGTACATTCTTTATTTTTTTAACCACTCTTCGTACGGAATCACACTAGCAGTTTCATCTGCGTTTGCTCCAATCAACGTGATGAGTTCAAGCGAATTGCCGTCCAGGTCCTCAAAGTAGATGGCCGCATGCTCGTATGGAGCATTTGGAAGGACGAGTGGCTGCTGTTCCGGTGTCATCTTGAACGCAGTACGAATTTCAACTCCCTGATCCTCAAGCCATGCTTTGATCGCATCCAAATCCTGCTCCTCCATTCGAAAAGCGATGTGTCGGATTGATGGATGATACGGTAAATCGACTTGACCAGATTTCCATAGCCCAATCCAGCTCTCCCCTTTCATAATCCAAAGGAAAGCCAATTTCTCATTTTGGAATGCCAACTCTAATCCTAATTTCTCATAAAATTGAATTGATTCAGTTAAATCACTCACCGGCAAGTGCGCCTCGTATATTCCTTTAATCATTCACCGTATCCTCACTTCTACATTTATATTCATCTATATCTGTCCTTACTAGATATAGATATATTGACAATTTCTCATTGTAAAATTATTATAGATAATTCCATTATAGAACTATAATTGGATAATAGCTTGCTTGACGAATCGATATATGAGAAGAGGAGGGTGAAACGTTATGAATGAGCAAAGTCGCATAAACAAACAGGCATGGGAATATCGCGCCTATGAATTTTGGTGTAATCGAGACGGTACGCCGTCAGAAAAATCAATCGAGATTTTGAAAGACCCTAAAAAAAGTTTGAAAAAACACCGTGAGTACTTTGATGACGTCAATGGGTTGAACATCGCAAATATCTGTGGATCGAATGGAAGAAGAGCGGTACCGCTAGCAATCCTCGGGGCTGACGTGACCATCTTTGACCTGTCAGAGGAAAATAAACGATATGCACTAGAACTCGCAGATTGCTCAAATACGACAATCGAGTATATAGTCGGTGATATTCTAGATATCGATGTTGAAAAATATCGTCAGCGTTTTGATTTTCTTTATCTAGAAGGAGGGGTCTTACATTACTTCAATGACCTCATTCAATTGATGAATATCTTATTTCCCATATTGAAAGTTGGCGGAAAATTAATTATGAGTGACTATCACCCAATCAAAAGGTGCATATCACCAGAGTTCTCATACATACCAATCTATTTCAATCATGATTTCGTACAAGGAGACATTTCCTATAAGCAATTTTTCGATGTAGAAGAGCAACATGACTTCCCTTCCGTATCTTTAAGTCATCACACATTGAGTGACATCATCAACTCAGTTGTCTCTGTCGGTTTCACACTGCAACGATTTGATGAGCATAGAGGATGGAACGGTGAAAATATCCCGTGGGAATTTACGTTGTTGGCTGAAAAGGTGAATCAATCTTGAATGAAAAATCGGTTATAGCTCATACATTAGGCACAAAAAAAGACCGTAGAACATTCTACAGTCTTAAAGCTCAGGCTCCCATGATGGAGTCATGACGGGTCGTTTCCCATCCATACGCCACTTCTCGGAGCATCAATTCGCCAAATTCTCGATCTTTCTGGTCGATGACCTGCCCTTGTTTTCGCTCATAAAACGTACGAAACGGATTCATCTCAAGTGCCCAGATCAAGAGTCCTGCCTCACACATCGATTGCACGGCATGTTCAAGGAGAGCGGACCCGATTCCGTTCCCTTGATGATTCTCTAAAATATAAATGGCATACACTTCATTCGTGTGGTCTGGATACTCTCCTGTCCGCTCTTCTCCGTAAAGAACGAAGCCCACAATCTCGTCCTCGACAATCGCCACAAAGCCGGCTACTTCTTGCCGACGAAGGGCGGTCCGCAAACGTTCTGCCCATTCGATGGAACCGGACGAAACTTTCAATAAATACTCAGTCGGCACGATTCCCCGATAGGTCGTACGCCATCCGTTCACACGCACTCTCGCAATCCCATACACATCATCTGGTTTGGCGACCCGAATGTCCAATGTGACCCCCTCCTCACCCGAAGCTTTACAAATAGTTTACCACAAATCCCCAACTTGCAATCCGAGATTATGTGAAAATTGAACGGACATCCACAACAAAAAAGACGTCACCTTTAGATAAAGGCGACGTCTTTTCTCACGTTATGCAACTTCTTTAGATTGGACTGGTGTAGAAGTTGTTAACGGTTTTTTCAAGAACGAGAGGAGCAATGCTCCGACCACCGCACCTGCCAAGATGGCGAGTGCATAGAGGCCCATACTCACCGCGACGTTTCCAGCTCCTTCAAGAAGTGGGAAGACGAAGATTCCTCCGTGTGGCGCTGGTAATTGAATCGTGAAGAATGCGGATAATCCTCCTGCGATGGCAGAACCGAGAATCGCTGATGGAAGAACGCGAATCGGGTCCGCAGCTGCGAATGGGATTGCCGCTTCCGTGATGAACGAAGCTCCCATGATATATGCTGTTTTTCCTGCTTCGCGCTCTTGTTTCGAGAACTTTTGACGAGCGAAGACAGTTGATGCGAGTGCGACGAGGAGTGGTGGTACCATCCCTCCAGCCATGACGGCTGCCATGACTTCTTGGTTACCTGCTGTGAGTGCTGCCGTTCCGAAGACGTATGCTGTCTTGTTGATCGGACCACCCATATCGACTGCCATCATCCCACCGACGATGACTCCTAAAAGGATAGCGTTTGCGCCGCTCATACTGTTCAACGTATCCATCAACCATGTCATAAGTGCAGCAATCGGTTCATTGACGACGAGTAACATGACCATACCTGAGATAAATGATCCAAGTAAAGGATATAAGAGGACCGGTTTGATTCCTTCAAGTGAAGCTGGCAACTTCGCAAGTGCCTTTTTCAAGAAGAGGACGACATAACCTGCCAAGAAACCAGCGATGAGACCACCGAGGAATCCGGCGTTCCCTTGACTTGCAAGTACCCCTGCCACGAGACCTGGTGCGAGACCTGGGCGATCGGCAATCGACATCGCGATGAAACCGGCGAGAATCGGAACGAGGAAGCCGAATGCAGCTCCACCGATCGTCATCAACTGTGCTGCAAATTCATTGTAAGACGGGTCATCCGGGTTAGCAGAGTTGATGCCCCAGAAGAAGCTGATGGCAATCAAGAGACCACCTGCGACAACGAGTGGAAGCATCGCAGATACCCCGCTCATCAAGTGTTTGTACACGCCTGTACGTTGCTCTTTCGAAGCGCCACCTGATGTTTTCGAAGCCTCATATACCGGCGCATCTTGTTTCACCGCACGATTGATGAGTTCTTCAGGTTTCCGAATCCCTTGTGCGACCGGAACTTCGATGACTCGTTTACCAGCGAAACGATCCATTTCAACAGCCTTGTCCGCTGCGACGATGATCGCTGTTGCCCGGTCAATATCCGCACGTGTCAATTCATTTTTTACGCCAGTCGATCCGTTCGTTTCGACTTTAATATCGACGCCCATCGCTTCCGCTTTTTGTTTCAAACTGTCTGCCGCCATATACGTATGGGCGATGCCTGTCGGGCAAGCCGTGACCGCCAAAATGAACGGTGCATCTTCATTCGTCGGTTTGACGACTTCTGGCTTCGCTTCTGCCATTTCTTTTTCTTCGATGGCGCGGATGACATCGCTTTCAGAAGTTGCTGCATAGAGACGTTCTTGGAATGCAGGGTCCATCAAGTAAACTGAAAGTTTAGAGAGTGTTTCAAGGTGTTCATTATTCGCATTTTCTCCTGCCGCAATCATGAAGAAGAGGCGACTCGGTTGTCCATCTAACGCTTCGTAGTCGACGCCTTCCGAGCGACCGAACGCGATTGCTGGCGTTTTAACCGCACTCGTTTTCGCATGAGGGATGGCAATCCCTTCTCCAAGGCCAGTCGTGCTCTCGCTTTCACGTTTTAGAATCGCATCGCGATAACCGTTGCGGTCCGATAGCTTACCAGCGCGATCGAGGACATCGACAAGTTCTTCGATGACCTCACGCTTAGAATTCGCGCTTAGATTCAATTGAATCGTGTCGCGTTGGAGCAAGTCCGTGATTTTCATGTTGTTTCCTCCATTCGTTTCAGTGGTGTGAGTTGTACTTGATCGATCAAGCGATCAATCTCTTGCTTTGAACATAAGCCGAACGTATAAGCAGATGCGCTTCCTGTCGTGACCGCGTATCGAAATGCTTCTTGTTCACCTTTTTCTTTCACATTCGCGACAAATCCGGCGACGAGTGAGTCTCCTGCACCAACCGAGTTCACGAGTTTCCCGACCGGTGTGTTCGCTGTGACGGCTCCGTCCTTGTTAACGAGTAGCGCCCCGTCTCCCGCAAAGGAGATGATAACGTTTTTCGCCCCGCGTTTGACGAGCTGTTCGGCATAAGGTAGAGCTTCTTCAAACGTTTCAATCTCGGTATCAAACAATTCACCTAATTCATGGTGATTCGGTTTGATCATGAGTGGTTCAAGCGTGAGCACTTCGAGCATGGCGTCTTTCGTTGTATCGACGACAAATTCGGCACCTTTTTCGCGAATCGATTCGGCAATGGTCCGATATAGCGAGTCTGGTAGGTTGCTCGGGATACTACCCGCGAGGACGACGATATCACCTTCTTGAACTTGGTCGAACTTGGCCTTCAACTGTTCGAGCTCACCATCCGTGATATTCGGTCCGCTCGCATTCAATTCTGTTTCCTCTTTCGCTCGAATCTTGACGTTGATCCGGGTGTTCCCGTTCACCTCTACGAAATCGGTGTGTACACCGTGATCGACGAGTGACTTTTTAATGAAGTCACCGGTCGTCCCACCGATGAAACCAAGTGCCTTCGTTTCTTGTGCATATTCCCGAAGAACGATGGAGACGTTGATTCCTTTACCGCCTGCGCGCTCCGTCGTCTCTTCGATTCGGTTCACTTCTCCTAGATGTACTTCAGGTAATGTTACGTAGTAATCAATAGAAGGGTTGAGTGTTAACGTGTAAATCATTTCGCATTCACCACCTTTGTGATTGTTTGGATGGAACTCATTGACTCACTGCTTGATGTGATCAACTGTGCGGCATCTAACGTCGCGACTCTGCTGAACGTTCGTTTCCCGATCTTCGATGCGTCCGCGAGTACGAACGAGGTTTGCGCCAATTCGATTGCCGTTTTTTTGACAAGCGCTTCTTCTGGGTCCGGGGTCGTGTAACCCGCTTCAGGGTCGATTCCATTCATTCCGAGAAAGGCGAGGTCGACACGATAATTCATCATGCTCTCGCGTGCGTTATACCCAACCAATGCCTGGGTGGAACGCTTTAATTCTCCGCCAATCACAAACGTCTTAATATCAAGATCAAATAATTCATTCGCAATCGGTAGACTGTTTGTGACGACGACAATCTTTTTCCCTTCTAAAAACGGAACCATCGCCTGAGTGGTTGTACCGGCATCTAAATAAATCGACATCCCGTCTTCGATGAACGTTGCTGCCTTCCGTGCAATCGCAACTTTTTCATCTACGAACCGGTCTCGCTTTTCTTCAAATGTCGGTTCCTCATCTGGAGTCGCAATGAGCGTTGCGCCTCCGTGAACCCTTGCCAGATACCCTTCCGCTTCGAGGTCCGTCAAATCTCGACGAATCGTCGACTCGGATGAATCCGTCAAATCAACCAATTCTTTTAATTTGACGACCTTCTGTTCAGATAAGCGTTGCAAAATCAACTGATGTCGTTGTTTCGTTAACATCTTGTTCCCTCCATACGTCTAATATAAAGCGTTTTCATTATGAAAACAACTAAAATCATTCAAAAACATTCATTTTCATTCAACTTGTCACAATTATAACATAAAAAACGGTCAATATATGACCGTTTTTCGAGTTTACGACTGTTTTTTTAACCATTCATCCAATTCTTGAATGAGTTTTGGATGAATCGGCGCATCGATTGCTTCTCGATACTCTTTGTGCAGCATGAGAAGCGAATGGGGTGACTCCCGTGTCACGAGAAGATGATTCATATCATCAATGATCGATGAGGTGACCTCCCCTTTTGTTTGAATCATATGGACGTGTTCGGGTGGGACTTGCACATCACGCCCCCCGGTAATCGCAAGAACCGGGACGGTCACATGCTCCAATCGTTCCCGGACGTCATAGGATGCATGTTCACGAATCCATTTCGCATTTACGACTTGACCTCGATATTTGAAAGACGAGACGTTCGTCCGTAAAGAACGCTCTAACAAATCGTCCTGTCGCTGCCTAACTTTTTTGGCAACGCCCGTCAACCGGTAGAATAGACCTTTTATCCCTTTCACATGTTCGATGTCTTTAGCGAGTGCATCTGCTTGGTATAAGAACATCTGCTTGGACGATTCATGGAAACCGGAAAGTAAAATGAGTCCATCAGCCTTCGTCTCAAGTTGAACGGCAGGAGCAAGAACGGCCCCTTCACTATGACCAAGTAGATATAAGCGATTCACATCGGCCAGTTGTCGAATGGTGCGCACGACAAGAATCGCATCGTTAATCAAATCATGTAAACCGACTTTATTGAAGTCACCATCGGACTTGCCAATCCCTTGTTTGTCATATCGGAACACGTTGTATCCGCGGTCGTACAACGCTTCTGCCAACTTGGCATACGTATTAAAACCGACACCACCCATATTGCCGTCACGGTCACTCGGCCCACTTCCGCTCAACATGACGATTGTCTCCCGGGGTTCCTCATGGGAAAGAAAAGTTCCTGCAATCGTTCCGTATGCTGTCGTAATCGTCATCTCTTGTTTCATCGTATCGCCTCCATTACTATCATACCCGAAACTGTCATCCAAAAAAATACGTCGCCGTCAAATGAGACGGCGACATCTATGAGGTCAGTGAGTTAGCCAATCGTGTAACCAATCAACCGCATCCGTCAACCCACCTTCCGACAGGCGTTCAAACGTATCCTTCTCGGTGAACACATGCCAACTTCCTTCTAATGAGTCACTCAACATCAGATAAGGAATTCCTGCTTCATCGTAAGCGTCACCCGGTGAACTTGCCAACGAGCGCACTTCTAAATCAGAGAATGGCGCCTGTTCTAGTACTGGGTAGGATTTCATTCCTTTGGTCCGAACGTATAACGGACCGTCACCAGTCCCAAGAATATCGAGCATGACGACCGTTTCCACTTTTGCTTTTTGTCCCGTTAGCCTTTCAAGGAAATCGTCACTCGCTTCTCTGGAGTCACCGTTTCCATTCAAAAAGACATATCGAATCGTATAGTACGGTGTCTCGTTGTCCATCATCTGTATGAGGTGATATAAGACCGAAGACGGACCGACGGAAGACAAATAATGGGCCCCGTGCCAGGAAGAATCGAGTCGTGACATGAGAACAATCTCTTGATCCGCCTTGCCTTTTTGGACAAATTCGACATACGGGATTTCTTCATTATAGGGCTTGACTTGAATCGTTTCCCCGTCCTTCAGTTGTTCAGCCGTATCCAAGTCTACCCCTGTACCATTTAACGGCATATAAGATGACGTGAAAACGAAACCCGTCTCATATGGGTCGTCTTCAAAAGGGGTGATCAGGTATCCTGCAGCTCCCTTAGATGCGAGCTCTGACAAGTACGCGTTCGCTTCCTGGTCATTCAAAACCTCACCTGCGTAATCGACGGTATACGCATCCTCGATGTTGTCATATGAAAATTTTGTCGTCGGTAAGACAATCACTTTCTCTTTCACATCCGGAATATCTTGTCCCCACGTCATATGTAAAATCGTACCTTTGAACGGTTGATCAAACGTCATCGATGAAAACCCCTCATACGTTTTATCCCCCATTTCAATCTCAGTCCAGCCGGTTATCCGTTCTGTGTAAAGGAGGTTTCGGTCCATGTCGATGGGTAATTCGGTTCCGAATGATTCAAAAAAGTCGGCACTCTCCCAACTATCCGCATTTCGATCGACTGATGAAATATATTCAGCGGTCTCGAGGGGCGTCGGATGGATTGGATTGAAGAAAAGAAAAACTGTCGCGATTGAACGCAACAAACTAATCAATATGAACATTACACGATCCCCATTCATCAATAAATTACTATACATACCTTTTTTTATTATATACAGCTATTTATCGTCTGACTATTCAATTTTTTATCAATTTAAATATAATTTTAGAATCCGAATATCATATTCCGACCACAAGAAAAGCCCGTTCGAGTTGAACGGGCCCACTTGTAAATGTTGATCCTTATACGCCTTCGTATGCTGCGTACATGATCTCTTTCAATTCTTCAACAAGCGGCATTTTCGGGTTCGCCGTTGTACATTGGTCTTCGAATGCGTCGACCGCCATCTTGTCAATCTTCGCATCGAGTTCTGCTTTCTTGATGCCTTGCGCCTTGAACGAAAGTTTGATGTTCAAGCGTTGACCGAGCTCGATGATCGCTTGGACGAGTGACTCGACACCTTCAGCTGTCGTGCTTGCTGGAAGACCGAGGTAACGTGCGATTTCTGCGTAACGTTCGTCAGCGATGAATGACTCATATTTCGGGAACGCCGCAAGTTTCGATGGGCGTGTCGCGTTGTAACGGATGACGTGTGGCATGAGGATTGCGTTCGTACGACCGTGTGGTACGTGGAACTCCCCACCGATTTTGTGAGCGATCGAGTGGTTGATACCGAGGAACGCGTTCGCAAATGCCATACCCGCCATCGTTGAAGCATTGTGTACTTTCTGACGAGCTTCAGCGTCGCTACCGTTTTCATACGCTTTTGGTAGATAGTCGAAAATCATCTTAATGGCGCGGAGGCAAAGTCCGTCTGTGTAATCATTCGCCATGACAGAAACATATGCTTCGATTGCGTGTGTCATGACGTCCATTCCTGTATCAGCCGTGATTGAAGCTGGGACGGTCATGACGAACTCTGGGTCGACGATGGCGACGTCTGGTGTGATTGCATAGTCAGCAATCGGATACTTCACGTTACGTTTTTTGTCAGTGATGACAGTGAACGGTGTCACTTCAGAACCTGTACCAGACGTTGTCGGGATGGCGATAAACATTGACTTGTTACCTAATGTCGGGAACTTGTACGTCCGTTTACGGATATCCATGAATTTCTGGCGTAGGTTAGAGAATTTCTCTTCTGGACGTTCGTAGAAGAGCCACATGCCTTTCGCAGCATCCATCGGTGAACCACCACCAAGTGCGATGATCATGTCTGGTTGGAAGTGACGCATCGCTTCGGCACCGCTCATGACTGTTTCAACAGATGGATCAGGTTCGACCTGGTCAAAGATGCGGTACTCGACGCCAGCAGGCAAGTTTTTGATAACTTTGTCAGCGAATCCGAGTTTGACCATCATTTCATCTGTGACGATCATCGCCCGTTTCTTCGTTGTGAGCGATTGAAGGTATTGTACTGAGTTTTTCTCGAAATAGATTTTTTCAGGTACTTTGAACCATTGCATATTCACGCGACGTCTCGCCACCTTTTTCACGTTGAGTAGATGTTTCGCCGTCACGTTTTCTGAGACGGAGTTTTTACCATAAGACCCACAACCGAGCGTGAGGGATGGTGTCATTTCGTTGTAAAGGTCACCGATTCCACCGTGTGCTGAAGGCGAGTTGACGATGATACGGCAAGCTTTCATACGGAGACCGAATTCAAGGATGGCATCGTCATCTGTTGAGTGGATGACCGCTGTGTGACCGAGACCACCAATCTCAAGCATTTTTTCAGCGATTGCGAATCCTTCTTCACGTGATTGAACTTTATAAGCACCGAGAACCGGGCTTAATTTTTCGTGAGAGAGAAGTTCTGTTGCGCCAACTGTTTCGAGTTCTGCAATCAAGATTTTCGTATCAGCCGGTACTTTGAGACCTGCCTGTTCAGCGATCCATGCTGCCGGCTTCCCGACGATTTCAGGGTTGACCGCACATGTATCCGTCCGAATGACGAGCGTTTCAAGTTTTGCTTTTTCTTCTGGTGAGCAGAAGTAGCAACCGAGTGCCGTCATCTCTGCTTTCACTTCTTCATATACTTCTTGGTCGACGATGATCGCTTGTTCAGACGCACAGATCATACCGTTGTCGAACGTTTTTGAAAGGATGACGTCTGAGATGGCGCGTTTCACTTTCGCAGTCTTATCGATATATGCTGGTACGTTACCAGGTCCGACACCGAGAGCCGGTTTACCAGTCGAGTAAGCGGATTTGACCATTGCCGCCCCACCCGTCGCAAGGACCATCGCCACGCCAGGGTGGTTCATGAGTGCTTTCGTCGCATCGAGTGACGGAACTTCAACCCATTGAATCAAGTTTTCAGGAGCACCTGCCGCCACTGCTGCGTCACGGAGGACACGGGCCGCTTCACTTGAACATTGTTGCGCTGATGGATGGAACGCGAAGATGATCGGGTTACGTGTCTTGATGGCGATGATTGCTTTGAACATCGTTGTCGATGTCGGATTTGTGACCGGTGTGACACCAGCGACGACACCAACTGGCTCCGCGATGTATGTGATTCCGTTTTGAACGTCATCTTCAAGGACACCGACCGTTTTCTCACCACGGAGTGAGTTATAGATATATTCTGTCGCAAAGATGTTTTTGATCATCTTGTCTTCAAAGACACCGCGACCTGTTTCTGTATGTGCTAATTTCGCGAGTGCGACGTGTTGCTCGAGTCCTGCAAGCGCCATCGCCTGTACGATATGGTCGATTTTCTCTTGGTCGAACGTCATCAACGTATCAAGTGCTTTATGCGCACTGGCTACGAGCGTGTCCACCATTTGTTCTACCGTTGTTTCCACTTTTGCTTTCTCTTTGACTGCCATGTTAGGTTCCTCCTCATAAGTGAGAGCTTTTAATGAACATATTGACTTGATGGAAGCACATTATGATGACTGTTTTTTAGAGATTGTGCTTTCCTTCACATTCATAGAATACAATGTTTTTCAGGTTTTGTGGGTGACAACAATGTGAACTCTTTCACAATATTTTTTTATCTATTGTTGATAGCTCTTGATTTTTGTATGCGTCCTCAGTAAAATCGAATGCGTTTTCATGAAAATATATCAAACCTCTAATGTAAACGCTTACATATTTTGTGTCGATTCAATCTCTACTATGATGTATCAATCATCACATCAACCCGTTTTTAGGTTCAACTGCACCTAACTCGTGTATAATGAAAATAGAACCTAACTAGGAAGTGAATCTATTATGCCGAAACAAGATGCAGCGGACCAGTTTGTCAAACTGATTCCTTTAATTCGTCGTAAATTGTTACGTCGATCTGATTTTCCTCAAATTCCAAACCTGAACTTCTCTCATTTCCATCTATTGATGTTGATTGAGGACGAGGGGGCTGTCACGAATGGACGAATCAGCGAGACACTCTCCATCGCGCCACCGAACGTTACCCCGCTCATCACGAAATTGTTGAACGAGGGGTATATCACGCGGGTACCAGACGAACGGGATCGCCGCGTGATTTGGAATCAACTGACAGAGAAAGGTGAACGGATCTTACTTGAGCGCAGAGACTCATTCCGTAGACTATTCGAAGAACGTCTCGCCTTTTTGAATGAGGACGAAACCGACCGACTCATTGAGAGTCTGAAGACACTTACAGAGATCGTCGAGAAGATGGACAAAGGTGACGAGTAAAACTTTTCTCGTCAATTCCTGCAACTTCTTATATAATCTGTAATGAATCTACGTACAAATGGAAAGAGAGATGACATGTAATGGGTCGTAAATGGAACAACATTAAAGAGAAGAAGGCGTCAAAAGACGCGAACACGAGTCGCGTCTATGCGAAGTTCGGTCGCGAGATTTATGTGGCCGCCCGTCAAGGGGAACCTGATCCTGAGTTGAACCAATCATTAAAATTCGTGGTGGAGCGTGCGAAGACGTATAACGTCCCTCGTGCGATCATCGATCGTGCCATCGACAAAGCCAAAGGTGGCGATGAGGAAAACTTCGATGAGCTTCGATATGAAGGGTTTGGTCCGAATGGTTCGATGGTCATCGTCGATACATTGACGAATAACGTCAACCGTACGGCTTCAGAAGTTCGTGCCGCGTTCGGTAAAAACGGAGGCAACATGGGAGTCAGTGGTTCGGTCGCATATATGTTCGATGCAACTGCCGTCATCGGTGTCAATGAAATGTCAGCAGATGACGTCCTCGAACTCATGATGGAGCATGACCTCGATGTGCGTGATGTCATTGAGGAAGACGAGACGGTCATCGTCTATGCCGAGCCAGAAGCGTTCCATTCCGTTCAAACTGCATTCAAGGCTGCCGGAGTAGAAGAGTTTGCCGTTGCGGAATTGACGATGCTCCCGCAGAACGAAGTGTCACTCGATGACGCATCGCAAGAACAATTTGAAAAACTAATCGATGTTCTCGAAGACTTAGAAGATGTGCGCCAAGTGTATCATAACGTCGAGATGTAACATGTAGCGATAACTTTCACGAGTTATCGCTTTTTTCATATTCGATTTGACAAGGGTCACATCATATGTTAAATTTCAAAAAGTCTTTATCATATTAAAGCGATACCAAGAGAAAGAAAATACGAAAGGTGTTGGATCGATATGAACGCAGTATTGCTTGCAGTCATCGTCTTATTTGCGCTCGCCATCAGCCGAGTGCACATTGTATTATCATTAATCTTAGCGGCGCTTGTCGGAGGGCTTGTCGGAGGGCTTGGGTTCAACGATACGTTGACCGCCTTCAGTGACGGACTTGGTGGTGGAGCGAGCATTGCACTCAGCTACGCACTCCTCGGTGCATTCGCTGTCGGGTTATCTAAAACGGGGCTTCCGGACGTCTTAGCAGAAAAATTGATTTCAATGTCAGGTCGTGACGTGTCAGGAAAACGTGTGATGGTTGTCAAAGCATTCCTGTTGTCACTCATCTTATTGTTATCCATCAGTTCACAAAATGTGCTTCCGATTCACATCGCCTTTATCCCGATTGTGATTCCGCCGTTACTCGTGCTGTTCAATGAGTTGAATGTAGACCGTCGTCTGGTAGCGACCATTTTGACGTTCGGACTTGTGACACCATATATGTTGTTACCTGTCGGGTTTGGTGGGATCTACTTGAATGAGATTCTCATCGCGAATGTCGAAGCGAACGGATTGACTGTCGGAGACGTCAACATCATCTCAATCATGGGAATCCCGGCATTGGGGATGATCGTCGGATTGATAGCTGCGTTCATTCACTACCGGAAACCGAGAACGTATGAAACAATCGCACTCGGACCAACTGATTATGAAGTACGTCAAATGAATGGTTTGAAGATGATCATGACACTCGCAGTCGTTCTCATCGTGTTGATTGTTCAGTTGCAGACAGAGTCGATGATCGCCTCTGCGGTGACTGGTCTGATCTTACTCTCAATCTTCCGGCTGATTCCATGGTCTGAGGCAGATGATATCTTCACAAGCGGCATGCGCATGATGGCATTCATCGGGTTCGTCATGATCGCTGCAAGCGGATTCGCTGCCGTCATCCGCGAGACAGGTGCGATCGAACCGCTCGTCAACGGAGCGAGCGATTTAATGGGTGACTCTAAACTCATTGCCGCTCTCGTCATGTTGCTCGTCGGCCTTGTCATCACGCTTGGAATCGGTTCAAGTTTCTCGACCGTTCCAATCATTGCTGCGATTTTCGTCCCGCTCTGTGTACAATACGGGTTCTCAGTCGAGGCGACCATCGCCATCATCGGGACTGCAGGAGCGCTTGGGGACGCAGGTAGCCCAGCGAGTGACTCGACACTCGGACCTACGAGTGGATTGAACGCTGACGGTCAACACGATCACTTGCGTGAAACGGTTTGGCCAACGTTCTTACACTACAATATTCCACTCATCATCTTCGGTGTGATTGCCGCGATGGTGCTTTGATCATTTTTTCCGTCGTGAATAAATGGTTGCTAATAAAATGAGGATGAGAATAAACCAGATTCCCGTATACATGAGGATTTCGGTGAACATAAAATTCCTCCTAAACAAAAGATAAGGAGCGACGGCTGTCGCTCCTTTTTATGATGAGGTTTTTAATTCGGTCTTGCAAGTATCGAGATACGCATCGACGACCTCTGCCACTTCTCGACCTTCCCGAATCGCCCATACGATCAAGCTTTGCCCTCGCTTGGCATCCCCAGCGACAAAAACGTTTTCCGTTGCCGTCTGGAAATCTTTCGTCTTCTCGACGCCGATTTTCCGCAACTCATGCTCCGGTCGCTCAAATCCGATGGCGACGAGGACGAGGTCCGCCGGATATGTCTCCATCGAATCCTCTTCCACGAAGAACGTCGCTTGACCATCGGGATTGACCACTTTCGTCATCCGTTCCGTCTCGATTCCGATGACACGCCCCTCTCTCGTAACGATTTGGTTGGAACGAATCAAATACGTTCTTGGGTCCTTTTCATAGACCGCAAGCGATTCGGCATACGCATAATCGGTCGTATCCGTATCCGGTTGAAGTGGCCATGGTCGCTCAGGAGCCCTAAACAATCCTTTCGAAGGGTGCTTCCCAAACTGGATGACAGATTTCGCTCCTTGACGAATCGCGGTCGCCACACAGTCGGCCCCTGTATCTCCACCTCCGATGACGATGACGTCTTTGCCTTTGGCATCATGTCCTGGTGATCGAGTCAATCCTTTCCGTTCGTACATGGATGCCGTCAAATAATCCATCGCCATTTCAACACCACGTGCATCATCGCCATCAATCCCGAGCGTGCGCTGTTTCTGAGCTCCTGTAGCGAAGATCACCGCATCGTATTGGTTCCGAAGCGCCTCGACTGTCACATCCGTACCGACCTCTATGTTCGTCTGGATGACAATCCCCTCTTGTTCGAGCAACCGAATACGGCGCCTCACGACGTCCTTATCCAGTTTCATGTTCGGGATTCCGTACATGAGTAGCCCTCCCGGTTCATCCGCCTTCTCGATGATGGTGACGGAATGTCCGAGCTGGTTCAGTTGGTCAGCAGCCGCTAATCCAGCCGGCCCACTTCCGATGATGGCGATGGTCATCCCGGTTCTTCGATGGACAGGTCTTGGTTTCACCCATCCTTCTTCAAATGCCCGATCGATGATGGTTCGTTCAATCGATTTGATGGCAACCGGATCTTCACTGATTCCTAGTGTACAAGACCCCTCACATGGTGCGGGACAAACTCTCCCCGTGAACTCCGGGAAGTTATTCGTCTCCATCAATCGGTGATACGCTCCCATCCAGTCCGATTTTGTCACAAGCTTGTTCCACTCCGGGATATAGTTGTGAATCGGACACCCAATCGTCTCCTGTCCAATCATATCCCCGACATGACAGAATGGAGTGCCACAGTCCATACAACGTGCTGCTTGCTGTTTAACCGATTCGTCATCCATTCGCGTCGCATATTCCTCATAATCCTTCACTCGTTCATCCACCTGACGTTCCGGTAATGTGGAACGTGGAATGTTTAAAAAGTTATGTTTCATGCGTTACCCCCCTCAGTCACAACCCGGAACAATTCAAGCGCTCGGTCTGCTTCGCTCAACTCCGGTCGATTCGCCTCGATTCGACGCATGACGTCCAATACATTCGCATAATCTCGTGGAACGACCTTTACAAAGCGAGAGCGAGCTTGTTCGAACGACTCTAAAATGGTCCGTGCTTTGACACTGTCTGTATGAAACTGATGCGCCTCAAGAAGTGCATAAATTTGTTCCACGTCTTCATCGTTCAATTCTTTTATAACGGAGACGAGCTCCTCGTTGACGAGTCGATCGTACGCTTGATCCCCATAAATATATGCGATGCCACCTGACATGCCGGCTGCGAAGTTGCGTCCGACGTCACCGAGGACGAGAACTGTTCCCCCGGTCATATACTCACATCCATGATCGCCGACTCCTTCGACGACTGCCGTCGCCCCAGAATTTCGAACGGCAAAACGCTCGCCGACATGACCGTTAAAGAAGGCCTGTCCGCTCGTCGCTCCGTACAAGCAGACGTTACCGGCAATCATTTGTTTACTTTCATCAAACGGCGCATGTTTTTCAGCGATCAATGCTAATTTTCCACCGCTCAAGCCTTTCCCAATATAGTCATTGGCATCACCGATGACGGAAATGGTGATCCCTCGTGGTAAAAATGCTCCTAGGCTTTGTCCGGCTGATCCACTGAGGCGAAGGGAAATGGTATCATCCGCTAAACCGACCTGACCGTGAACTTTCGTCACTTCAAACCCTAACTGTGTTCCGACGGCGCGATCGGTGTTTCGGATGCGACCAACGAAGAATGTCGGCTGCAACGAGTTGATTGACCGAGAGACTGCCGGAATCAATTTCCGGTGATCATAGGAACGATATGCCGGGTGAGCGAGTTCCTCACGTTCAGGAAGTGGTGTCGGCATCGAGAGCATCGGTGCTAAATCTAACCGTTTTGCTTTCGGATGACTCGTCTTCCATTCACTCTCTTCAAGAAGATCCGTTCGACCAATCACTTCATCAAGTGAGGTCATACCGAGTGACGCTAAAATTTCCCGTACTTCTTCGGCCAAGAACGTCATCAAGTTGACGACATGTTCTGGTTTCCCCATAAATTTCTGACGAAGCACAGGGTCTTGTGTCGCCACACCGACCGGACATGTATCTAAATGACATGCGCGCATCATAATACATCCAAGGACGACGAGCGGTGCTGTCGCAAACGCAAACTCTTCCGCCCCGAAGATGGCAGCTAGGACGATATCTCGTCCCGTCATGAGCTTTCCGTCTGTCTCAAGTGTTACTCTCCCCCGCAACCCGTTCAACGCGAGCGTTTGATGCGTCTCTAAGAGACCAAGTTCCCAAGGAAGACCTGTGTGCTTGATTGATGTTTTTGGAGAAGCACCGGTCCCACCATCATATCCACTGATGACAATCGTATCCGCGTTCGCTTTCGCCACACCCGCTGCGATTGTCCCGACGCCTGACTTCGAGACAAGTTTGACACTGATTTTCGCCTTCGGGTTCACATGCTTTAAGTCAAAGATGAGTTGGGCCAAGTCCTCAATCGAATAAATGTCGTGATGTGGAGGCGGTGAAATGAGCCCAACACCTGGAACGGATCCGCGTACTTCGGCGACCCATGGGTACACCTTATTTCCGGGAAGTTGACCACCCTCACCCGGTTTTGCCCCTTGCGCCATCTTGATTTGAATTTCATCGGCATGGTACAGATATTCTGCCGTCACCCCGAATCGCCCGCTCGCGACTTGCTTGATGCGGCTGATGCGTTCGTTCCCGAACTCATCCGGGACGAAGCGTGCTCGGTCTTCCCCACCTTCGCCCGAGTTACTTTTCGCACCAATCTGATTCATGGCGATAGCGAGGGTTTCATGCGCCTCTTTCGACAAGGACCCGAATGACATTGCTCCCGTCTTAAAACGGCGAACGATCGACGTGATTGGTTCCACTTCTTCGAGTGGCATAGGACGTTGCGTTTTAAATGCAAACAACTGTCGAATGAACTGTCCTGAAGATTCATGTAGCTTCACATAAGCGTCATAATATTTTCGTTCATTCTCACGACAGGCACGTTGCAACAAATGAATCGTCTTCGGATTAAATGCATGTTCTTCCCCATCTGCACGCCATTGGAAATCACTTCCCGCTTCGAGCGGCCGATTCGTCGCATAGGCGGACGTATGGAGTGTTTTCGCCTCGTCTTCTAGCTCTTTAAATCCGATTCCAGACAGTTGGGACGTGGTTCCCCTGAAATAAGTTTCAATCAAATCACGGTCTAGTCCCACGGCTTCAAAAATTTGAGCCCCGCGATAACTTTGAATGGTGGAGATACCCATTTTCGACATGATTTTGACGATGCCTTCGACGACTGCTTTTTGATACGAGCGAATGGCCTCTTCAAATGAATGCGCGATTTGTTCACGTTCGACTAAATCTCGAATGGTCGCATAGGCCACGTAAGGATATACCGCATCTGCCCCATACCCAATCAAGGTCGCTGCTTGATGCACTTCGCGTACCTCACCGCTCTCACAAACAAGACTACAGCTCGATCGCAAGTTCTCTCGAATCAAGTGTTGATGAACTGCACTCAGTACGAGGAGAGACGGCATCGCAATCTGTTCGCGATCGATGAGCCGGTCAGATAGAACAATCACATTTGCTCCATTTCGAACCATCTCACTGACTTGTCGCAAAAGTGACTCAAGAGATGTCTCTAAATCATCCATGAACGTCGTATCGACTCGTTCGACCTTGAGCCTCTCGTCAAGTTGCTTGAGGGCCGCCCCATCAATCATCGGATGATCTAACCACACACGTTTTGCATGACCTCGTCCGGTATGGACCGGATCTCCTTGCGGACCAATCCAAGTAAATGTAGCCGTTACAATTTTCTCCCGCAACGCGTCGATCGGTGGGTTGGTCACTTGTGCGAAGTGTTGTTTGAAATAATGGAACAAGGAACGGGGTCGTGTCGAGAGCACCGCGATTGGTTGGTCATGTCCCATCGAGCCGATTGGATCTTTCTCATCTTTGATTAACGGAACCATATACTGTTCAATGTCTTCTTTCGTATATCCAAACGCACGTTGCACACGCTCGAGTTCAAGTAGTTCTTCTTCATCGACCCCTCGATCCTCAAGAATCATCATCTGCCTAAGCCATTTGTGATAAGGCTCTGACTTCGCAATCGTCTCTTTGATCTCATGATCTGGTATCAATCGCTTTTCAATCAAGTCGATCAATAACAACTGTCCTGGTCTTAAACGCTGTTTTGATTTAACGTTCTCTGCGTCAACCGGAATGACTCCTGTTTCAGATGAGAGAATCAATTCCCCGTCCAATGTTTCGACATAACGCATCGGACGCAAGCCGTTACGATCTAAAATTGCCCCGATTTGCCTTCCATCCGTGAAGACGACTCCAGTCGGTCCATCCCACGGCTCCATGATGGATGAATGATACTGATAAAAGTCGCGCTTGAACGGTTCCATCTGTCCTTCGACAAATGGTTCAGGAATCAACATCATCGCCGTGTGGGCAATCGAGCGACCCGTTCGTGTGAAGAATTCAAAAGCGTTATCGAGCATGGACGAGTCGCTTCCATCCTCTTGAAGCACAGGGAACAAGTGTTGAACGTCTTCAAATAAGTCTGTTGACGTGACCCCTTCCCGCGCTCGCATCGCATCGATATTTCCGCGAAGCGTGTTGATTTCCCCGTTATGGACTATCATTCGGTTCGGATGTGCTCGTTCCCAAGAAGGGAACGTATTCGTCGAGAAACGAGAATGAACGATGCCGAACGTACTCTTGTAATGAGGGGATTGCAAGTCCAAATAAAATGCTGCGATTTGATTTGGCGTCAACATCCCTTTATACACGATCGTTCTCGTTGAAAGGCTTGCGATATATAGGCGTAATGATTCGACTTTTTCGATTTTTCGACGAAGTTCATAGAAGACGCGTTCATTCGCATCCTCATCTAGGAATGGACATGAGATGAACCATTGATAGATCACCGGTTGTGTGACCCGTGCATGTTCACCGATTTGCATCGGGTCGACAGGTACTTCGCGCCATTCAATCGTCGAACAATCAAGTTCATCCGCCATCCGTTCCATCAAAGTGATCTTTTCGTGAAGCTGATTCTCAGACGGCTGAAAAAAAACCATTCCGACAGCGTAACGACCGAGTGACGGAAGGTTCATGGTTTGCGTAAACAATTCGTGTGGAATTTCAGTCATGATACCAGCCCCATCACCAGCATCGATGACACCTTGTCCTCCTCGGTGCTCTAAATTACATAACATGGAGAGCGATTTTTGGACGATTTCATGTTTCTTTAGCCCATGTAAATTGACGTAAAGTCCAATCCCACACGCATCTTTCTCAAATTTTGAGTCATACAAACCAACTCGACTCATATCATCGACCCCTTTCACTCACAGTTTCGTAATTAACATTTTGTTCTAAATATTCTGAAAAATCAAGTGAGTTGCATGCATTTTTGCATAACAGGAATCTCAAAGAGTACTATTGAAAGCGTATACATAACTGTTATCAATGGATTTATCGTTTTTAGTTATGTTCAATAAAGAATAAATATCCATAAATATTATTTATTTATAGGTTCTTCAGAACGCAAAAAAGGATATCCTGAAGATACCCTTTTCTTGATTATTGTTCTACTGTTTTACGCGTATGATGTAAAAACGATTTCGGACGTTTCCACAAAATCAAACCGATATACCCAATCGCTAGCAATGCAAGGGCGCTGACAATCACAACATAGAGTGTGCCTTCTTCGATTCTAGCAAAGATTCCGATATACGCCCATACGAATACGAGTGGGTAGATGAAATCATGATGCCACCACATAAAGAGGAGGGCAAGGACTACACCGACCATCAGCATAAGTGAGGTCCAGGCAAGTTCATCAAGACCTAACAGCGACGTGATCTGTTCCGTCTTCATCACAACGAACGTGTTGACGATGGTCGCGACTGATACCCAGCCGATGTAGATGGAGAACGGGAACCGATCGAGCCAACTCGTAGACGTTCGAAAAGCGATGTAATACAACCAGCACAGCGTCGCCAGGAACAACACCATGATGACAAGTGAGACGACGAACCATTCGTTCGTGAATGCCAATAACCATAAACCATTCAACACGCAAGAGACTAAAAATCCAGCCTTCATTCGCTCGGCTTGACGATTCGCCGTCGTCCCTTTCTTCAACTGGAGCACCAGCCAGACAAGAAGCGCGACATAGATGACACCCCAAATTGAGAAAGCGTAACCTGCCGGCTTAAAGTAGATATCGATGCGGTCCGAAACCGCTGCGTTGTCGCCGCTCGCGAAGTAGTTGATGACGACGGTCGCTAAAAAAGCGACCCAGTTTACAATCGGCCATTTTGATAAGTCCATAAGCACGATCTTCTAAATGAAGATCAAACACCTCCTTTTGTAACATAATATTCAATACCCGCATCCATGTGACTCTACACGTACAAAGGGGCTCGCATATGCGAACCCCTTCTCAATTAAAAGTCGATTTCGTCTGGATCTGGTCCGAGACGTTCCCCTGTCGCCACTTGATCGATTTTCGCCAAATCGTCCGCATCGAGTGAGAAGTCGAATACATCAAAGTTCTCACGGATTCGATGTGGTGTCACCGATTTCGGTAACGCGACATGACCGGACTCAAGATGCCAACGGAGCACAATCTGTGCCGGCGTCTTCCCATGTTTTTCTGCAATCTCAGAAAAAGCAGGGATGTCTAAAAACTTTCCTTGCATGAGTGGACTCCATGCCTCGATTTGAATCCCTTCATCTTGGCAGTAATCCAACAAATCCGGTTGCGGGAGTTGTGGATGAAGTTCAACTTGATTGATGAGTGGCGCCATCAGACCGGCTTCTTTCAATGTTTCTAAATGGTGTTCTTTAAAGTTGGATACACCGATTGCCTTGATTTTTCCGGCTTCATATAAATCGATGAGATCTTTCCACGCATCGACGAACCCATCTACCGGCCAATGCAACAGACAAAGGTCCAAATAATCTGTCTGGAGTCGTTTTAACGAGTCTTCGAATGCCTCTTTCGTTTTGCCTTCACGAATGTCATCATTCCAAATCTTCGACGTGATGAACAATTCAGAGCGGTCTACACCTGAGAGATGAATTCCCTTCGCAACGCCCTCTTCATTTTTATAGATTGCAGCCGTATCGATGTGACGATAGCCTGTTTTGATGGCTTCAACGACAGCAGCTGGTGCCTCGGTTTCATTATCGACCTTCCAGACACCAAAGCCGATCATCGGAATTTCGACCTTATTTCGTAATGTTGCGTAAAGCATCTCATTCATCCCCTTTTCATTCTAACGAGCTGATTGTATCATACCCGAGAATTTATTTCGGAAAACTAAATCGTCAAATCTTTTCGGGTGAATCGGATGAACGAGAGTGCTGAAAAGATGGTCAGGAGAGCGAGTAACCAGATGAAATGGATTCCCCAATATTCCTCACGCATGATGGCACCGGCGTCAAAGAGAGAGAAGAATGAGAGGTTTGACATCCAATCGAATTGATCGCTCACTCCTTGGATGATGTTCACCATGAGAAAGAACGTGAATATCCCGCCCGTCACCATATAGGATTTACTACTATCATCGAACAGACTCGCAATCACATAAGCGGCTACGCCTAGGACGAGCAACATGAGCGCCCCATTCAATTGAAGCATCCACAATACCGCATAGTCGATTTGTAAATCGAACAGAAGGTCCGCTGCCATTAAACTCAACCCATTTAGACCGACAAATAGCCCGACTGCCACAATCAACACAACAAAGCTTGACATCACATACGTGACTCGAGAAATCGGGGCCGCCATATACAGCATGATTTCTCCAGAATCGACCGGTTTGGCCAACAGTCTCGAGGCGAAAGTCAATGCGAATAAAACTGCGAGGACATAGAAAATCAAGCCATAATAGTTACTCGACAATAGATTGAGCACGTTGTCCATCGCCATCGACGCATCGATTTGGAAGACATCGAGAAGCTCAGGTGGCAACGACTCTAATTTTGCCTCAATCAATCCTGTTTCTTGAATAGATGGGAAGATTGCGGCTAAGAAAAAGAGATATATGCTAGTCCCGACTGAATATCCTAGAATCCAACTACGATTCTGTTTCAACATGGAGCGAATTAACATGTCATGTCGCCTCCCCGTAATACTGCATGAATAGATGTTCGAGCTCGTCCGTGCCACTTGTCAGTGATTGAACCTGAAACTCTGCCAATGTTCGGATGAGGTGGTTCAGCTCTATCGGTGTCGAGATGGTGACCTCAACATGCATGCCGTCCCGTTCACCAGAATCGGCCGCGAATCGAACGGCTTCCGCTTCCGTTGAAAATTCGACTCGGTACCGTTTCACGCTATGTTGTCGTAATTGTTCCATGTCCTCTTCGATGATGATGCGTCCATCTTTAATCAACGCGGCACGGTCGCATGTCCGTTCCATCTCAGGGAAATGGTGAGAACTCATGAGAATCGCTTTCCCAGATTGCTTTTCTTCAATTAACCAATCGATTAGACGATCTTGCATGAGCGGGTCTAATCCGCTCGTCGGTTCATCCAGTATATAGACGGGCACATCTTTCATGAAACAGGTGATGATGGCGAGTTTTTGCTTCATCCCTTTTGACATCTTCCGTACTTTCGTCGCCTCATCGAATGAAAACCGTTCACGTAATTGCCGTTCACGATCCGAATTCGTTTTGTGCAAATGGCGCGTCAATCGAATGATTTCTTCTCCCGTCATGTTTTGGGGATAATTGATTTCTCCTGGCAAATAGCCGACACTCCGTTTCACTTGCTCCGTCTCCTGCCAACAGTCGAATCCGTTGATGGTCGCCTTGCCTTCACTCGGCTTCAAAAGACCCATCAAATGTCGAATCGTTGTGGATTTCCCAGCGCCGTTCGGTCCGATGAATCCGAAGATTGTACCTGGTGATACATGTAGTGAAACGTCAAAAATACCATGTGTAGCATCAAATCGTTTCGTCAATCGCTGAATCCGAATCATCTCGAACCCTCCTTTTTTGTAATATATGAACGATATGATTACAAAACTAGTATATCACGTTCTTTTTTGAAATGGAAATGGTATATTGATTACAAAACTAGAGAGAGGAGCGTTTAAATCAATGGATGGATTTGCGAAACGCACCGAAGAAAAACAACAAGCGATCTTACGTGCTGCCTATGACTTGATGGCAGAAAAACAATCCCGATTCACAATCAATGAGTTAGCGAGTCGAGCGCACGTCTCCCCCGTATCTATCTATAATTACTTTGGGTCAAAAGACCAGGTTATCGTGGAAGTCCTAAAGCAGATGACAGAAGAGCAGATGAGTTGGATTGAACATGCGATTGAATCGAACGCTCCATTCGATGTGTTACTCGTCGAGATCCTAACACGAAAAATCCAGACAGCGGTTCTCTTTGACGAGACCATCACAGAAATGATTCAACAAGACCCGAACTGGGAACAGCTTGCGACTCGAGGATATATTGCTTTCGCCCGGTTGATTGAATACGGGAAGGCCCAAGGGTCAATCGATTCGACGTTATCCACTTCTTCTTATTTACGCTATGTACAATTCATGCAACAGGCCATCCTGTCCGATCCTCAGTTTTCAATCGAGGATATGAAGGAAACGATGGAAGTCTACTTTCATTTCTTTTTGAATGGGGTCATGAAACGCTAAAAGGTGACTGTCTCAAGCAAGCAGACAGTCACCTTTTTTTATGTGTGATAGATAAAGTCTTCAATTGGATAGAGCGATAGATCCACTTCCGCATCTCCTGTCAGAACGAGGTCACTCAACACTTTTCCGATGAACGGGCCGACCGTCAAACCGGATGATCCCAGACCGTTCGCGACCAACAGTTTTTCTGCCCCAGGAACCCTTCCGAGTACGGGAATTGAATTCGGTGTGACCGGACGGAAGCCGACTTTCGTCTCCACGAGTTCTGCCTCAGAAAGTCCAGGTGCCGACTCCAAACCTTTCGTCAGTACTTCGTGTACTCCGATTGCAGTCGGACGAACGTCGAACGCTTTTCCTTTCTCATGTGTCGAACCGATGACCACTTTCCCGTCGTCAAATCCGAGCAAATAGCGGCGTCGTGGCGGCATGACGACCGGCCAGTCAGATGCATCTGTATCCTTCAACTGGACGTGGACGAGCTGGGCCTTTTCCCCTTCGACTCGTACCGTATATCCAAGAGGCTGTAACAGCTCCGGTAACCAAGCACCCGTCGCAAGGATGATTTCATCCGCTTCATATCTCACTCCGTCACACTCCACACCAATCTCATCTCCGCTCGTCAACCGTGCTGAACCGTTGACAAATGTGACGCCACGCTTGATAGCGACTCTCTCAAGTGCAGCGCGAAAGCGACCGCCGTCGACTCTAGCCCCTCCTGTCACGAAGAGTGCATCGTATTCATCGGATAACGGTGGGAAACGATGTTGTGCCTCTTCAGCAGTCAGTCGTTCGAGTTCACCGATTTCTGGCGCTTCTTCTCGACGAAGCAAAGTTCGCTCCATCATCTGGTCGAGCTTTGTTTCTTCATGAAGCGCAAGCGTCCCGACACGTTTGTATCCGGTGTCCGTCTCCCCTTCAGCCTCCAGCTCTTTGACGACCTTAGGATAATAGCTTGCTCCGCCTTTCGCCAGTGCATACCAAGCTTTGTTGCGTCGCTGCGCAATCCACGGACATACGATTCCAGCCGCGGCATCCGTTGCTCTTCCTTCTTCTTTCCGGTCAATGACCGTTACATCCGCTTTACCAGCTAAATGATAGGCAGCCGAAACACCGACGATCCCTGACCCGATAATCACTATTTTCTTCATCATAAATCTGTCTTGCGCAGACAGATGGACACATCCTTTCGTAAAAAAATCATCGACCCAACGGATCGATGATTGATTCTTATTCTCTCATCGCTAGACGATAAAGTAAATCTAACAACTCAATATAGAGCCACACGAGCGTGACGATTAATCCGAATGCCGCGACCCATTCCAACTGTTTCGGAGCCCGAGCTTCGACTTGACTTGCGATGAAGTCGAAATCTAAGACGAGAGCGAGTGAAGCGACGATGACAATCACGAATTGAACACCGATCGCAAGTGGGCTTGAACCGGTCATGAATGCCAAGCCTGAACCGAACAAACTCATCACGAGTTGCACAAGATATAACAACATGACTGTGAACATGGCTGCCATGACACCGGCTTTAAACTTCTGTGTCACTTTGACAAGCCCTGTCGTATAGACAAACCACATCGCAAAGGCGACGACAAACGTCGTTAATACGGCACGTCCCACAATACCAGGGACCATCGCTTCGAAGAAATACGAAATCGAGCCGACGAAGACACCTTCGATAATCCCGTATAGGGGTGCGACGATCGGAGCCGTATTTGGTTTAAACGTGATGAGCAAAGCAAAGATAAAGCCGAGGATGAGTGACCCGATCATGAGCGGGAACAAGAGCCCTTCTCCAATCGTCGGGACGACAAGCCATGTCGTACCGGCTGCCGCTGTCACGAGTAAAAGCAAGGTGAACACTTTAGACCATGTTCCTGCTTTCGTCATCGGTTCGGCACTGTAAGCTGAGGACTGCATTGATTTACGAAGTAATGGATTCGATTTTAAGTTCAACGTTGAATAGCTCCTTTATGGTTCAGTTACTGTTTTGCGAACACGTCGATGAACGCGCGCATATAATCTGGTAAGTCTGGCGGACGACGACTTGAGACGATATGTCCGTCGACGACGACCGGCTCATCATGCCAAATCGCTCCCGCATTTTCCATGTCATCTTTGATTCCAGGCGTGCTCGTCACGTTCACCCCGTCTAGAATGTTCGCAGAAATCAACACCCAACCGGCGTGACAGATTTGACCGATTGGTCGTTTTTGTTCATCCATATAACGGACGAACCCTTTCACCGAATCGAAACGGCGCAATAAGTCAGGAGACCATCCGCCTGGCACGAGGATCGCATCGAACGATGTAATGTCCACATCTTCAAACGCCACGTCAGATTTTGCTGGCACACCGTATTTACCGATATATGCGTGATCGGCCTTCTCCCCGGCGAGGATCACGTGCGCCCCTTCTTCACGAAGGCGATGTACCGGGTACCAAAGCTCTAAATCCTCGAAGTCATTACTGACAAGTTGAAGGACTTTCTTCCCTTGTAATTTCATCAAACCCCTCCTTTTATTCATTCCCCATTATACCCGAAACCGCTAGTCACGAAAACGAAGAATCATGATTGTTTTTTCAGTATATGGATTCATCCTGATTCACGACACTATATCTTGTGTTTCCTTCCCACAATTGATACCTTTAGTGGTAGGAGATTGAGAAGGAGGAACATCACGTATGAAACAATATCATGACTTATGTCGACACATCCTCGACCATGGTGTCGTAAAAGAAGACCGGACCGGGACCGGGACAACGAGTGTATTTGGTTACCAAATGCGTTTCAATCTGCAAGAAGGGTTCCCCCTCATCACGACGAAGAAATTACATATTCGTTCCATCATTCACGAACTATTATGGTTCATCTCAGGAGAGACGAACGTCCGATACCTTCAAGATAACGGGGTCCGCATTTGGAACGAATGGGCAGACGAAGAAGGCAATCTTGGTCCAGTATACGGTTCACAGTGGCGTTCTTTCCCACGCCCGGACGGTTCTTCTGTCGATCAGTTGGCTCAAGTGATTGACCAAATCAAGACGAACCCAGATTCAAGAAGGTTGATCGTCTCGGCATGGAACCCAGGACAGCTAGAGGAGATGGCCCTGCCGCCGTGTCACCTATTGTTCCAATTCTATGTCGCTGACGGAAAGCTTTCGTGTCAATTGTATCAACGGAGCGCTGATACGTTTTTAGGGGTACCGTTCAATATCGCCTCATACGCACTACTCACGCATATGGTCGCACACGTGACCGGACTCGAAGTCGGCGACTTTGTCCATACCCTTGGTGATGCACACATCTACCACAACCATCTCGAACAAATGGAACTTCAGTTGTCGCGTGACCCACGTCCGCTACCAAAACTCAACATTGTCCGAGACGTCCCTTCAATCGAATCATTCCGTTTTGAAGACTTCGAAATTCTAGGATATGATCCGCATCCGCACATCAAAGGAGAAGTGAGCGTATGATTTCACACGTCGTCGCATATGGGCAGAGTCGTGAAATCGGAAAAGATAATGACTTATTATGGCGTTTGCCAGATGACTTGAAACATTTCAAGACCATCACGTCTGGCGGAACGGTCGTGATGGGAAGAAAGACGTTTGAGTCCATCGGTAAAGCGTTACCGAACCGACGCAATATCGTCGTCACATCAGATGTTTCCTTTTCAGCAGATCAAGTCGAAGTCTGGCATGATTTAGACCGTCTCGTCGAAATGAGTCAAGATGAAGAATGGTTTGTCATCGGTGGCGCCACGTTATATGAGCAGACGATGCTGATGACGAGCCGGATCTATGCAACGGAGGTCGCTGCATCGTTCGAGGCCGATACGTATTATCCCGAACGGATTGGGGAATGGTCAATTACGAGTACAATCGACCACCCGCAAGACGAAACACATGCATATGCCTTTTCATTCAAACAATACGACAAAACAGACATCGCATCATGATGTCTGTTTTTTAGTCTGGCAATTTTTCCAGCCACTGTTCAATTTTTCTCGTGATGACTTCGTCTTGTTCTCCATCCGCATAATCGTCATAGATTGCTCCGAGTTCAGACGCCGTTCGTTTCGATACAGCAAGAATGTGACTATATTTGCCTCGTTGCTCTTTCACAGCAGACAACGTCCCTTTCGCTTCTTGCGCACGCGCATCATCCAAGACGAACATCTCGATATTGTCATTACAAGAATACGCCTCGTAAGGACGGTATACGACTTCATATCGGCGATGCTCTTTAGGGAGTCGATCAGCAAGCGATGTATAGGTATTGGCAGACATCGTCACATAGGCGATTCGCTTCTCCTCACGAACAGCAGAAGTGTATCGGACGACACGATTTCGACCATCTCGTTTCGCCTTATACAGCGCCTCATCTGCGTAGGCACACCATTCACCGAGTGTATAGCCTGTCTGGCAGACTCGGGTGTATCCAATCGACACCGTCACCTGATGGTCGTATGGAAATTCCATTTCTTCGATACGTGTTCGGACTCGCTCGAGTACCGATTCGACGATCGCACGGTCTGAGACGTTCAAGAGGATTAAAAATTCTTCTCCTCCGTATCGGATGAGCTCATCACTAGAACGAATGGCATGACGGATTTCTTCAGAAACGCGATGAAGAACGTCATCCCCATACGAGTGACCGAACGTATCATTCAATTGTTTGAAGTGATCGATATCGAGAAGTGCGACAGCAAAACTTTCACCAGACCGCTCCAATCTCGAGATGAACCGAGAAAAGGTCGCCTTTAAATACTTACGGTTGAAAGCACCCGTTAATTCATCCACGAGTAACGCTTTTGATACGAGACGTGATTTTTCGATATGTAGTCCGAGACGCACCAATCGTTCCTCCATCGGCACCCACGATTCCCAATAATCGTCGAATCCGTATGAATAGGCCGCAAGACGATAATGTTCATTCGTTCCGATGACAATAAGTGGAACATAGAGCTTTCTCATCTTGCTAACGAAAGATTGGATATCTCGCTCTTTAAATTGTGGCCATAATTCAACGTCCATGATGATGGCTTTCGGCACATCCTCATAATCGTATTCGACGGCCTCTTCTAGTGTCTGCAAAAATACCGGACGTGCACCGAGCTTCTCGACGCGCGACTTGTAACGACTAAATGTAGAAAAGCTTGCGGATAAGATGAGGACGAGATCCTCATCCTCCTGTTCAATCCCTAAGACGGTATGGATATAGCGTTTCACAGGAGAGATCAAGGTCAAAGCTTCCGCATGTGTGAGGACGCTTGGCAACTCCTTTGCGTCAGACTCGACACGACTAAAGATTTCTAACAAATGCATCAATCGTCGTTGCCGAACTTCCTTCTTCATCCAATCGAGTAGAAACTCGATATCGCTTTTTGGAATTTGTCTCGACTCCGATATCTTTTTCAAAATCATATGTATACGCTCAGTGAGTTGACCTTGCTCCATTCCCGTCCCCCCTATGTTCGTACTCCCCGAATTCTCTTATGTTTCGATTATGCGACTTCTCAGGATGAAATACAACTATTTCCTTATTTATTTTCTATTGTTTTACATATTACTAGGACTTATGCCCTAAAAAAGACATACTAAAAGCGGTCTTGCGACCGCCTTGTGTTATTTTTTCACTTTTAAGTTCGGTGACGTCATCTCTTCCGGACGAATCCATTGATCAAATTGTTCTTCAGTCAATAAACCGGTTTCCAAGGCTGCTTCTTTTAAAGAAGTACCATTTTTATGTGCCAATTTCGCAATTTTTGCTGCATTTTCGTATCCGATATGCGGGTTGAGTGCTGTAACGAGCATGAGTGACTGCTCCACATTATGTGAGATCACTTCATGATTCGGCTCGATTCCGACAGCGCAGTGATCATTGAAAGAATGTAAGCTGTCCGTCAATAGACGACAAGTCTGTAGGAAATTATACATAATGACTGGTTTGAAGACGTTCAATTCAAAGTTCCCTTGACTCGCCCCGAAACCGATTGTCGCATCATTTCCGAGTACTTGTGCGGCAACCATCGTGAGCGCCTCACTTTGAGTCGGGTTGACTTTACCTGGCATGATTGAACTTCCTGGTTCATTCTCCGGAATAGTGATTTCTCCGATTCCTGCACGTGGTCCAGAAGCCAACCAACGCACGTCGTTCGCAATCTTCATCGCGTCCATCGCTAAGGCTTTTAATGCACCATGTGTGAAAACGAGTTGATCGTGACTCGTGAGAGCGTGGAACTTGTTGACGGCTGTCACAAACGGTTTACCCGTCTCTTCTGAAATTTTCTTCGCTACAACTTCACCGAACTCAGGGTGTGCATTAATCCCTGTTCCGACGGCCGTTCCTCCAAGTGCAAGCTCCGTGAGTGGCTCAATCGTGCGCTCGATCATCTGTTTTGACAATTCAAGCATCCGGACCCACCCACTGATTTCTTGACCGAGTGTGACCGGCGTCGCGTCTTGAAGGTGCGTCCGACCAATTTTGACGATATCCATAAACGCCTCAGCTTTTTGTGAAAGGGTTTGATAAAGCGAGTCGATTGCTGGAAGGACATCATCTTGTACGGAAAGGATGGCGGCGATGTGCATCGCAGTTGGATACGTATCATTCGAGCTTTGCGATTTGTTGACGTCATCATTCGGATGAATCGTGATAGATGCTCCACGAGCCTGTAACTTTTCATTCGCAAGATGCGCAATGACTTCGTTGACGTTCATGTTTGACTGCGTGCCCGACCCTGTCTGCCAGACGACAAGCGGGAATTCTGCGTCATGTTGCCCTGCTAAAATCTCATCAGCCACCTCTGCGATGATCGCTGCTTTCTCTTCCTCGAGTACACCGAGTTCAGCGTTTGCTAAAGCGGCACCTTTTTTCAAAATGGCGAATGCGTATACGATTTCAAGTGGCATCTTCTCTGCACCAATTTTAAAGTTTTCAAGACTACGTTGCGTTTGTGCTCCCCATTTCGCCGTAGCTGGAACTTTAATTTCCCCCATTGTGTCCCGTTCGATCCGATAATCCATGTATAATTCCCCCTCTATAGTTGACTACGCTTTCATTTTAGCGAAAAACCATCTAAAAAGAAATGACTCCGTCAAAAAAGCGACCAAGAATGATCTCGGTCGCTTAATTCATTCCATTCAATGCGTCACGTGCAATCACATCCGCTCGATTCTCCGCTCGTGGGACCCATTTCAAGAACACGGTCGGCAATTCATCGTAGGCAATCAGTGCTTTCAGAAATAAAGGCTTCGCCGATGCATCTTTCATGAAACGTTGCTCTAATGCGCGAACAATCACTTCAGCGTCGGAATACAGCATGAATGAGGTTTCACCTTTTAATGCATGAGCTTGTTCCAGTGCATAAGCACATGCAGCCAATTCCGCATGAACGCTTGTCAATCCTTGCATGCGACGTTTAAACGTCGATACCGTACCGTCGGACGACTTGATCCACACACCGATTCCATTATCTCCAGTCGTCTGATTGGTGGCCGCGTCAAAATAGATGTGAACCAAACCGGTACGCCTCCCAATCTGTATTGACAGGAGCATGGATATCAATCTGAGACAGTCGTTTCGATAAGAGGGCGATTTCTTCATGGCCGTCTAGTTTTTTGGCATACTTTTGATGGGGCGCTTCAAGTGTTTCATTTTGAACATGCACATAAAGCGTCTCAATCGTATCGTAATGCTGAATCAAAATCGTCGCCGTCTTAGGACCAATGCCACGTACCCCCGGGATGTTATCCGAAGAGTCTCCCTGCAAAGCCTTCACGTCGACAAACTGATGTGGTTTCACCCCGTACATCATTTCAAAAGAAGCTTCATTGACGAGCTGCTCCTCACCTTTTTTCGGCATGATTTGAAACACGTTCGGAGACAACAACTGAAGTAAATCGCGGTCTGAAGAATAGAGGTACGATTCGCCCGGGAACGCTGTCGCGACGGCGCCCATCAAATCATCGGCCTCATATCCCGTCAACTCGGATTGTAAGATGCCTCGTTCATCCAAAGCAGCCCTTAATTTCAAATAGTCTTCAAAGAGCGGCTCCGGAAGTCCGTTACGCGTTGCTTTATATTCAGGATACAGCGCGTAGCGGTGGGTGGACTCTCGTGTCCCGTCCCAAAAGAAAGCGATATGGGAAAAGTCTGTCGTCCAGGAATCCACCTTCCGAAGCAATCCTTTTACCGTCACTTCCGGATCTTGTGCTCGTCTTCGCTCCGTTGCAAAATAATAACGTGACAATAAATTAAATCCGTCAACTAGAATAAGCTTCATCTTGCTCCACCTCACATGCTTTTAATCCCCGTGCCAGTGCATCTTGGTCTAGTTCCTTCCCAATCCAAACAAATACGGAACGATCCCCTTCATGCATCTCATTTGCAAATGTTGCGCCCATCAACTGATTCGTCGCTTGAATGACAAACTTGCGCTCCTCATCCTGTAAGCGGACAATCGCCTTCATCCGATACATCGCATCCTCATAGTGCATCAACACTTCACGAACGTAACGGGTCACGCGCTCTCGAGACAACGGACGCTCGGCACTCAACGTGATCGCACGAAGGGAAGAGACCGATTCACTCGTCTCTGTCAGTTGACTCAACTTCTGTTCATCGACACGTGACAGTTGGAACGTATTCTCAAGTAATTCGTAATCGCCTTTTGTTTGAATCGTCTCTACAATCCTCACCGTCGGATTGAGTTGCTCGATTCGGCGGTGTGCTTGATCGAGTTCATCCGACGACACTAAATCGGTTTTATTTAACAAGATGAGATCGGCATAAGCGATTTGATGAATCCCTTCTTTGAACAGTTCACGATCCATTTGACTGGCATCTACAACCGTCAAGATGGCGTTCATTTTAAAATGTTGACGTAAGTACTCGTCATAATAAATCGTCTGAATGATTGGTGCGGGATCGGCGACACCGGTCGTCTCGATGATGACTCGGTCGAATGTTTCTTGCTTTGCCGCGAGTTGATAGAACGTCTTACTCAAATCATTTTGGATGGAACAGCAAATACATCCGTTTGAAAGTTCAATCTGCTCTTGGTCCATCTTGACGATCAATTGTTCATCGATATTAATCGCGCCGAGCTCGTTGACGATCAGACAAATCTTTTCATCCGTCGCCGCGAGTAAACGGTTCATATATGTCGTCTTGCCTGCTCCTAAAAACCCGGTCACTAATTGTACGGGAATCATGATACCACCCTTTTCTTACAAATCTTCGTGCGCGCGAGCCCATTTCTCATAACGCGCATCCAATAAATCAATCAAGTGAAGCATCCAAGCCTCCGTCGTCATTGGGAGGACACTCGACCCCCACTCACGTTTCCCATGATGTGATAAAATCATGTGCCAGATCCGATGATGGACATCCAATGGCAGTCGCGTCGACGTCTGGCGTAACGTTTCTTCAAACAATAGCCCACCGTATGGCATATGCCCGATCAATGTGCCCATCGGGTTGATGGAGATGCCGGTCGTTTCACTTGTGCCCTCAACGGGAGATAGCTTTTCAAAACGATTCGGACTAGATAACAGATGGCTGTATTCATATATTTTTCCGATATCGTGGAAAAGGATTCCAAGTGCGAGTTCATCCCAACTCAACGGTTCTTTCCGCTCGGCCATCGCTTCACAGGCGGCATACAGCGATTCAAACGTTCCTTTATATGCCTGTTCGATTTTAACACCGTTCATCGTATTCCAAAGGTCGACTTTGTGCAACTGCTCCGCTTCTTTGATTACACGAAACACCATCGCCAAATAGTCATCTTGCTCTTGAATCCGATAACCGAGACGAAGCATACACACGGTATGCTTTAATAGACCTCCCGCATAGTTATGATGGTGGTAGAGTGCCGCTGGCGATAGTACGAAATCATCCCAAACGAAATCAAGGAGGCCATAGGCGAGCTGTTGATAGGTCGGTGACAACGTATCAATCAAACTGAACAATTCATCCGCAAACTGCTCCATCGTCTCATCCCCTGGCAAGCCTGGTAATAACGAGATTGCCTCATCTTTTGAGATAGGATGTACGCGGTCAATCGTAATCGATTTTGCGCCATCCGGTTTTGGATAGACATCGATTTTCCCTGATAATTCGATGACACCCGACTCGTAGATTGGAAGCAGTTCACTTTCATTTCCACGGAGCCAATGTTTGGCACGCATCATCCCGTTCGCCGTTGTGACACTTAGTTGAAGCCATTTCGCACCATTCTTCCCTTCTCTAACCTCGACTGTACTGACGAGCGCTTTTGTTTGGACAGGGGCCCCATCCGCTAACTGGTCTAAACGTTCCTTTGATTTGTCTATTTGTGGTATTTGAAATCGATCATGGTTCATCGATGAACCAATGACCGGATCAATTTGTTGATAATAGTTCATAATTATTCCCTCCTCGCATCTTATGACATTGTATCGTGTTTCCGTCTATTAGGCGAACATACTTTCTAGTAGGGTGTCGATTTTGCCATCATTATATTGAAAGCGCTTACGATTATTGATACGATAAAGGTAGTTCGATAAAGGGGGAAACGATAATGATTTCATTAATCGATACGTATGAACGTTTCATCGCCTCGGGGGAAGCGACACGTTATGCACAAGAGCAACAATCCATTGAACATATTTTGCAAGCGTCAACTTGTCCGGTAGGGATGCAGGACTTAGAACAGTCACTCACGCATCTTTCCGGTAATCCATATGCCAAAGATGCATCACTCGACAAAATCGTCGAGCATGAGATGAAAGGGGCTATGGCGGCGCTTGAGCTTTCTGGTTATCCTCTTCAGACGCCGTTAGCGAAGGCGGTTATCCTGTCTGCTTTCGCTCGAACGAACCGACTCAATATTGATAAACTAAAAGAACTGAGCCATGCCGACCTGTTAGTCCGAATCCAATCAGCAGAGCGTGCTTGGAAGCGAACATACGCATTGTTACACCGTTCAACGCCGACTCAGATTTGTGGTCAAATGGATTCGCTCCTCGGTGGATGCGCTATCCAGCGTGTTCTTGAGGCAATCAAACAACCCGGAACGACAAAAACGGCATAAGAAAAGGAGCGGTCCCCGGGCCGCTCCTTTTCTTATGCTCATCCTTCTGTTACTTCAACTGCATCCGGCTCATATAGTGTTACATTACGTGCCGGAGAGAATGTCGAAATCGCATGCTTATAGATCAATTGTTGACGACCTTCCGACTCGACGATGACAGTAAAGTTATCAAATGACTTGATGACACCTCGAATTTGAAACCCGCTTACTAAAAATACGGTCGTTGGTACCATTTCTTTTCGAAGTTGATTCAAAAAATGGTCTTGAATGTTGTAGCTCGCTTTCATGCTGGATTCCCCCTAGTCTTTATCTCTTTAAAATAATCGGAATTTTCGAAAAAACCCCTCTACATCATCATAAATATTTTTATATGATAGTTCAAATGATTTTCGACCCATATCCACCCAAATTCCATCAAATTGATGACGGAACCAAGTTAATTGTCGTTTCGCGAACTGTCTTGTGTGCTGTTTAAGCAAGTCGGTCGCTTTCTCTTTCGACATCTTTCCATCGATAAAGGGAATCATTTCCTTATATCCGATGGCTCGCATCGCCTGCGTATCACGATATCCTTGTGCCAAAAGTCGTTCGACTTCTTCGACAAGTCCTGCTTCCATCATCGCATCGACGCGTTGATTGATTCGGTCGTATAATATCTCACGATCTGCGTGGAGGACGAACAATCGATAATCATAATGTTCGGATGGCGCACTGTCCGTCGTCTGTGTATCCCCTTGCATCGCTACCTCGAGCGCCCGTACGACGCGACGCACGTTATTTGGATGAATCGTAGCCGCACGCTCTGGGTCAAGTTGGACCAATCGTTGATGTAGCGCTTCACGCCCTTCGACTTCTGCAAACCGTTCGAGTTCAGCCCGCAGTGCTTCATCGACAGGTTGCTCCACAAATTCATAATCATATAAGATCGAGCGAATGTATAGCCCCGTCCCACCGACGATAATCGGTAACTTGCCACGGGCATAAATATCATCGATGGCGGCACGCGCCAATTGTTGGAACATCGCGACACTCATAGCATCATCCGGGTCACAAATATCAATCAAATGATGCGGGATCCCTTCGGCCTCTTCTTTCGTCACTTTTGCTGAACCGATGTCCATGCCCCGGTACACTTGAACCGAATCACCCGAGACGATCTCGCCGTCGAACGCTTTTGCTAGTTCGATGCCCGTCTTCGTTTTGCCAACAGCGGTCGGACCGACGATGACGACGACAGGTGTTTTTTTCATACATCTCACTCCTCAATTAAAAACCCGTCTCCTCACGAGACGGGCCATCAAATTCTTCTTTTTATTCTATCATCAAACACGACGGCAAACAGCATCCAACCACATAAAAGTAATCCGAGTAATAACACGAGACCATCACTCATCTGCTTTCGCCTCCTTTAGCTTCCTCATTCCCACTTTTCACATTTTAGACACAAAAACAACTGTAAAAAAGCACACTCAATAAAGAGTGCGCATTCCATCATCATCATTCAAATCAAATATTCAATCATCATCTATTAACCTCTGAACCAATCCCAAAAATGAGCACCTTGGGCGACAATCAAATAGTCGAACCAGCGTCTATAATCCACCGGAAGTTTTTCGGTGTCATTTGTGTACGTCAAAAATTCCCCAATCCAAATGTAGTTCTCATTTTCGCTTAAGACCTCGCAAACAATCCATTCCCCATCTCTCCCGACACCGACGGGGATGAATTGTTCAGGGCACTCCCATATTTCACGATATTCGATGATTTCATCCACACTAAAGAGTCGAATCCCTCCACTATATGTCGGATGGACAAATAGTTCAACACCATTATGGCTCTTTAAAAATTGGATAACGTCATTTGGCATCATTTGCTTCAATCGCTTGATTTCGACTTCCGTCGCGGGCTCACTGAATGAAAAGTGTAACGTGTCTACATATCCCTCTTCATTTTGTATTTCAATCTGATTATTGACGAGCCTACTTTTCAACGCTTCAAGTGCAATCATCAACTCAACCCCACTTTTTGAGAATTAACGACATTCGTACCGTATCATTCATTTCCATTTTTCTAAGTATTGCATATATCGACCTTTCAGCGTTCAATAAAAAAGGACATCGGGCACGACTTGATCGCGTCCGATGTCCTCGAATCGTTTTTTAATTCTTCATGAAGCAATTTCAATCGTCTGTTTCGTACGTTTGACAGAGACGATGAAATACAGGATTGCCGTACCGCTCGCCGCCCACCAAACCATGTCATACCATCCGTTCATCAGTCCAGCCATCCCAACCATCGCCGGGACAATCAGCGTCAACCATGATAATACGAGGGCGACACGTGCTGTGATGGTCTCGTTCGGTTTCCCGAGTCCCATTCCAAAAAAGAACAGCGCCCAAAGGAATGACCAGAAGAACCACGTCAATGCCCCCATCGGATCACTTTCTGCAATCGCCATCACACCGTAAAAAGCGGCTGCAATCGAAACGAATAATGAGAACCAGCCAACGCCACGTCCGTCTAAATTCAAAATAAACGTCACCCCTACATATAAATAAGTGAACGCAAATAGATAGATACTCGCAAGACCGAATTGCTCTTCTGGACTCGCCCCAATCAATAACCATGTGGCGATAAACGTTTGTAAGAGTCCCGTAAACAAACTAAAAAATCCTGCGCTCTTGCTCTCCACTTTCCCGAGAAGAACGAGACTATTTAAAAACAGTGCGACGCCACCGAATAGTAAACTTACATTACCCACACTCATTACCCCTTTGTACAGATGTCTGACCTTTAATCTACTGTATCACTTTAGCTTGAATTCGCTTTCAGTGCAAGGGGATTTTTAAGTGTTCACGAGAACGCCACGCCCTACTCGTTCTCAAGGGTTTGGATGGCCTCGTCGATTCGCTCTTGTTCCTCATCCGTGAAAGTCGGATATTGTGGATCAATGCGTTCAAGAACTTCAATCATGACTGACGAAATAACAAAACGACTATACCACTCATCATCTGCCGGCAACACATACCAGGGTGAGACTTCCGTTGATGTGTGCGACAACATCTCGGCAAAGATTCCTTGATATTCTTCCCAATGCTGCCGCTCTTCGATGTCACTGAAGGAGAATTCCCAATTCTTTTTCGGATCCTTTAATCGTTCAAGCAAACGGTCTCGTTGTTTATCTTTAGATACATTGAAAAAGAACTTGATGACTTCGAATCCGTTTTCCTGTAAATAGCGTTCATAATCGTTGATTTGACGATATCGCATCTGCCAGACCTCTTCCTGGTCCATTTCCTCCGGAAGTACTTCGTCCCCCAACAAATCATGTACACGAGGTGCAATGACCTCTTCATAATGAGATCGGTTCAAAATCCCGACCTGACCTCTTTCAGGTAATAAGTCATGCATTCGCCACAGATAGTCGTGCTTTTTTTCTGTATCAGAAGGTTTTTGAAACGCATTCGTCTTCAGTCCTTGGGCGTTCAAATTTGAAAAGATATAGCTGATTGCCTCATCTTTCCCACCCGCATCAAGCGCCTGTAAGACGACAATAATCCCTTTCTTACTCTCGGCATACAATCGCCAATGTAGCTCTTTCAATCGCTCGACACTGTTCGGGATGAGTTCAGTCGTCAAGATGTCATCCTCCGGTTTGTCTGAAACAGTCGTTGGAATATCATCTAATTGAATCTTGCTGTTTGGTGACACAATAAATTCCTTCGTGTTCATACTCGTTCTCCTTTTCGCTCGACGTTCAACTTTGATTTACCCAAAAACTGCATAAGAAAATCTCTTCCGAAAATTTCGGAAGAGATGTTGAGAACTTAGTAGATTCCGACAGCGTCAAATGATTTCGCAGCTGATACCGCTTGCGGACTTGTCGCACCGTAAAGGTCTTTCGCAGATTGTACGACCGCTTGACGAAGGCTTGAGAAGTTAGACGTTGGTGTCAAGTAAACATTGAGGGCACGGTAATAGATATCCCCCATCGCCATGACTCCTACTCCTTGCACCGATACGCCGTAGTGCGATCCACCGTTACCTAAGAGGTATGCCGCTTTGTTGACGATACCTGAGTTGATGTGAACCCCACCATTGTCTTGTGTGCCTGTGTAACGTTTCGAGTAGTGATCTGGGTCACCGTATGCAGCCGGGTTCGCCATCGAACGAAGTCCGTCGCCCGCTACACCAGGTGTGTAGATGTCTTCCCCTACCAACCAGTCGAAGTTTGTGCCGACGCTATATTCCGCCACTGTACCTAAGATATCCGATACTGCTTCGTTGATCGCCCCGGACTCGTTTTGATAGATTAATCCTGCCGTGTACTCCGTGACCGCGTGAGTCAATTCGTGAGCGACTACGTCAAGCGCACCTGAAAGATACGTGAACGTTTGACCGTCTCCGTCTCCGTATACCATCTTACTTCCGTCCCAGAACGCATTGTTGTAGCTACGGCTATAGTGAACCGTTGAGTTCAATGCAGCTCCGGCGTTGTCATAGCTGTTCCGTCCGTAAGTGTTTTTGTAGAAATCATATGTCTTTGTCGCGTTGACGTGTGCAGAGACAGCGGCACGGTCATAAGTCGTGTTCAAGACGTTATCCACGTCAGCCCATAGCGAACCTGGGAGTGTCGTACGGTTTTTCGCATCGTACGTATAGATTCCCTTTCCACGCGTTGAATCTTGGAGATAATAGTAAGATCCGCTCTTCGTTGTCTTGAACGTTTGGCTGTAGCCGAGAACATCGATTCCCGTTCCCGTATATGTCGTACCTGTCACACCGTTCGTCGGTCTTGCATGAGCTAACTGGTCAAATTTATTAAGTACCTCACCTGTTCCAGCATCGATGAAGTATGTCCAACGTGACGGCTCTTCCGCTTCAAGGATTGTTCCGGTCACTTGATATGCATAAACCGACTTCTCACCTTTTGGATAAACAATCAATTCCGCTTCCGGTTCGAGCTCGTAGGCCCCTTTATGTCCGACAAGCTTTTTGTAACTCGCGATGGCTTTCTTTTCAGTTAACTTGATCGACTTATGTAGGTTCTTGACCGATTTCGCATCATCCACGACTGTCTTCAATTGACCCGCTTCATCTACGACACCGACTACCACACCACCGAATACTGGCACGCCATCAACTGTCTGTTGGAGCTTAACCACTTTCCCGACTTTGTCTGATTTCGACTCGATCGTCTTGAACTCACCTTTTGATTTGACGTATTCTTTTACAATCGTTGTCGGTGCACTTTCTGATGGTTTCGTCAGAGTGCCTGACTTCAATTCTGCCGCACCGACCAATTGTGGTACGAGCAATACGCCTGCGATTAATGATGTAGAAACAACTTTTTTCATGTGTTTACCTCCTTTGTGATGATTCTTACTTTACACACTTTCCCACAAAGGCTGTATCCATCTTTTTAATTATTTTGATAATTCATAATATTGAGTATTTAGAACCATTCATTCTATTTACGACCTAATTTTATCCAAAAAAAATTCGTGCTCCTTAGGAAAGGAGCACGAATAATTAATACACATCTTTTTGGGTAAAGTGGTAAAACGCATACGCCAAGGCGGCCATGGACCAAATGAGAATGACGAGTAACGAAAACGGTAACGTCATCCCATCAATCGGGGGAGCCTGTCCTTCCAAATAGGTATGAAGACCGAAGTTGACGTTCACCAGGTATTTCGAGCTATCCCAGTTTGAACCAAGCGATGTCAATAATGGCCCCGAGATGAGGACAGCCATCATGATTCCGATTCCAGTCGCCGTATTTTTCACCAAAACAGAAATCATGAGAGAAATTGTTCCGACCGCAGCCACGACGAGCCATGAAAGACCCATCGACATAAGCAGGTACTCCCACATCGGCAATGTATGCACAAAGTCGGTCGAGAATGTTCCGGTCGGCGAAGCTTGGAAACCGGTCAAAATCGGAGCGTTCCATCCGTCCCAGCCGAGAACGATTCCGGATATGGCGTAACTGACGACGGCGGTCACAAATATTAAGATCGATGTATAGAGGAGTGTCGTCAGCCATTTGGCGAGCAAAATCTTATATCGCCGGACTGGTCGCGATAACAGCGTCTTGATTGTCCCATCGTTATGTTCTCCGCTCACGATATCTGCCATCAATACGATAATGAACAGTGGTAGGACAAGCGTTGTCCCTTGGGAGAAGAAGACACGCATAAACGTCGGAGCTCCGGGATAATTCGGATTGATATCATTATCAAGATAATACTGATTCTGTTGGACTTGGAACTCAAGGATCTGCCGGAACTCGTCTTGGACGTTCGCGGAGGCGAGTCGGTTTTGTGTATCGATGATCTCTTGTTGTAGATCGACACGCCAATCAATCGTTCCTTGTTCTTCTCGTTGTTTCTCGATTTGACGATAGTTCGCATACGTGAACATCGAAACAAGTACGATCAAGATGATAGAGACGACCATCAATCTGCGTTTCCGATGAATCTTGAGCACTTCATTACGAATGAGGCCGAGCATCGATGGATTAGGCAATGTGATCACCGCCTGTCAACGTGATGAAGAGGTCCTCTAACGTTTGGACACGGCGCTCGAGTCCGAACACCTCGACGTCTCTTTCCATCAAATAGCGATTCAACTTCGCCGTCTCTTCCACGTTCATGGATATACGAATCGTCCGTTCGTCCACCACGTCCGCTTGGTCGATTCCTTCGTACCCTTGAACGATCGGTAATACTTCAAAGCTATTCGTCACATGTAAGTCGACCGTTGACGCGAGTTCTTCGATTAAAGCATGGACCGTCCCCACCTTGACAATCTTGCCTCGCGACATGATGGCGACTCGGTCCGCTAGTAGTTCAATCTCGGCCAGGATATGACTCGATACGAGAACACTCAGTCCCGTTTCTTCTACGAGTCGACGAATGAAAAGTCGTAAATCTCGAATCCCCATCGGATCGAGCCCGTTCGTCGGCTCATCCAAGATCAGCACCCGTGGATTGTTTAATAGCGCTTGGGCAATCCCGAGTCGTTGTCGCATCCCGAGAGAGTACGTCTTCACTTTATCATCGATTCGAGCGGTCAAATCGACGAGGTCAATGACTTCTTGGATTCGCTTATCATCGACTCCAGGTAACATGCGTGCGAACGCTTCTAAGTTCTCACGTCCGGATAAAAACTTATACAGCTCTGGGTTCTCGACGATTGCTCCGATTTGATTCATCGCTTGGACAAATTGTTTGTCAACACGATACCCACAAATCGATACATTTCCTTTCGTCGGTTTGATCAAGCCAACAATCATTCGAATCGTCGTCGTCTTCCCGGCGCCATTCGGTCCTAAAAATCCGAAGACCTCACCCGGGTAGACGTCTAACGAAATGTTATCGATAATCGTCTTTTTTCCAATCACTTTTGTTAGTTGATGTAGCTTTAACGTCGGTTCCATTGTCTCACCTCTTTCTTTATTCTATCGGACAAAAGTGAATCTGTCCTATTCGAACATTCACATAGGGCACATCCACACATTTTTGATATGATGTTCATATAGAAAGCGAGGTCAGCCCATGAAACAGTCGAAATGGTATGCATTTTTAAGTGGCGCCGTTCTTTTAACGGGAATCGCCTTATATGGTCTATGGATCGGCTATCAGGATATCGTCAATCCGCCGGAGCGAACACTTTCCGTCTCCGAAGACGAACGCCCTGAACCACAAGGAGACGTCTACGTCGCATTAGGCGATTCGTTGACACGCGGTGTCGGGTCAACATCAGGCGCAGGATATGTACAGCCTGTCAGCACTGCTCTTGAAGAAGAAGGAGTACGTACGCAAAACCTTGCCGTGTCTGGGGCACGAACAGAAGATTTACTCACTCAACTCGAGCAACCTGAAGTGCGTCGGACGATTGAGAACGCACGATATATCACGTTGACCATCGGTGGAAACGATTTGTTCAACCGTGGGGAAAACGTCGATAACTTCGAATCCGTCGATATTCAACAAGTGGTCACGGACGCGAAGACGAATTTAGAAACGATTTTCTCTGAAATTCGATCACTCAACGATTCAGCAACCATCGTGTATATCGGTCTATACAATCCGTTTCAAAATGATGAGAATGGACAAGCATTCAATCAGCTCATCCTCGATTGGAACGCATCCGCGAAACAATTGGCGAATGCGCAGAATATCGATGTGATCGACCCGTTCGCCTACATCTCTGACTTATCAAGAGACCTTGCGACCGACCAGTTCCACCCGAGTGACCGTACGTATGAGAAATTCGCGAATGATGTACTCTTCGTTCTCGAATAACCAAAATCCTCGTCAGCTTGACGAGGATTTTTTTACTTCTCATATCGAACGATCCACTGCTCCCCTTGTTTCATCATGCCCGTCCCTACCCAACCAGCTTGAAGCAACTCAACTTGTCGCCCACGATCTTCCATCGGTACATCTTGCGCAACTGATGTGGGATGCCACGAACGATGCATCTCTTTGTAAAAAATATAGCGGAGTTTCCCGCCGTACTTTTCTTTCAACGCCCCGATTCGAAGTCCGAGAGAAAACTTGTCTTTCATGCTTGGAATATTGAATGGAGCAACGGTCGCACAGACGACATCGAAACGGTTATCCGATTCAACTTGTTTCATTAGTAATTTGCCCAAATGTGTCTGTAGTCCATATCCACGGAAGTCTGGGTGGACATTCGTCACTTCCTGATAAAGGACACGTTCAAGCGAATCATCCGGCCATCCGATATCTCGTCCTAGATGCTCCGCATCAATCGGTGGGATGAGCATCGCTCGGAACGCAATAATCCGACCATCTGATCTTGCCCCAATCAATGTCTGGTCATTCAATAGTTTCGTGAACTCTTCAACTGATAGCGATTGATAATGTTCTGGTTCAGCCAATGCCTGAATGACCGCATCTTGGACGGACAACAGTTCCGGTAAATCGGACAAGCCTAGAACACAAACATGAAGGGAAAGATCTTTGATCTCACCTTTCCACATGCGACTCATCTCCAACCACGTAAGAATCCGTCGTCAATTCACGCAACACGTCCTCATCGACGTCAATACCGAGTCCCGGACGATTGTTCAGCGAGATGATTGGTAAATCATATAATAAGTTGCCGACATCTTTCCCGAATCGGAGCGGGCCCGTCAACTCGACCGTCTTCACGATTTTACTCGAGAAAGCGACGTGGAATCCTGCACTCGATGCAATAGAGGATTCGACCATGGAACCGATCTGGCATTCGATTCCGGACATTTCCGCCATATGAACCAACTTTTTCGCCGGATAGATGCCACCACACTTCATCAGCTTGATGTTCGCTTTATGGGCTGCCTGCATCATCGTCAAGCGTCTCATATCGTGAACGTCTTTCAGCCCTTCATCCATCATGAGCGGAACGGAAATTTTTTGTTTCACTTCGAGCATGCCTTCAAAATCATCCGCCTTGACCGGTTGTTCGACCCAATCGATGCCATACGGTTCGAGTAGACGCATGGCTTGACCCGTATTGGCCGCGTTGACCCATCCCTGGTTAACATCGACTCGAATCGGCACGTCATTTCCTACCGCTTCCCGTACCGCCTTGACACGCGCCACATCCGTTTGCACATCGACTCCGACCTTCATCTTCACTGCCGTATAGCCTCGTTTCATTTGTTCGAGTGCCTCTTGTGCCATATGGTTCGGCTCTCCGATACTCAAGACGTGCGTGACTGGGAATGACTCATGGTACCGACCGCCAATCCATTCGTAGATGGGTTGATTCAGCTTTTTCCCGATCACATCATGACAGGCGATATCGAGTGCTGCTTTGGCAGCCGGAACACCACGAATCGCACGGTCCATTTCGTCATGAATATGCTCTAAGTGCATCGGATTTTTTCCGATTAAGAGCGGAGACAATAGATGACGTAGGACGCTGACCGTGCTCTCAGCGGACTCACCCGTCACATGCTCATCCGCCACGGCTTCTCCATATCCGACAAGTCCACATGCGGTCGTCATTTTGACGATGACAGATGGCATATCATCATAACGGTGATAACTGACGATGAATGGTACCTTTAATGGAAAGCGAACCGAGAAAATTTCTATTTTTTGAATATTCACGTTCATCACTCCTTTACTTCAACTGCTCTTTCCTCTATATTGTCGTTATATAGTCGCTAAATTGCAAGGGGGATTTTCAATGTCCATCCATATCGCCGTTGTCGGCTCACCATCGTTTATACAACAGGTACGGAACGGTTCTTCTTTACCCGATGTTCGAATCGAGGGATTTTCTTATGATGACCCGCGAGAAGCGAAAGACATCGCTACGAAACTCCTATTTTTTGACGGAGTGTTCTTCTCCGGTTCATTCCCTTATACGTATGCGACGGAGGAAGCGACCCTTCCATTTGCCCATCACGTCGTTCAAGATGATGTTGTGTTGTTGACGTCACTTTTATACGTGACATTGACACAACAGCTCCGAATCGAAGAGCTCTCCATCGATCTCGTTGATGCGTCACGACTTGAATCGATTTTAGCATCGTTTCCAAGACACATGTCGCCACCGCAAGTGAAAGTACTTAATCCGTATATGAATTTCGAAGAGTTGATTTCGTTTCATGAGCAACTTCAACGAACTGGGACGACTCGATTCGCTTTGACGAGTGTCGAGCGAGTTCATCGACACTTAGTGGAAAATGGTTTTGCTAGTCAACTCATGATTGAGCCAGAAGAGAGAATTCTCCACCACTTCCATGATTTTATTCAACAGATTCGATTGAACAAATCAGACCAGTCACAACTCGCCGTGCTCTTCTACTCGGATGCCAGTGAAGATACGCTCAACCATGTGACAACACATCATTATTTCGGTGGTAAATTGATGGAGACCACTCAAGACGGTATCGTCCTATTATCGAGTAAAGGAAAGATTGACTCCGCCATGTCAAACGGTTCCATCTTGTCAGAGAACATTTCTGGTCATGTAGGGATCGGGTATGGTTCCGATTATCAACGCGCCGTTGAGCATGCCGAACTTGCCCTTCATACGACAAACAATGCCGCTATACGCATCGTCGACGATTCAAAACGAATGACGTTCACCGATCAACCGACACCGATTCATTTCCGCGTCACGCAAACGCATGTCTATGACATGATGAAAAAGACGGGTATGAGTCCGACAAATATCGAAAAGCTCATTCATTTTTCAACGGACCATTTCGAGTTTACAGCGAAAGAGCTGACCGACCATTTAAATGTGACACGTCGCACGACAGAGCGACTCATCAAAAAATTGGTTGATGCAAAACTCGTTCATCCGATTGGCGAAGAGATGAGCTACAGCCAAGGTCGTCCGCGCACCGTCTATAAATTTCAATTCCCGGTCGATTGACGACCGGGAATCGTTTTATTGAGCCGCTTGTTCCGCGACAGGTTCTTCCTGTTGGATGACCGCCATGCGCTCAATCGTATACCCCGTGAAGGCATATACAATCGAAATGACCGGTACAATGAAGTTCAAGACGGCATACGGTGCATATTCGAAAGCTCCGACCCCGAGTGTGCCGAGGATGAATACCCCACACGTGTTCCACGGGATAAACACGGATGTCAACGTCCCTCCATCCTCGAGGGCACGAGATAAGTTTTTCGACTGCAGTCCCATTTTTTCATACGCTCCAGCAAACATGCGTGACGGAACGACGATTGAGATATACTGCTCCGAACACGTCGCATTCGTCGCAACTCCCGCTAAAATCGTTGAAGCGATCAATGAACCTGCCGTTTTCGCCAACTTCAAAATTTGGTTCATAATGGATTGTAGCATCCCCGAATATTCTAAAATCCCACCGAACGTCATCGCGACGATGGTCATCGAGACCGTGTACATCATCGCATCAAGACCACCTCGGCTGAAGAGGTTATCGACCAGTTCATTACCCGTATCAATGACATAGCCACTTTGAAGAGCGCCTACGCTGTCCGCAAGCGTGCCCCCTTGGATGAACACTTGAGCCAAGAAACCTAGGGCAATCCCGACGACGAGCGCTGGAATCGCCGGCACCTTCTTCGCGACGAGCAAAATGACGGCGAGCGGTACGACGAGTAACCATGGTGAGATGACAAAACTGTCCTCTAAAATCGTCAATGTCTGTGTGATTTCAGACGAGTCTGTCGAAGAATCTGCAAATCGTCTACCGAGCCATGCGTATACCCCGAGTGCAATGATGAGTCCTGGAATTGTCGTATAGAGCATGTGTCGAATATGTACAAATAAATTCGTATGAGTTAATCCTGCCGCCAAGTTTGTCGTGTCTGACAAAGGCGACATCTTATCCCCGAAGTAAGCTCCTGAGATGACAGCCCCCGCTACCATCGGCGCCGGTATCCCCATACTCAGCCCGATGCCCATCCCCGCTACTCCAATCGTACCCATCGTCGACCATGAACTCCCGATTGAGAGCGCGACGACCGCACAGATGAGACAAATCGTTAACAAAAAGTATGCCGGTGAGATGATCTTCAGTCCGAAATAGATCATCGTGGCAACAATTCCTCCACCGATCCATGCCCCAATCGTCAACCCGACCAAAATGATGATGACGACTGCCGGTAAGGCGAGACGAATCCCTTTATACATCATCTCTTCAATCTCTTTCCACTTGAACCCGTGACGCCAGGCGACGATTGAAGCGACTGCCGTTCCGACGATGAGCGGGATGTGTGGACCTTGACCGAGCTTAACGATCGAGATGAGCATGACGACGATCATCACCCCGAGTGGCATGAGCGCCCACCCTAACTTCATGTCTTGCTTGTTCCCCGTTGTTTCCATCTAACTTCCTCCCCTATAGCGAAAATTCAGAATTGTCGTTATATTGTCGCTAATAACGTTATGATAGCGCTTACACTTATGTGATGCAATAAAAAAATGAGTGGACAGACATCTGTCTATCCCACTCATTCTGAATTATGTTGCTGCAATTCGGAGCGCATCCGCAAGTAGGCGTGCCCCATCTTCTAACGCGTCATGGTCAAACGTCATATGCGGATGATGAAGGCCTGGACCTAAATCAGCGCCGATTCCAATCATCGTCGCATCAAGTGACGGTTTCTCGACGGTATAGAAATGAAAATCATCGCTACCTGACGTGACGATCCGTTCGACGAGAGCCGACTGACCGAAGCGTTGCTCAATCGCCTGCTTCGCAATCTGACTTGACTGTTCCCCAACGACCGCTCCCGGTGTGAAGTCTTGCCACTCCCATTCCAGTTTCACACGATGAAGCTGCCCGACATGGAGTAGCATGTCTTCGACACGATTTCGCAGTTCGAGCAATTCTTCATTTTGTTGGGCACGGACATCAATCGAGAACGTCGCATTTCCTGGAATGATGTTCATGTTGTCACTTCCAGCATGGACTTTTGTCAACTTGACGGAGTGTGGCTCAAACGGTGACAAGTAAATGCTTTTTAACATGTGTTGAATCGTGAAGATGACATCGAGTGCATTCTGCCCTTGATGTGGTCTCGCTCCATGGGCATCATCTCCAAGCACTTCTCCTTTTAGGAAGAAGGCAGCCCCATGTTGAATTGCCGCCGCGTATTGGCCTTTCTTCAACTCTTCTTGTGGACGCAAATGAATCCCGAACAGTTGCGTCACGTCTTCGAGCGCACCTCGTTCGATCATGGCGAGCGAACCGTTTCCTTGCTCTTCGGCAGGTTGGAAGATAAAGCGGATTCGTTTCTGTAATGCCTCATCTTTCAACTGTTCGAGCGCACCGAGTACCATGCTGATGTTCGCGTCGTGCCCACATGAATGGTTCGCTCGAAACGTACCGTCCACTTGTTGCCATAACGCGTCGATATCGGCGCGGACCGCAATCACGTCTTCTCCCGACCCAATCTCTGCGATCACCCCGGTCACGTCCTCAAACGTTCGATGGGGAATCGACCAGTCTGATAAAATCGAGGCAATCGTACGCGTCGTTTCAACCTCTTTCCAACTGACTTCTGGATGTGCATGAAAATGTTCAAACCATTTCAATACGCTTGTCATATGTATCTCCACACCTTTATATTTTTTTGACACCTTTGATCAAAACCCATTGAAGCGGGAGTCGTCCCCATGTAATCCATTTCGGAATGACCTTCCCGCCGATTCTAGATGGCTTCACGGCCATATTGATATTTGCCGGGAAGACAGCGATAAAGAATGCCGGTAGCGTCCGTTTTACGAACGATGTTCCTTTGTTCAGTAAGAGCATCGCCCCGAAGACGACTTCAACGACTCCGCTCAGTTGTACCATCAATCGACGGAACGGCCAAGACTTCGGAATAATCGACATGAACGCCTTTTCTCTGACAAAATGTAAAATTCCTGCCCCGAAGAGTAACACCCCATATAAATTTCGTACCATAACTCATCCTCCTTTTGTATAAGCATAGCAAAAAAGGCGGGCATATTGCCCACCTTTTACAATGCAGAACCGTTCGCATTTTGAATCTCGACTTGAACCGTTTCCGTTTTTCCGTCACGGACATATTCGATATCGACCGTTCCATCCGTGTCTCGAATCAATTCACTACGGAGATCGATAAACGAGCTGACGTCTTTGTCATTGATTTTCACGATGACGTCACGCGCTTCAAGACCCGCTTTCGCAGCAGAACTATTTTGTTGCACTTCCACGATGATTGTTCCAGCTGTCACCGATTCAGGTAAGTTGATTTGTTCCGTCAAGTAACCTGGAGGGAACTCTGATACGTCACGAAGTGAGACGCCGAGTGACGGATGATTCACTTCTCCCGTCTGTTCAATTTGATTGATGAGCGGCAACGCGATGTCGACCGGGATTGAGAATCCGACCCCTTCTACTTCTGCTGTCGCAATTTTCATCGAGTTGATCCCGACGAGTTGTCCTTCTTCGTTGATTAACGCACCACCTGAGTTCCCCGGATTGATGGCCGCATCCGTTTGAATGACCTCGGCGTTGAAGTCGGCCTGTCCGTTCTCATCTGTATCGACCGGTACGAGACGTGACGTCGATGAGACGACACCGCGTGTCACGGAGTTCTCGAATTGTCCGAGCGGATTCCCGATGGCGATGACCGTTTGTCCCGGTTTCAACTCACTCGATTTCCCGATTGAGATAACGGCCGGTACCTTATCAGCGTCTACTTTTAAGACGGCCAAGTCATACGTCGCGTCACTTCCCATGAGTGTCGCTTCCGCAGTCGTCCCGTCATTGAAAGTGACCGTCAATTTATCAGCCCCGTTGACGACATGATGGTTCGTCGCGATATATGCTGAGTCGCCTTCTTTTTTATAGATGACGCCCGACCCGACTCCAGCCTCGACAGCCTCACTCGAGAATCCGGTTTGGGCGAAGTTGTTTACAGTCACGACGGCCGGTTGAGCTGTCGCGACGGCATTTGTGACCGAAGAATCGGATACGTTCGATGACGTTTGGACCGGAGTCCCTTGCGAGGTCACGTTCGTGTCACTCACACTCGTCGCGGGTTGGTCGATGAACGGATATGCGATTGCGCCCGTCAACAACGCTCCGATGACTCCACCGACAAGTCCCGGGAACATACGGCTGACGAATGACGGTTTTGATTGTGTTCGTACTTTTGTCTCTTCTCGGTTGGATGAACCGAGTTCTGTATCTAACCAATCTTTTTGTTGCTCTGATTCATGTAATTGATCGTGTTCATTTGATTGATCGTGACGATCCATAATGATTCATCTCCTCTGTGTTATCTTCTACCCTTACTATAACGAAGAGGAACATTCATTTATAAAATGATAAATGAATTACAAGATTCTTCACATTTTACGTCATTTCATTCAGACAATCACATTTCTTAACGTACCGAGACCTTCAATCGTCACTTCGACCGTGTCTCCCGTTTGTAGATACGTCGGTGGCGTCATCCCGTGCCCAACTCCGGCTGGTGTCCCCGTCGCGATGATGTCACCCGCTTCGAGCGTCATGCCTTTCGACAGTGTACGAATGAGTTCATCAATCGGACGAATCATATCGGCTGTCGTCCCGTCTTGACGCGTCTCCCCATTGACACTTGTTTTGATTTGGAGAGGGAACTGGAGCTCGTCCGGTGTGACGACGAACGGTCCTATCGGACAAAACGTATCGAACGACTTGCCACGGAAGAATTGGACATGTTCTTTTTGCACGTCTCGAGCCGTCACATCGTTTAGAATGGTGTAACCGAAAATGTGCTCCTCGACCGCTTCGATGTCTCGTCCAGACTTGCCGATGATGACGGCGAGCTCACCTTCATAGTCAAGTTTGTCCGTCAATTCAGGATGACGCTCAATGACCGCTTCCGGACCGACGACCGAGGTCGGTGCTTTCGTGAAGATGACGAGTTTCCCTGCTCCTGCTGTATCCATCTCTTTCACGTGTTCTTCGTAGTTCTTGCCGATACAAATCACGTTTTTCAATGGACGGTACGGGGCGAGTAATTTCACATCCGTCATTCGGTATGAGGGCGCCACGTCCAAATCGATATCTGGTTCGAACTCACGCGCGATCACTTCTAATAAATTTGTCGTATGTACTTGATTGCTGACATCAAAAACGAAATCGCCTTTGACAATCCCCACTCGTTGCTCTTCCTGCATCTCAAAACTACACCATTTCATTAAAACTCCCCCTTTTTCATCATTATACAAAAAATCGAGACATCTCTGCCTCGATTATACTTTATTCAAAAAGATGATCCGTTGATTACTCGATCCTCGAAAACGAAGTCCCATATCTCGTAGCGACTGCTCGTAACGACCGTCGACGAGCACATCGGCGTAGTCCAACACGGTTTGAATCGCTTCGTCATGCATCGCTTCCAACTGTTCGAGCGTATAACCCGTATACACCCACACATTTTTACCGAGCGACTTACATGCCGTGACGAGTTTTGCTAACGCTGACGATTGAAGAAACGGTTCGCCTCCAGAAATGGTCACCCCGTCCCAACCACTGAGCTTGACGCGTTGAACAAGTTCCTCTACTTCGACATCCTCACCCCCGGTTGGATTCCACGAGGAAGGATTGTGACACCCTTTACAGTGATGCGGACAGCCAGCAGTAAAGATGACCGTCCGAATCCCCGGTCCGTCAACGACGGATTCTTCAACGACGGATAGAATGCGCATCGTGTTTCACCCTCGCCCGCTCTTCTTCTCGCTTCGCCGTATTCCAACGGTCCATCGTCCCGACCAAATAACCGGTGATGCGGCGGATTCGTTCAATGTTTGTATCCTCGCCACACGTCGGACAGGCATCGTCAATCAGTCCTTCTAACCCACAATTTCCGCAACGATCGACCGGATGATTGATGGAACCGTAGCCGATATCATGCTGTCGCATCAAGCGGACAATCGATTCCACCGCTTCCGCATTGTGGGCAAGTGACCCATCGACTTCGACATATGAAATATGTCCCGCGTCACACAATTCGTGATACGGTGCCTCGATTCGGATTTTCTCACGAATTGATACAGACTGATAGACCGGCACGTGGAATGAATTTGTATAAAAGGCACGATTAGTGACACCTTCAATCATCCCAAACGTTTCCTGGTCTCGCGTCACAAATTTACCTGACAATCCTTCTGCCGGTGTCGCGAGCAACGAAAAGTTCAAGTCGTACGTTTCGGCTGCCGCACGCATGCGATTGGCCAAATGCGTGACGATGTCAAGACCGAGTCGCTCCGCTTCACGCGACTCAGCATGTGTACCTCCCGTCAACACCTTCAACGTTTCAGCGAGTCCGATGAAACCGAGTGAAAGCGTTCCTTGTTTCAATACGTCTCGGACTTCATCATGAATATGTAACTGCTCACTTCCACGCCAGACACCTTGTGTGTAGAGGAAACGAAATTCTTCAGCGCGACGCGTACATTGATATTCGAAACGCTCGACCAACTGTTCGATCCCGATGTCGACATATCGGTTGAGAATGCTGTAAAAATCCGAGATCGACTCCGAGACAAGTGCCATCTTCACCAAGTTGAGTGTGGAAAAGGAAAGATTGCCACGACCGATCGACGTCTCTTCTCCGTGTCGGTTTCCCATGACCCGAGTGCGGCAACCCATATATGCCACTTCAGATGCATGCGTCCCATCATAGTAAGCGGCATTGAACGGGGCATCGATGAAGGAAAAATTCGGAAATAGCCGTTTTCCTGTGACCCGACACGCTTCACGGAAAAGATCGACGTTCAGATCGTCCTCCCGAAAGTTGATTCCTTCCTTCACTTTAAAGATTTGAATAGGAAAAATCGGAGTCTCCCCGTTCCCTAACCCACGTTCCGTGGCACGAAGTAGCTCTCGAATGAGGATACGTCCCCACTTTGATGTGTCCGTTCCATAATTGATCGAAACGAAAGGCACTTGCCCACCACCTCTTGAGTGCATCGAGTTCGCATTGTGGATGAACGCCTCACACGCCTGATACGTCGCCGAAATCGTCTCTTCTTCCGCGAGTGTCTCCAATTGCGTTTCTTCCCAGTCAACGGGTAAGGATTGGAGTCGGCTCAGTTGACGCTCATATGTCTTCTCGACATACGGTGCCAAGTCGACGTCAAACATCGGGAACGCCTGCCCCCCGTGTTGCATATTTTGATTCGCTTGAAGGATGATCGATGCGAGTGCCATGGCGGAGCGAATGTCCTTTGGTGACCTGATTGTTCCATGCCCCGTATGGAATCCATCTTTTAATAATTGACCGAGTGGAATTTGACAACATGTCGTCGAGCCTGTGATGTAATAGTCGGCGTCGTGCACGTATAAATAGTTATCAGTGACGGCCTGTTTTGGTCGCTCCGACATCAAATACGTCTGCGATAGTTCTTTCGACACTTCCGAAGAGAGTCGTGCTAGTTTCCCGAGCGGGGATTTACCGTCCACGTTCGCATTCTCTTGTACTAAGTCTTGATCTGGTAAGATGCAGACGTCCTCATACAACTGCAGTAATTTCAAAACCCATCACCTCACTATATATGGATTCAAAACAATATTAATCGTTTTATAAATCCTATATATAGATTATGGCATGTGTTTTTCTCGATGGTCACGAGTCGATATTGTGACAGTTTACTTGTGGCATACGATAAAAAAGAGCCTCGTCTTCGATAAGACAAGGCTCTACGCTACATGTGACAAACATCATTTATTTAACAGCTTTTACAACTTTTAATTCGACTTCTTCCTCTAATTCTTGTGCTTCACGGAGACCCTTCGAGTTGAGCCACGTATAGATGGCTCCCATGAAGAGCGCTCCACCGATAATGTTACCGAACGTTGCAGGAATCAAGTTGTGAATTGCACCTGCCATGCTAATCGTCTCCGGGTGTGGGACGACGAGCGTCAAGGCGAACAAGACGAAGTTGGCGATGACGTGGTCGAATCCCGAAGCGAAGAAGACCGCGACAAGAAAAATCATCGAGAAGATTTGAGCGAACTCATTTTTCATTTGTTTCGGTAAGAAAATAGCGAGACAGACCATCCAGTTACAGAAGATGGCGCGGAAGAAAATTTCGACCGTCGTATGGTGCATTTTCCCCTCAACAACGGAGAACAACCAGTTGTTCATCCCGAGCTCTTGGATGACGCCAGTCGGTGCAAGTAGTAACGCAAATAGGATTCCCCCGAGTGCGTTCCCGACGAAGCAGAGCAACCAGACGAGCATCGTATCACTAAGCGTCGTATAACCGCGAAGTGTCGACGTTGTGAAATACATCGTATTCCCCGTGAACAATTCCGCTCCCCCATAGATAATCATGACGAGCGCGATCCCGAACGAGAAGCCCCCAATGAGTGTCGTGAACGGAGATTCCGCTAAATACATACCGTTGACGACTTTCAACGTGAAGATTGAAGCAAAGCCGATAAAGATCCCGGCTAACATCGCCCGTAAAAAGTATTCCATTGGACGATAATGAATCATTTGCGAGGAAGCCTGTGCTTTTTTTCGTAATGATTCGAGTGCATGGATTTCCATTGATGCCATGTCACAAACCCTTCTTTCTGAATAATTAAATAGGAAAGTATCAGTTCTAATATGTGAAATCATTAACAATATAAACTGTACAGTCTCTGTTGGCAATCACCTCTCGCGGGAATTGACAGAGTGTTCACATCGTAATCGTTTACATATGGCGGATTTGTGACAAAGAAAAATTCTCCCGATTTTCGGGAGAATAATAAGACAAAGTTTATGAAACCAATCGTTCAAATAAGGGATTAATCCTTTTTCATGAGTTCATCAAATGTTAATTTTAATCTTTCCTCTACATGAAGCGTTTCATGATTAACAATCAAAAGTTGTCCACTTTTTAACTCCACTCCTACAAAATCTCCTAGCACATCTTCATAACCTACAACTGTAAAGCCTTGGTTTGTGAACTCTTCAAAATCTCCAAACTGACTTTCTAACTCATCGTTCGGTAAAATACAAAGATATCTATTCAATCCTTCGACCTGATCCAGCAGGATTGCCTTTTCTTTAACAGGTAAAAGCGATTGTATCGATTTGTATGACATATAATACACCTCACTCAATTTTATGAATTGCATTGTAATGTTCTTCTGTAATCACTACATTTTATGATAGTTCAATAAATATTTATTAACTGTCTCTTGGTCGACTATTGCAATTCAGACATTGTAAAATTTATCAGTGATATTCCTTTCCGATTCTTATCTTAGTGAAATGAATTTCAGCGCTTGCTGGAGGGAAAATCAAATTACATACAAATACCTCTGTTTCTTCAAGTACATAACTTGTTATACTAACATCATGCATGAAATAGGGGAGCTGTAATCTGCTTAATTCTCTTACAGGCACTATTCGATCGTCGAGTGGAGCAGATATGTCTACTTTTATACAACCTAAAAATTCAATCTGATGGTGATAATTTTCATTTTCTTCTTCGATTATTAGTAAAACTTCATCTCCAAAATAACGGCAATCGAATCCTAAAACGCGCGCATCCCAGTAGTGTATTTTTTCGATTTCTCTTAATATTTCCTGAGCTTTCATTTTTTCACCTTCTGTATGGAATATGTGCTACTTAACTACATGGCTTCACAAGTTTTAAATGGTTTTAATAATTTTGATTGTATAAATGAACATCATGATACAAAGCTATATGATCTGGCTAAATTTACTCTTATTCCAACTCTACGAACTGTATTTCTCACATCGATAAACCCACTATTATCAGTTTATATAATTCTAACAAAGAGTCATCATGAGTAGACCCCCAAACCTCATCATACATATCATTTTTCATAGTATCTATGTAACTCGACTATGAGTTAAAACATGCTCAAACTGAGGCCCTCATAATTCATTTTTCGTTTAAATAATCTATGTAAAATTTTTGAGGTAAATTCTTTGTTAATTCTTCAATAGATTCATATTTTTTTTCATTAGAAAACAAAATAAACCCGAGTCCATCTCCATCTATTTTAATAAAAGAAGTTGGTAGACTCATATCAATTAAATGTACAAATTGAGTTCTAGAGAACAGCCACTTACCATATTTTTTTAAAGTGAAATTCAATTTATCTTTAAAGATAATGTTATAAAACCCATTTTGAGCAGACATCCAGTACGTTTCGTTAATCAAAAACCTTAAATCTTTTTCGTTTTCTATTTTTGCATTGCAGTAATAAATAGAATTCTCATCCTCAGAGCAATAGTTCATAGAATATTTAATTTTCCTTGAATCCATTTTTTCAACCATCTCATTATCCTGACTTATATTTTTAGATAATATAAATGTTATGACTATTGGATATACATTTTGGTAAACCAAAAAATCAATTAAAGCTTTTTGGTTATCGTTAATAGTTAAATCATCATAACTAGTGATCTCATATACCTTTTTAATTTCACCTATAATGAAATAATTATCTAAATTATCTTCAAGATGCTCTAATAGACGTTTCCTTTCAATAATTGTAAGCTCTTGCATAGCGATCACCTTTGATTTTTCAGTTTAAAGACCTTGTAATTTAAATCAGCTGTTTTTTCTATTAATTCTTATGATGGTCGGGGACTATAAAAGTTATATTGAAAAATTAGTGATTGTAAAATGGTTACTTTCTTATAGACTAGCTTTATATATTAGTAAGCAAATTAGATTACAAGAAAACAAAATGACAATGTGAAACATAATGTTCTTCGTTATACTCTTCTAAACACATTTTTAAACACTTAGCATCCTCACTCAACTTCGTTTCAAGCAAAGAATATCCTATGAAAGTGATTTGATCAGGAAAAGTTATAAAATCCACATCAGTAATGACATCCCAAAAGGCATCCCAATTTTCGCCGTAATGATCAGGAAAATGAAGACTTTCTTTTAATAACTGATGTAGTTCCGATGAAGAAGTAATGTTACTTAAATCGATATATAAATGCGACATATATTGTCTCATCTCCAGCATTTATCTTATTAATCATCTAAGATTCATTAAGTTATGAAAAAATTCATTTAATAAGTTCCAATGAGTTTTTCGTGTCTAATATTTATGCCATTACTTATTATCACTCAACATTCTCAGTCATAAATCAATTAAACACACTCATCGCAATACGAACATTGTGATGTATAAGTCTCCATTATCTCGAATCAATTGGACTTGGAAAGGAATATTATTATACCTCTCTTGCAAGCTAATTTTCCATTGCTGACAAAGAGTCTCTGCAAAAGCTTCAATTTGATTATTTTTACTATAACTATCGACATCATTTTTCTCATTAATAATGAAGAAATCTTTAGGCTCGTACAAATTTACCATCTTTTCAATGGAAGACAAATCTGCTCCAAATTCTTCTTTCCAACCTTTATATGAACTAAGAGATAAACTGTCTTTAAAAAAATAACAGTTCTCATGACAGATTATTTCTGGATTGAAAAATTTTAAAAAAGAAAGAGCGTCTTCAATACTATATTTGTAATTTACGAAACTCCACCAAGTAAACTCTTCTCCATTAACTTCTTGAAATTCTATAAATTCTTTAATTAAATCGTTAGAAAACATTATAATCCCCTTTCTTAAGTTCAACTATTCTATCTGTCTTTTTCCGATTGATTCTGTCTAAATCCCTACTCGTCGAGAAGAAATCTAACAACAAAGTCATACCGCCGATAGCAGACATAAATCGAAATAAGGTACGAAAGAACTCATATAGAACCGTGGCGCCTCTTTTAGTAACTAGACCACAATCAACTGAATAGCCTTTAAGACACCCGAGATGATTATAATCGAGTCTGTAGATACCTCAATTTGTTTTTCTCTCTAATTATCACAGATTCCTTCACCTAACATTATGAGCCCTTTCGATTCAACCTATCTAAGTTTTAAGTGCCTTGTTTATTCCATGTATAAGAAATAGGTAACCATAACATTCTCACCATTTTGATAAACTTTTCTATATTGCAACATTTCTAAAAATGTTCGTAAAAAAAATGTTGATTAATAAACAAAGGAGCATCACCCCATCTAGGGATGATGCTCCTCTTTTATAATTGAATTGCTTATTCTTTATCCTCAGTCGATTCTTCAGCTTCTTCAGAAGAAGCTTCTGATGCTTCCCCTTCAGTTGAACCTTCTTCCGATTCTTCGTCTTCAACTTCTGCAACCGGCTCATTCACAGAGGCGATGTGCATATCTGGTTCAGAGACAATCGTGTACGATTTGTCTTCTGGAAGATCCGCTACCGTCACCGAGTCACCGATTTCGAGGTCTGACACGTCAAGTTCGATGCGTTCAGGGATGTTGGCCGGTGTCGCAGCGACCGTCACTTTATAAAGTGACTGGGCAAGATATCCGCCTTCTTTGACGCCTTTCGCGTCGCCAGTAAGAACGATATCCGCTTCAACTTCTGTCTCTTCATCCATCTTCACGGCCATGAATTCGACGTGCTGATAGAAGTTTGTGAACGGGTCCGTTTCCGATCCGTGCACGAGCGTGTTGATTTTATTTCCATCGTAATGGAGTTCAATCAAGGCATTGTCACCGTGGTCTCGAAGAATTTTACGAAGGTCCATCTCGTCAAATACGATTGGAGTGCTGTCTACTTTGTAGCCGTAGACGACGCCTAACGCTTTACCTTCCTTACGCAACTTCGTGCGCAGTGACCGTGGGCGTAATTCTCGTTTTGATACTTGAAGTTTGTTCGTCATTTTCTTTTCCTCCTACATGGATATACATTTCATGTCGACATCTTGAGGGTGAGGCAGTGAAAAAGCCACCTCTCAACCTCGATGCGTTGAGTGACATGTGTATAGTTTTCCCATGAGGACGGCTGAATAAACGTTACATCGTGTTAAAACAAGGTAACAAGACGATTACATAACGCGTTTAAATAACTTCTCAAGCTCATACGTGCTCCATTTCACGAGAATCGGTCGCCCGTGCGGACACGTAAACGGAGACGTCGTACGACTCAAATCATCAATCAATTGTCGCATCATCTCCATATTGAGTGGATGATTCGCTTTGATCGATCGTTTACACGCCATGAGGATTGATGCTTCTTCGCGATATTTCGCGATGTCGATTGACCGCTGTTGAATGGCCATCTCCACCAAATCACGAATCGTGCCCTCTAAGTCATGTTGCGGATACCATGTCGGAATCTCACGGACAAGGAACGTATTACCCCCAAACGGCTCTAACGTGATGCCTGCATCCGCTAGAAGCGGGAGCACTTCTTCGATAGCGAGCGTCTCTTCTTGCGTGAACTCTAACGTTAAGGGGATCAACAGAAGCTGATACTCTTTTTCCGGACGTCCTAACTGCTCATAGAACAACTCATACTTGATGCGTTCCTGAGCGGCATGTTGGTCCATCACGTACATCCCGTCTTCCGCTCCACAGATGATATAACTCGAATGCAGTTGCCCGATGACGTCTAACGCCGGTAAACGCTCCGACTGACGTACAGACTCCTCGACCTGTTCTGGTTCGAGCATCTCTGCCTCCGGCTCATGAACGAGCGGAGCCGGGTTCCACTGGGATGGTGACGTGAGCGTCTCCTTCCGTTCTCTCGGAATCGGATAGTTCCACTCGACCGGATCTGCCTGTTTAGGTTGGGGCTCCATCGAAAAGTCGAGTTTCGACTGTTCAGAAGGTGTCACACGTTTCGGCTTCGGTTCTTGTTTCACAGACGGAATGAGACGTTGTTCCCGGAGTGTCAATTGAACGGTCTCTCGGATGAGCTGGCATAGTTCTTTTTCTTTCGACAAACGCACTTCACGTTTCGTCGGATGGACGTTCACGTCAATCAACATCGGGTCCATCTTCACTTCGAGCACGGCAATCGGATAACGACCGATCGGTAAGAGCGTATGGTAGCCTTCAAGCACGCTTTGGGTCAGTGCAAAGTTTTTGATGCTTCGACCGTTTAAGATGAGAGTCACGTACTGTTTGTTCGAACGGGTCACTTCCGGTCGCACGAGATGGGCGCTCAGCGTATAATCGTTCGTCTTGCTCGACGCCGTGACGATTTGTGCGGCGACTTGGCGACCATAGATGGCAAGTATCACTTGTTTCAAGTCTCCATTCCCGTTCGTACGCAACAATTCTTTATCTTCATGAAAGACCGTGAATCGAATCTCCGGATGAGACAGCGCTAAACGGTTCAACGTATCGGTAATGCTCGCAAGTTCCGTTGCTGACGTCTTCAAATATTTCAGACGGGCCGGTGTGTTGAAGAAGAGCTGACTAACCGCGATCTCGGTCCCGATGTTCGTAGCTGCCGGATTCGTCGCCTTGACGACTCCACCTTCAAGCGTCATCTCAAAACCATCCTCATCTGCTCGCTTTGATTTCAACAAGACGTGACTAACCGACGCGATCGAGGCGAGCGCCTCACCACGGAAGCCGAGCGTCCGAATGCGGAACAAGTCGTGCTCGTCCCGGATTTTACTCGTCGCATGTCGTAAGAAGGCTCGGGCGGCGTCTTCTTCATGGAACCCATTCCCGTTATCTCGCACTTTGATTAGACGGATGCCCGCCTCTTGTAAGTCGACGTCTACTTTCGTCGCTCCCGCGTCAATCGCATTTTCGACTAATTCTTTCACGACGGAAGCAGGTCGCTCGACGACCTCCCCGGCTGCGATTCGGTTCGCGAGTTGTTCAGGTAACTCTCGAATGATTCCCATCGACTCACCCTTTCTTTGCGGTCTGTTGCAGTTCATACAGCGCCTGCATCGCTTCGATTGGATTCATTGCCAATAAATCGAGTTTGAGTAGCTGTTCTCGAACAGCGTCAGTTGACTCGAACAACGACAACTGGCTGACTTCTTCCACTGGGAGTGGAACAGCCTGCTCGTTTAAAACAGGTTTCGTCGCCTCCGACTCGAGTTCTGACAGAATCGTTCTGGCCCGGTCGATCAACGAATCCGGAAGTTCGGCCAATTCTGCCACATGAATCCCATATGATTTGTCTGCACGTCCTGGATGTACTTCATGCAAGAACACGACACGTCCATCCCGTTCAATCGCCCGGACATGGACGTTCTCGAGCGTCGGAATCGAATCTTCGAGCACTGTCAGTTCATGATAGTGCGTCGAGAAGAGTGTCTTCGCGCCGATTGACGAGGCGATATATTCGACGATTGCCTGTGCGAGCGCCATTCCGTCATACGTCGACGTCCCGCGACCGATTTCATCTAATAAAATCAAACTATGTTCCGTCGCCTCAGTGACGGCTTGGCGCGTCTCGGTCATCTCGACCATGAACGTCGACTGTCCGCTCACCAAATCGTCCGCCGCACCGATTCGTGTAAAGATACGGTCAAAGAGCGGAAGTTCCGCCGCTTCTGCCGGGACGAATGAACCGATTTGATGAAGGATCGCGATCAAGGCAAATTGACGCATGTACGTCGATTTACCGGACATGTTCGGACCCGTGATGAGCAACATTTGACGTGTGTCGTCAAGCGTCAAGTCATTGGCGACATATTCGCCTCGCGGCAAGACCGTCTCAATGACAGGGTGACGGCCACGTTCAATTTGGACGTGAGATGTCGTAACCGGGCGTACGTATTCCCGCTTCTCCGCCACAACGGCAAGAGCGAGGAGCACATCTAATTCACTGAGTGAGCGAGCCAGCTGCTGAAGGGGCTTCGTATACGTCTTCACTTCTTCTCGGAGCGCGACAAATAAGTCATATTCGAGCGTACAGCTCTTCTCTTCCGCACCTAAGATGAGGGCTTCCTTCTCTTTCAGTTCTGGCGTGATGTAACGTTCCGCATTCGTCAACGTCTGTTTCCGCTCATAACGTCCTTCTTCAAGCAACTTCGCATTCGCTTTCGTCACTTCCAAGTAGTAACCAAATACGCGGTTATACCCGACCTTTAACGACTTGATGCCGGTCGCGATGCGTTCCTGTTGCTCGAGGTTGGCAATCCACGATTTTCCGTTCGCTTTCGCTTCTAACAGTTCATCGAGCTCATCCGAATAACCATGACGAATCATCCCGCCCTCTTTAGTCGAAATCGGAGGTGAATCGACAAGGGCAGCCCGGAGCTGTTCACTCAATGTCTCGAACGAGTCAAGATTCTGTTCGATTTGCTGCAAGCGATCGGCTTTCACCGTCTGTAAGAGTGACCGGACAGAAGGCATCCGCTCGAGTGTGTCGCGTAATTGGACAAGGTCTCGCGCATTCGCCGTCCCGTACCCGACTTTCGCGACAAGCCGTTCGATATCGTAGACTCGCTTTAACTCCTCTTGGAGTTGATCGCGCAACATGAAGTCGTCCACTAAGTTCTCAATGGCGTCCTGTCGCTCTTTGATGCCTTGTTCCGTATAAAGTGGCTGTTCAAGCCAACGTTTCAACAATCGACCGCCCATCGCCGTCGTCGTCTCATCGAGGAGAGAAAGGAGTGACCCTTTCCGTTCCCCGGAACGAGCCGAACGGAACAATTCAAGATTTCGGGCCGTATTGGCGTCAAGTTGCATGTGTTGTTCAACTTCATAGGCGACTGCTGGTTGCAAGTGGTCAAGTGAACGTTTCTGTGTTTTCGTCAAATAGGCAAACAGCAATTCAAACGCCGAGCGTTGTGCCTCGTCTTTCGCACCTTGTGCGAGCGGGCTATTCCGCTTGTCCACTTGAATCGAAAGTGGGATTCCGGTCTGTCGCAATAAATCAGCGAGTCGTTCATCCTCGACGATGACCTCGTTCGGAAGCAATCCTTCGATTTCTCGTAACACAGCTTCT